>SYHD01000093.1 GCA_005799265.1 Planctomycetia bacterium | reverse complement strand
TGTGGCGCGACGCTCCGCGTCGCGTTTAGCCCAGGTCGTCCAATGCCTTCAACAGGCGATCAATCTCGGCGATCGTGTTGTAATGCACCATACCCAGACGAACGAAACCGCCTGTCGCTTCCAGGCCGAGCTGCTCGGACACTTCGACCGCGTACATATTGCCGGCCCAAGAATAGATTTGTTTGCTGGCAAGGTAGGCGCTCAGATGGGCCGGCGACACATCCTTGCAGGTGATTGAGATCGTCGGCACGCGCTGGCAAAGTCGATTCAGGTCGCGCACGCCCCAGACGCGGAAGCGCGGTCGGCTCGCCAATCCCGTCAGCAAATGCTTGCTCAGCGTTTGCTCGTAACTCTGAATGGATGTCATCGCCTGCCGGAGCCTCGCCCGGCGATCAGCCTGCCCGTCGGCCAGCGCCGCGAGATACTCGACCGCGGCGGCAACCCCGGCGATGCCCTCGTGATTTTGCGTCCCGGTCATCCATTTGCCCGGCAGGTCATTCGACGATGGCCGCACCTTGTAGCAGGGCAGCGATGCGAGCAATTCGCGCCGGCCCCACAGGACGCCGACGTGCGGGCCGAAAAACTTGTACGCCGAGCAGGCGAGAAAATCGCAGCCAAGCGCCTGCACGTCGACTGGGCCGTGCGGAGCGTAATGCACGGCGTCGAGAAAGACCGTCGCACCGACGCGTTTTGCCTCGAGCGTGATCGTGGCTGCGTCGTTCATCGTACCGACGCCGTTGGACGCCAGGCCGACCGCGACCCACTTCGTCTTACTCGATAGCTGTTTGCGAAAGCTGTCGAGATCGAGAGTGCAGTCTTCTCGATGGATATCGATCCAGCGCACCGTCGCCCCGGCGTCCCGCGCGGCCAGCGTCCAGGGCGAGACGTTGGCGTCGTGGTCGAGCCGGCTCACGATGATCTCGTCGCCAGGCTTCAATACCCTGGCCAGAGATCGGCTCATCTGAAACGCCAACGAGGTCATGTTGTTGCCGAAGACGATCTCGTGTGGCGACGGCGCGTTAAGTAGATCGGCCATCGCTTGATGGGCGCCATCGAGAATGCGATCGGACTCGACACTGGTGGCGAAGACGCCGCCGTGATTGGCGTTGGTGTTCGTGAAATAGCTAACGACGGCATCGATGACCCGCTGCGGCGTTTGCGTGCCGGCGGGGCCGTCGAAGAAGACAGCCTCGGGGCGGTTGGTCAGGCCGGGGAACTGGGAACGGAGGTTGGCGGGAATAATCATGGATTGAGGTCCGGATTGATTCGTTTAGCGTTCGCGCGGCGCGATCCGAGCGCTAAACAAAAACGGCAGGGGTTGGTCAATCGATGCCACCCAACTAACATAATCACCGATTCGCCCACTTGCCACCCATCATCACCATGACGCCAATCATACCCGCCACCGTCATCGGCAGCTGGTCCTTTCCGGGCTGGTATGCGAAATTCTGCGCGGATGTCGCGCGCCACCCCGACAGCTTCGGCACGGACGATCGCGCGGAGGCCCTGGGCGACGCGGTACGGCTCGCCATCGACGATCAGCTTCGGGCAGGCGCCGACATCGTCACCGACGGCGAGATGCAGCGCGTCGATTTCAACCTTGGCTTCTACGACTTTCTCGAAGGACTTAAGCCGTTGCCGAGCGCGCGGCATTGGGGCGCGCCCGCCCACGATCAGCGCAGCCGCTACGTCTGCGTCGCGCCTCTCGCAGCGCCGCGCGGGCTGGGGCTTGTCGAGGAGTACCGCCGGCTGAGGCAATTCACGAACGCCGCCGTCAAGGTTCCGGTCCCAGGCCCATTCACGCTCGCGGGCTGCATCCAGGTCGGCGAAGTTTACCGTAATCGCGAAGCCGTCACCGCGGCGCTTTTACCGATCGTCAATTACGAGATGAAAAAGCTCGCGGAGGCGGGCGTCGATTTCATCCAGCTTGATGAGCCGAGCTTCGCCTGCCATCCGCAGCATCCCGAGCAATTTCTCGACATCATCGAACGCACCGTCGCCGGCGTGAAAGCTAAAATCAGCATGCACATGTGTTTCGGCAACTATCGGGGCCGGGCGGTCGGCTGGCGCAGCTACGCACCGCTGTTTCCACACCTGGCGAAGGCCAAGGTGCAGCAGCTCGCCCTCGAATTCGCAAACCGGGAAATGGCCGAGATCGAGCTGGTCAAGCAAATCTCGGCGCCGATGGAGGTCGCGGTCGGCCTGGTCGATGTCAAAAATACTTGGATCGAACCGCCGGAACTAGTGGCCCAACGACTGCGCCAAACCCTAAGATACATCGAACCGGAGCGCCTGCATGTGACGCCCGATTGTGGATTCTCGCAGACCGCCCGCTTCATCGCTCAGAAGAAACTTGTGAGCATGGTAGAGGGCGTCAAGATTGTGCGGCGCGAACTGGGGAAATAACCGCATTCGGTTGATCGTTTGCGCGGCGCCGCGCGAGCGCTAAGCCGCAATCGGCGTGAGTGATTACATGATCGAACCGTACGTCGCCATCCGTGTCGTCATGATGCCGCGCGACACCAATCCGCTGGGGTCGATCTTCGGCGGCGTCATTCTGAGCCACATCGACTCGGCGGGCGCCATCGGCGCGCGGCGTGCGGTGGCGAAAGCAGGCGGGGTGTTGCCGTTCCTCGTCACGGTCGCGATCAACCGCGTTGAGTTCCATCAGCCCGTGCTCGTCGGCGACGTCGTTAGCTTCAGGACGAGCCTCGTGAAGATGGGCCGTACGTCGATCACAATGCACGTCGCCGTCGAATCCGAACGCGGCGCCGACCTGTTGCAAGTGACCGAGGCCGAGATTGTTTACGTCGGCATTAATCCGCACGACCGAAAACCGCAGCCATTGTTGCCGGAAGGGGCAGCGTAAGAGTATATTCGTTTAGCGCTCGCCTGTCGTCGCGCAGAGCTAAGCAATCACGCAGGAGGAGAGCCATGTCGTACACCGCCATGCACTTGTATTTCGATGATGTACAAGTGGGCCAGGAATGGGAATCGCTCGGCCGCACCGTGACGGAGGCAGATATCGTCAACTTTGCGGGCATCTCCGGCGATTTTAATCCCATTCACGTGGATCACGAATTCTGCAAGACAACTGTATTTCGCAGACCGATCGCGCACGGCATGTTGGTCCTCGCGATGGGCAGCGGTCTGGGTTTGATGTGCCCGCCAATCCGCACGCTCGCCTTCATGGGCATCAAGGAGTGGAAGTTCCTCGAACCCGTCTTCATGGGAGACACCATCCGCATGCGCACGAAGATCCTGGAAAAACAAGAACGCTCGCGCGGCAAGCGCGGGGTCATCACCTGGCAGCGCTGGATTGTCAACCAGCACAACAAGATCGCCGAAGAGGGAATCATGGTGACGCTCGTCGAAGGCCGAGCTCGCCGGACTCAGGAATCCGGAAGCAACGGTCTGGACTCGGAAGCCGAAGCACAGGAACCCGAAACGAAACCATCTTGAACGCGTAGCGCAGCAATCGTGGAGTATCGAGGTCGCCAACCCTTAGCCACTGGCAACGCATGACCGTACGCACCCGTTTCGCTCCGAGTCCCACCGGCTACCTCCACATCGGCGGCGTGCGCACGGCCCTGTTCAACTGGCTCTATGCCAAGAAACACGGCGGCCAGTTCATCCTCCGCATCGACGACACCGACGCCGAACGCAATCGACCCGAAGCCCTGCAACCGATCCTGGACGGCTTTCAATGGCTCGGCATCACCTGGGATGAAGGCCCCGGCATCGGCGGCCCGCACGGCCCGTACTTCCAGGCGGAACGCGGCAATCTCTATCGCGACGCCGCCATGAAGCTACTGGAATCGGGCCACGCTTATCCCTGCTACATGACCAAGGACGAGATCGACGTTCTTCGCAAGCAAGCTGAAAGCGCCAAGCAATCGTACGTACATCGCGGCAAGGATCGAACCCTTTCGCCCGTCGATGCCGTGCGCCTTTTCAAGGAGAAGCCGGCCTCGATTCGCCTGAAAGTGCCGGAGAATCGCACGGTCGTTATCGACGATCAGATCAGCGGCAAAGTCGAGGTGCAGACGAACACGATCAACGATCCGGTGATCCTGCGTTCCGACGGCAGCGCGCTGTACAACTTCGCGACGGTCGTCGATGACATCGCGCTCAAGATCACGCACATCATCCGCGCCAAGGAGCACCTGTCCAACACGCCGCCGCAGGTGCTGATCTACGAGGCAATGGGCGTGCCGCCGCCGGTGTTCGCGCATGTGCCGGTGGTCAATGCGCCGAACTCGAACAAGAAGCTGAGCAAGCGCGACGCACACAAATTCGTGACGCCCGAGGTGATCGCCCTGCTGCGTGCCGTCCACGCCGTGCCCGCGGACTGGACCGACGAGCAGATCAAGAAAAACGAGACGCTCAATCCGGTGATGGTCGAGTTCTACCGCGTCATGGGCTATTTACCGGAAGGGCTGATTAACTATCTCGGCCGGCTCGGCTGGTCGCTCGATGACAAAACGGAGATCATGCCCCTGGAGACGATGATCGCAAACTTCGGCTTCGACCGCGTCAACCAATCGCCCGCGAGTTTCGATCCGCAGAAGCTGCTCTGGGTCGCCGGCGAATACGCGAAGTCGGCCCCGCTCGAGCGCAAGATCGACGGCGTCATCCCGATCCTGCAACGCGCGGGCCTCGTGGGCGCTACGCCCGATCGCGATAGGATCGCCAAGGTCGTGACCGCGTGCGGTGATCGCCTGAAAATCTTCGCGGACGTGCTCAACTATGCCGCGTTCTTCTTTCGTGATCCGCAATACGATCCGAAAGCCGTCAAACAACGCCTGCACAAGGACGGCATGCCCGAAGCGCTGCGCGAGTTCGCCGAGGTGTTGAAATCGACCGAGCCATTCGACGTGCCGACGCTCGAAGCGAAGCTACACGCGTTCAGCGAGGCCAAGCAGATAAAAGGCGGCGATCTCAACCATGCCTTGCGGGTCGCGTCCACGGGCGTCATGGTCGGGCCGGGCGTGTTCGAGTGCCTCGTGATCTTCGGCAAGAAGGAGACATTGCGGCGCATTGAGGCGGCGTTCACGCTGCCGCACGCGTGAATTTCTCCCCTCTCCCTCTGGGAGAGGGCCCGGGGGTGAGGGCCGAGCGACGACGGTCTCGACGCCATTTCCTGATCCCCGTTTTTGCATCGCAACCGAAAACGCACCCTCACCCCCGACCCCTCTCCCAGAGGGAGAGGGGAGAAAGAGAACCCCATGCCACGCGAATTTCAGCTCTGCGGCCTCGGCAACGCCATCGTCGACATCTTCCTCGAAGTCAACGACGACGAGTTCAAGCAACTCAACTTCGAGCGCGGCACCATGCGGCTCGTCGATCTCAACGAGCAGAAGCTGCTGCTGACCCGCTATCAAAAACAAGAGCCTCGCCTCGTCTCCGGCGGCTCGGTCGCCAACTCGACCATCGCCTTCTCGCAACTCGGCGGCGACGCGGCTTTCATGGGCTGCGTCGGCGATGATCGCTACGGCCTCTTCTACTCCAGCGAATTCGAAGAACTCGGCATCGACATCGGCAACCCGATCATCGTCAACGAGGCGACCGGAACCTGCGTCTGCGTCATCACCCCCGACGCCGAGCGCACGATGCGAACTTGCCTGGCGGTGTCGAGCCATTTGGCCGCCAAGCACGTCGATGAAAATCGCATCAAGAACAGCGATTGGCTGTTCATCGAAGGCTACGTGTTCGCCAACCCAGCCACCGGCCAAACCGCGATCCGCGAGGCAATCAAACTGGCGAAGAAGCACGGCACCAAGATCGCAATCACCTGCTCTGATGCGTTCATCGTCAACGTCTTCGGCGACGCGCTCAATGAAGCGCTCGCCCAGGCCGACCTGTTTTTCTGCAACGAGAGCGAAGCCTGCGCCGTCGCGCAAACGAAAACCGCCGACGAAGCGTTCGCCAAGCTCAAGACCAAGATCCCCTCCCTAGTCGTCACGCACGGCCCGCACGGTGTCTACCTTCGCCACGCCGGTGTTGAAACGCACGTGCCCGCGTTCAAGAGCGAACCGAAGGACCTGACCGGCGCCGGCGACATGCTCGCGGGCGCCTTTCTCTACGGCATCACCCACGGCGTCGCCCCGGAGAAGGCGGCACGAGCCGCGTGTTTCTTGGCTCACAAGGTCATCATCCAGGTCGGGGCCAGATTGCATCATGGGACGAAACTCTATTGGGATGAGTGCCTGGCGGCGGTAAGATAACGGCCACGGATGAATCACAAATGAACCACGGATAAGAACATTCACAATCGCTTTTTCCGTGTTTCATCCGTGTTTCATCCGTGGCTAATTCCCACGGAGTCATCATCATGGCCGCGAATGAACCCGCCCCTTCCTTGAATTTTATCCACCAAATCATCGAAGACGACATCAAGACCGGCAAGTATGCCGGTCGAGTCGGTACGCGCTTCCCGCCTGAGCCCAACGGCTATTTGCACATCGGGCATGCCAAG
>SYHD01000092.1 GCA_005799265.1 Planctomycetia bacterium | reverse complement strand
TGCGCGATCTCGGCGGCGTGATCGCCAATGACTTCATCGACATGCGCCAGGAAAGCCATCGCCGCGGCGTCGAGAAGGCCTTGCGCGACGCCGTGCGCCGCGATCGCGCCCGCACCAAGATCCTGCGCATCTCGCAGTTCGGCATCATCGAGATGACGCGCCAGCGCATCCGTCCGTCGCTCAAACGCAGCGCCTTCCAGGACTGCGGCCATTGCAAAGGCACCGGCCACGTCAAAACTTGCGAGAGCGTCTCGATCGAGGTCATGCGCATGCTGCAATTGGCCGTCAATCGCGAGCAGATCAACCGCATTGACATCCGCACTCACGAGGAAGTCGCGAAATACCTGCTCAACAAGAAGCGCAAGGACATCGTCGCGCTGGAGGAGCAAGGCAAGAAACCGGTGTCGATCACAAGCGCCGGCGCCGCGGTGTCGCCGGAGTTTCTCGAGTTCTTGTGCTACGACAACAACGGCAACGAGGTGAAGTTCGCGATCAGCGAAGAACCCCCGCCGCGCCCGCCGCAGCGGCGCGGCCGGCGGTGAGATCGTTGCGTACCCGTCATCGAATGACGGGGGGCAAAAGAAACGGGCACGAGGTAAGCGGGTGTGCAACACCGCTTGCTTCGTGCCCGGCTTCTTTTAGTGAGCCCGATCGACACGCCTATTCCAGCGGGAATACGCGTATCACGTACGCGATCTGCGCGCGTCGGCCCGTGACCACGTCTTCGGCGCTCAGTTCGATGGTGAAGCGGCCGGCGCGGTTGAATGTGAGGCCGAATTGGTTGGTGAGATAGCGTTCCTCCGCGCGGATGTCGGCGTTGATCGTGCCGGTGATCGGTTTGGCCATCGTGGGTTTGCCCTGCTCGTCCAGGATGCGCAAGGAAACGTGTACGTTGGGCTGTTTAGTTTCCTTGCCGCGGGCGAAGCCGACGGCGGCGAATTGCAGGTACGCGGAGTCCCCCACGACGACGACGGCCGATAGCGGAGCGCGATGGTCAACGTCGGCGAACAGTCCTATGTGCACGAGGCCGAAATCAGCCGGCAATATTCTGCCTTTGCCCGTGACGACCGCGCTCTGCTTGGTCGTCCGATCCTTGATGGTTACCTTCCATTCGACGACGCCGGGCTTCGCGTCCAGCGGCACTTCAACATGCGCGGCACACGGCAGCGAATTCCCGCCGAGGTAGTTTTGCGCCACGGCGTTGTAGGGTTTTTGCTCGAAGAAGAGTTTGCCCTTCTCGTCGCGGATTTCGATGGCGATGCTATAGGCGGCCTTGCCGTTCGCATCGAGTTTGAGGTTCTTGATCTCGAAGGCGAAATGAGCGGTATCGCCCGGCAGCATGCCGGCGCCCTTGGGACGAACCGCGCCAAGGTAGCCGAAGGTTGTGCGCGGGTTGGTGACTTCGAGTGGGCTCTCCTGCCCGCCAACCAGGCAGAGGATGACACAGGGCAACCAGGTGAACGACATTGACGAGATCCTCACGGATAGCCGATGTGGAGGGGAGGTTTTTGACGCAGATTATTTCTTCTTGTCGCCGATCGAAATCGGCGAACCCAAGGTCGTGAACCCGCCGCTCGACTGGGCGATGCGGGCGTAGCGGACGAAGGCGTCGTGCGTGGCCTGGTAGGCGTTCTCGTTGCCCGGCGAAGCGGGGGCGAAGCGCACGCCGTTCCCAATCATGAAATCGACGAGTTCTTGCACATTGCGTGCGCGCGGTGAATAGGTGCCGGCCAGTTGCTTGCGCGAATCGGGGCGTTCCAGGGCGTCAATGGAACTTTCCAGGGCGCGGTAGAACTCGGTCGCCTTCTGGTAGGAACTCAAGTCGAATTCGTCCCGCGCGAGTTGCTCGTGCATGTTTTCACGCAACACTTTCATTTCCGCGCGGAGTTGCTTTAACTGCTTGGGTTCGAGTGTGTTCGTGACGGTTGCGTCGACGGCGACGACGAGGAGCTTGTCGATCTTTTTCTGCTGCGCCCCGCGCAGCGAAACCGGCCAATCGACTTCGCCGCCGGCGCGCAACATGCCGACGCTGCTGGTGCCGTTGTTCGAGATGTTCAACCGGTCGACCAATATCTGCGACAGGTTCACCGGCGGGCCTTGCGTCCCGCGGGACGACAGGGAATCCAGGAGCGGCAGCATGGCGTTGAGCGTCTTGCCGTCGGTGATTTCGGCCTTGATGGGGTGATTCATCAGGCGCGTCAGAAGCAGGGCCTTTTCATTGCTGAGTTCTTCGGTGTAGGAGGGGGTATGTTCTTTCTCGTACATCATCTCGTCGAAGGCTTTTCTCTTGGTGTCGGTCTTCGCCTGATTTGCTTGCTCACGTTGGATGCGGGCCTGCTCAGTCGCGATGTTGAATTGCCCCTTGGATTGCATTAACTGGGCTTGGCCGTACATCTGGCCTACGTACGGGCTGCCGAAAATGCCGCCGGAACCGAAAATGCCGCCGGAACCGTAGCCCATGTTGTAGGGATTGCCGCCGAAACCGGTGCCCGGAAAAAACTGGGCGTACGCTTCCGACTGCGTCGAAGTGACGGTGAATCCGAACAAGATCACGAAAAACGCGCGTTGCATTGTGGAACCATCCTTATCTGATCGGGCGGACCACTCGTAAGCCAGGCTTTCCGGTCTGACTTACGAGAAGACTGACATTCACTTTGGACTCGATCCCTGCTTCGGCGCCGGCGGCAATTCTCCGTCCGGAATCAGACGCCGCCACGCCAGGATCGCTTCGCGCCGCTGCTCCGCGGCATGGGCGGCGTCATAGGCGATCGACTTCCCGTCCGGCGCCAACCGCACCAGGTGCCAGCGTGCCAGTTCGCGCATCGGCATCTTGCCATGATCCAGCGCCCGGATCAACAGGTCATACGTCGCGGGTTGCCGTCGCTTCTCCGCTTCGAGACCATTGCACAAATAGATAAAATTCTTCGCCTGGATCGGCGTGTAGGTCTCGATCTTCGTGAGATGTTCATAGAGACGGATGGACTGCCCCGGTTCGCGGCCAAGCCAGTGCCGAAGGACGAGGATCGCCATGTCGCGCGTGTCGGCATGATCTTTGTTGTTGAGGACGCGCATCAGGCGCGACAGGTCATCGAGCGCGCCCAGCGCCACGACCGCGGCCTTGCGCTCCGCCGCCTCTTTTGAAAACACGGCCCGCTCCAGCGCCGTGCCGATGTCGCTCGGCTTGACCGCCCAGGATTTTGCGAAACCGCTGATGGCCTCGAACTGCTTGCGTTCCTCAACACTCATTGGTTTGGCGGATTCGGGAAGCTTCTCGAATCGGACCGGATGGCCCATGCGCGTTACATTGTCCCACAGGAGAAGCGCTTGGCCGGGCGGCGCGTGCAGACGGATGGAGCTGGTCGGCTTGGCGACGACGGCTTCTCCCTCCACCGCGAAGAAAGCGATGTTGGCCACGGGATCGTCGAGTTTGGGATCGCTCAAATGCGGCGGTCCGGGCACGTGCCGACCGTAGACCTCGATCACCAGGCTGGCGTTCGGTTCGTTCAGCGTCACCTCGAACGGCTCCTCGCGAAGGTACACGCGAACGTGGGCCGACCCGGTTTTCTTCGTATTCGTCAAAATCAGAATGCCGCGTTCAAGGGTGACATCGAGATCGACCTTCGGATTCACGTGGAATCGTATGGCCGCCTCGAGCACGGGGAAGGGGCCGCGTTGGCCGACATCGGCGACGAGCCGAGCGTTCACGGCGCCATTCGGCGAATGGAATTCGGCGCCAAAGAACGCGATGAGCAGCGCATCTGCGGCGATGTCGCTTTTGGCGTCAAGCCTTGCCCAAGAATTTTTCGCGGCGGGCGTCATCAGTGCGCCGGTGACCGCCGTGCACCGAGCGGCCGGGGTTTGAGCCTGTGCGACTTGCCCGGACAATCCCCACGAAAACCAGAAGGCCAGGAGCAAACCAGCACCAGAAGTCGGGGTACCAGGTCGCATGAAATTTCCTAGGTCGAGGGTGCTGAACAACAGCGACGGGCAACTGCGCGCCGAATCATGTGAGAATAAAATTATACCCCGCCTCGGCCGGCCGTCAACCGGCAAATCGTCGAACGCCTGGCAAGGCGGGCCGTTGATCCCGATAGTACAGCAATGCCGAGAATCTAATGGACTGCGGCCAGGGCAAGGCGAAACTCGGCGCTGCTGGCGAAGCGCTGACTCGGCGTGCGCGACAGCGCCTTGTGGATCACGTTGGCCAGGCCAGGCGGCACGTCGGCGCGGCGCTCGCCGATCGGCACGCACTGACGACGCAAGAGCGACGTGAAGCGCCGCCTGGGTTCGTGTGGCATTTCCAGAGGCTGGTCAGCAGTCAAGAGATGATAGAGCACCGCAGCGATCGAGTATTGATCGGCAAGCGGTTTGACGTTTTGGTAATTGAAGAGGAGTTCCGGCGGCATGAAAGAAGCGCGCTCGATCATCGCCGCCGTGAGGTTCAGGCCGCTGAACGGCGCGGCCTGGTAGACACGCGCCAGTCCGAAGTCGGCCAGCAGCGCCTTTTCCACGCCGTCCACGAGCGCGACGAGTACGTTTGTCGGCTTGATGTCGTGATGGATGAAGTGCCTGGCGTGGGCGTATTGCAGCGCATCGAGCATCTGGCAGCCCCAGCGCACGGCGCGCGGGATCGCCAACGGACCATCGCGTTTGACGATCTCGACCGCGCTCCAACCCGGCACAAATTCCGCGGCGAAGTAGAAGCCGTCCGCGCAAGCGCCGACCTCGCGCAGGCGGACGATGTGCGGATGTTCGAGCTGCGTCAAGGTCCGGGCCGTGCGCAAGAACAACTCGACCTGCGTCGCCGAGCCCGCGAAGCTCGGCTTGACGACTTTGACGGCCAGGCTCGACTTGGCGCCGACGCGTTGGCCGAGATAGGTCACGCCTAATGCGCCGCGGCCCAGCTCACGCTCGAGGATGAAGCCCGGCACCATCGGCAAATCGGCGCCGGCTTCGGTCGGAGCCTGGACGCGCGGCACGGCCGACAGCGCATCGCGCTGCACGTGGACGCGCAGAACGGTGTGCCCGGCTCGAATTTGGTCCCCTTCCCTCAGGTCGGCCGTCAACACTTGCACGCCGTTGACGTAGGTCCCGTTATGACTCCCCATGTCGATGAGCCGGCATGCGGGCGGGTTGACTTCCATCATGAAGTGAATTCGGGAAAAATACCTGTCCTTGGCCGGCAGCTGAAAATGGGTGTGCTTCGAGCGGCCGACCAGAAACGTGTCATGCCGGTCGAACGAGAACTCCCGCCCCTTGTGCGGGCCCGCGATCACGGTCAAGACGATGCGCATGCTGTCACCCGTCGGCGCCTTCGAATCTCCAACGATCATGATATCGCATTCAGTCCTCGTTCTCTCGCTCGCGGCCACGAACCGCGCTTGGCACGTGCCGACGCCATTTGCTAAGATAGCCTCGCATGGATTGTGTTTCATTCAATCGGATCGTGGTGGACATGATGACAACCGACGAAATTGCGGAACTTCGGCACAAGCACTACAACGCGACCGTCGCGGCCCTTAATCTGCCCAATGAAGAACTCATGATCTTGCGCGTGCGCCCCGACACGGAAGTATCGGCACATCGTCCCGGTCAATACTCAACGCTTGGCCTGGGGCACTGGGAGCCGCGCGTGGCCGGATGTCAGGAAGAAATCATCAAGCCGGGCGACGACAAGAAGCTGATTCGCCGGGCGTATTCGATCAGCAGCTCGATCGTCGATGAGTCGGGCAATCTGCCGGACCGCGTGGGCCAGGATTGGTTGGAGTTCTACATCGTGCTGGTGCGCCACGCGGAGAAGGCTCCTCCTGCGTTGACGCCGAGACTTTTCTCGCTCAAGGCCGGCGATCGCGTGTTCCTGGGTGAAAAGATCGCCGGGCACTACACGCTCGATCCGGTGCAGCCGACCGACAACGTCATTTTTCTCTCGACGGGAACGGGCGAGGCGCCGCACAATTACATGCTCTGGCAGCTCCTGCACCAAAAGCACCAGGGCAAGATCCTCGCCGCCTGCTGCGTGCGCCTGAAACGCGACCTCGGCTACCTGGCCATTCAAGAAGCATTGACGCGTCGCCATGCCAACTACACCTATCTTAGCCTCACCACGCGCGAAGTGGGCAACACGGGCCAGAAGGTCTACATCCAAGATCTCATCACCAGCGGCCAGCTCGAGGAACGCCTCGGTGATTCCCTCGACCCGGCACGCACCCACGTCTACCTGTGCGGCAATCCCAAAATGATCGGCGCCCCGAACGTTGACAAATCGTTTCCGCAGCCGCCCGGCGTCATTGAGATCCTTTCGCAGCGCGGTTTCAAGATGGACCAGCCGAACTTGAAGCTCAAGGGGAACATCCACATCGAGGAGTATTGGTGACCGTGCCGACAATACCGACGTGTTCGATTGGCGCATCGGCAGCGACCTTGTCGGTTTTGCGGACGTTCCAATGACGCCGCCGTGGGGTCATGGCGATCCTCGTCACGCCGGGACGGCTGCGCTTCAGGCTCATTTCGCGGCACGGAACGTTGACAACACTTCATTGCAAGCTCATTAGCGATTTTCGCGCGATTTTCTTTCAAGGCCGCGCGCGGACTGCGCAGTCGTGTCGATCAAGTCCAACAAGCATGGCACACGGGTTTAATCAAAAGAGACTATTTCGGTTACCTTGGCGCAGGCGCCGTGGAATACATGCTGCCATCGGATTAATGTGCGTGTTCCGTCCGAGAATGTTTGGTCGTGAAGCGATTTATGGAGAATAGTTAAAGTGTGTTCGCCTCCGTTCTCTCAGGTTGGGAACGGAACACATGCAAGTCTTCCATCAACAAAGAGAAGAGGGTATCCATGAAGAAAATTTTCGTAGCTGCACTGTTGGCCGTCAGCGCAATCGCGTTGAGCCAACAAGAAGCATCGGCCTGGATCAACTCCCGAATCGGCATCGGCATGAACTGGGATTGGCAGAGCGGCGGCAACTCGTTGCTGTGGGGCGCCTGGCGCGATGGCCAGCCAGGCGGGGAGGCCTTCGGCACTCCGCGCTGCCCGCGTCCGGCCGCTGGACCGTCCCACGGTTTCCCGCAACCCACCGGCGCCCCCGCTCCGGCAGGCTTCCACCCGGTTCCGCCGGGCTTCGGACCAGTTCCTACCGGGTCGATGCCTCGGCAACAGATGTACCCCGGCAGCCCCTACGGCACCGCGAACTACGCGCGCCCCATCTACTACTACCCGAATCCATACCAACGCTAAGGGTTGAGAGTGTGCTTTCTCTCTAGGGGGACCATAAGGCCGAATCGCAAGATTCGGCTTTTTTCTTGCGCCCTGGCGAACGGCCCACAACAACAACCCCATAACGAAAACACGAAATGACGAAAACACGAAAGAACCAGAAATCATTGGTTCCTGTTCGTGCTTTCGCGAATTTCTTGCTGATTTCGATTCAGCGCCGCCCCAGGTTTTCGATGAAGAACTCCATCATGCGCGGCTGGGCGAGCGTCGTGTGGCCTTGATCGGGACCGACTTGCACGTCGAAGCTCTTGCCGACCATCTGCAACGCGCTCATCAGCTGCATCGAGTTCGCGGGATGCACGTTGTTGTCCGCAGTGCCGAAGAATATCATCAGACGGCCGCGCATCTTGTTCACATACGTCATCGCGCTGCCGGCGTCGTAGCCCTTTTTGTTGTCTTGCGGCAACCCCATGTAGCGTTCGGTGTAGATGCTATCGTAGAGCCGAAAATCAGTTACGGGCGACGACGCGCACGCGGCCTGGAAGACGTCGGGATGGCGCACCAGGCACAGGATCGACGCATAGCCGCCGTAGGACGCGCCGAAGATGCCGACGCGCTCCTTGTCCACGCAAGGCCGATCCCAGAGCGACTTGACGCCCGCCGCCTGATCGTCAATCTCGACGACACCGAGCTGGCCGTAGATCGCGTCGAGGAAGCGTTTGCCGCGCCCCTTGGCGGTGCGCGAATCGAGTGAGGCGACGAGGAAGCCGAACTCCGTCAACGCGCTCGGCAGCGTGAAAAACTCGCTGGCGCCATTAGTCTCCGGCCCCGCATAGACTCGAACGAGCAGCGGATATTTCTTGGCCGGATCGAAGTTCGACGGGCGATGCAGGTGGCCGTACAGGTCGGTCTTGCCATCGCCCGCCTTGTAGGTGAGCATCTCGACGCGCTTGAGGCCGAGCTTCTCGAAGCGCGTCATGTCGCTTTTTGCAAGCTCCGTGATTACTGTCCCGTCGGCATCGACCAGGCGCGTTACCGGTGGTGAATCGTGTGTCTGGATGACGTCGATGAAGTGTTTACCGTCGGGAGCGAGATCGACGCTGTGGTGGAACGACGAATCGGTCAGGCGTTGGTCGTTCTTCCCGTCAAGACCGACGCGGTGCAATTGCAGTTTCATCGGATTGTCGCCGCTGCGGGCGTAATAGTAGAGCAGTCCGGGCTTTTCGTCGACGCGGACAATGTTGCCAACCTCGAAGCCGTGATTCGTGAGCGTCGCCAGCTGCTTGCCAGTCAGGTCATAGAGATAATAGTTCTTCCACCCGGTGCGTTCGGACGCCCAGATGAAACGCTTCTTGTCGGCAAGGAACTGCATCGTCGGCGCGTTGGCGACCCAGCTCGGCAGCCATTCCTCGCGCAGGACGACTCGGCACGCTCCGGTGTCAACATTGGCGGCGGCGAACTCCATGACGTTTTGTTTGCGATTGCTGCGATAGAAGAGCAATTCCTTGCCGTCGCCGGCCCACCAGATGTAGTAGACGTAATGCCCGACTACGGAGTTCTCGAACGGCTTCCCGTCGCGCACATCGACACGGATCGATTTCTTCGTGTCGATGTCATAAATGAAGAGATCGGCGATCGGATTGGGCGCCCCGGCCTTCGGATACGGTTCGATGTCCATGCGGCTCTGTAACTTTGTCTGATCCAGTTGCAGATAGTAATCGAGGACTTTGCTCTCGTCGAAGCGATAGTAGGCGAGCTTCTTGCCGTCGGGCGACCACCACATCGCGGTGTGCTGGTCGAGCTCCTCGCCGTAGACCCAGCTCGCGGTGCCGTATTTGATGCGCGACTTGGCGTTGCCGTCGGTGGTGACGGCGACGATGTCCGCGCCCTTGGCATCGGTGAGCCAAAGGTTGTGATCGCGATAGACCGCCTTGAGCTTTCCGCCCGGCGCCGGCGCGCTAGTAAACTGCCGGCCGCGCGCGGGAAAGGGCCCTGGAAATGGCTTTTTGGGATTGAACTTCTTCGGATCGACGCCACCTTTGGCCTCGCCGACTTCCTTCAGCTCTTTGGTCGCGATGTCGTAGCGCACGAGCTTGCCGGCCTTGCGAAACTCGAACGCTTTGCCGTCGTCTTTCCAGGCGACGTTGACGATGCCCAGGCTGACGGAGCCAGGGATTTCCTTACTCATGCGCGTGAACTGTTCGTAGCCCGGCATCGACTTGAGGCGATCCTGGGCGTACACGAACGCGGGAAGCATCAGGAAAAGAGCGGCAGCGATACAGCGGCACATGCGCGAGATCTCCCGAGGACAGGGGATCGAACGCAATCAGGATAGCAAGTTTTGCGGAGATGGATTACTGGAAAATGAGCCGAAACTTGGTTGTGGTCAAACGTCCGCGCCAGCGAAAGTTCGCGTGGTTGGACGATCCGCCATTGTTGGCGCCCGCAGCTGACTGCCCGGCAGACTGACGACAGCCACCGTTCGGCCGGTCATGTCAAAAAATTCGACGCTGTAACCGACTTCCTTGCCGGGAACAACATGGCGCTCGACCAATGTGCCAACATCTCCAGCGCACAGACCGTGCGCGGGTAGGTCAACAAGCAAAATCACGTCCTGATACATCTCGAAGTTCATGTGCTTACACCGGATACATTGTAATCAATCGCGGGTAGTCGGCTCCAGTGTCAATTTGCCAAACGCTGCGAAATGGCATGGCCCGGCCGCTCGGAGCCGTGAGCGGTGCGACGATGACGTAGCAGTTGCCGTAGTCGGAGTCGGATTCCTCAAGAACCTCCGCCGTCAGATGCTGGGCGCGCAGGTCAGCCTCCAGTCGTTGCCAATCGTCGGCAGCGTAGCCAAGCGCCAAGAGCAGACGAGCTTTTGTTCCGCCCTTTCGATGCGCCGAGTTCAATAAGTAATCGCGGAGCTTCTCCGGCGCGATCACTGCATTCTCGGCGTTGGGGATCTTCATTTTCCCATTTTACGACTCTGGCTTAGGCGAGTCACCTCAGGCTCCATTGCGAACCAACCAACCCGCGGCGCAGGCCGTTGGTCGCCAAGCATTTTGCCGACTTTCCCCTTGGCACTCTCGCCAACGCCCGCTACATTGCATACAACTAAAGTAGAGTGTTTATCAATAGTGTGTCCCAGGCAGAAAAGTCATCCTTCACGGAGGTGGCGAGGACTGGTATGGCGATCACCAAAGACCGAAAAACTGAGCTCATTGATACCTATCGACGCAAGGCGGATGACACCGGTTCGCCGGAAGTGCAAATCGCCTTGCTCACCGAGCGCATCACGGAATTGACCCAGCATTTGCGCACGCACAAGAAGGATCATGCGAGCCGGCGCGGTCTGCTGATGATGGTCAGCAAGCGATCCGGGTTGCTCAATTACTTGCGCGACGTGGATCGAGCGCGCTATATCGCGGTCATCACCAAGCTAGGACTTCGCAAGTAATTCTTGCCGTTTAGCCGCGGGTCGAAGACCCGCGCGGCTCTGCGAGCTGCGGCTAAACTTTTCTGCCGTCATGATGAGGTACGTTCCGTGCATTTCTGTCGTGTTGAAACTCAGCTAGGCAGTCAAAAACTCAGTCTCGAAACCGGCAAACTCGCCAAGCAGGCTCACGGCGCTGTCGTGTGCGCTCTCGGCGAAACGCTGTGCTTGGTCACGGCGTGCGAAGGCTCGCCGATTCCGGGGCGGGATTTCTTCCCGCTCGTCGTCGATTACCGCGAGAAAACCTACGCGGCCGGCAAGTTCCCCGGCGGCTTCATCAAGCGCGAAGGCCGGCCGACCACCAAGGAAATTCTGACCTCGCGCCTCATCGATCGGCCGATTCGGCCGCTGTTCCCGTCGAACTATCTCAACGAGGTGCAGATCCTCGCCGCGGCGATGTGCTTCGATCGCGAGAACGATCCCGACATCCTGTGCATGATCGGCGCCTCGGCGGCGCTGCACGTCTCGCACATTCCGTTCCTCAAGCTGACCGGCTCCGTGCGCATCGGTCGCATCGGCGGCAATCTCGTGTGCATGCCGACGCTGTCGCAGATGGAAGAAAGCGATCTCGACCTGATCGTCGCCGGCACGCGCGACGCCATCACCATGATCGAAGGCTTCTCGCGTGAGATGAGCGAAGACGCGATGGCGCAGGCGATTCTCTTTGCCCACGAAAATATTCGCAAGATCATCGACTTGATCGAAGAGTTCCGCGTCAAGGCCGGGCTGGAAACGAAGCAATATCCGCCGCCGGCGCCCGTGAACCCGGCGAAGGACGCACTGAAGCTCAAGTACGGCGCCGAGTTCCGCGAGCTCAAGCAGACCAAGGGCAAGGCCAACCGCGCCGACGCCGTCGCCGCCCTGCGCGAGCGCATCTTCACCGAGATGGTCCCCGAAAGCGGCGATGGGCCTTATGCCCCCGAAGAAGTTAGCAAGGCATTCGAGTGGCTCGAAGAACAGATCGTGCGCGGCCTGATCCTCGAAGGCAAACGTATCGATGGCCGCACACCGAAGGACATCCGTGCTCTCGCCTGCGAAGTCGGCGTTCTGCCGCGCGTGCATGGTTCCGCTCTCTTTCAGCGCGGCGAAACGCAGGCGCTCGTCACCATCGTGCTCGGCACCTCTGACGACGAACAGCGCGTCGATGGCCTGAACGAAGAATACTCCAAGAAGTTCATGCTCGATTACAACTTCCCGCCGTTCTCGGTCGGCGAGTGCAAACCGATCCGCGGCCCCGGTCGGCGTGAAATCGGCCACGGCATGCTCGCCGAACGCAGTCTCCGGCCGGTCCTCCCCGGCCCCGAAAAGTTCCCGTACACGATCCGCCTCGTCTCCGACATCCTCGACTCCAACGGCTCCTCCAGCATGGCGAGCGTGTGCGGTGGAACCCT
>SYHD01000091.1 GCA_005799265.1 Planctomycetia bacterium | reverse complement strand
CTTGGTCGCCAACATCGCGTTGGCGACGTACTTGGTCATCTCCGCGCTCTCGGGCGACATGACCAGGAAAGGATGCTCCGTGCGCAGGAAAGGGCCATAGAGATCTTGCAGCTTTTGGCCGACCTCGGCACGACGTACGCCGACGACGACGCGATCGGGTTTCATGAAATCGTCGATGGCAGCGCCTTCCTTCAAGAACTCCGGATTGCTCGCGGTCTCTATGGCGCGGCCCGCGACTTTCGACATGCGTTCCATCAGTTGGCGGTTCGTGCCGACGGGGACGGTGCTCTTGACGACGACAAGAGCGTCAGGCCGAAGATGCGGCGCCATAGCATCGCCGACGGCCCACAGCGCACTCAAATCGGCGGCCCCGTTCGCGCTCTGCGGCGTGCCGACGGCAATGAAGATCAATTCCGCGTCCTTGACCGTGCCGAGCAAATCGGTCGAAAATGTCAGCCGCTGTTCGCGCGTGTTGCGCGCTACGAGTTCCAGCAAGCCCGGCTCGTAGATCGGGATCTTACCCGCCTTTAGCGTGGCGATTTTCTGCGCGTCCTTATCGATGCCGACGACTTCGTTGCCGCTTTCCGCAAGGCACGTGGATGTGACCAGCCCGACGTACCCGGTGCCGACGACCGCGATTTTCAAGATGACGACTCCTTCGTTGAAGATCCAAGTTGGGCGTCATTATAATGGCGGCACGACTGTTCGGCCAACTTCCGAAATAGTCTCACGCAAAGGCGCAATGGAAAAAGATGACGAATTGCTCTTACATTTCTTTGCGCCTTTGCGTGAGTCGAATTTGATGTCGTCAAGGTCGATGCGCTCGGCACGCTGATGTCGCAGTTCTATGAGGGAGGTACGTTCGGCTCGGCCGACATGATTCGCGGCGCGCAGCCAGGGCGCCGCCGAGAAGTATCGTGACAGCCTGATACAATAGTATCGCAAGGGCAGGGGTGCCCAGGTGTAGCACACGGAGGCGTTCGAAGTCTGCGAATGCGGGCGCCGGCCGGACAAGAAAGAGATCGAGCGGTTGTTTCTGTTTCTTGAGCAATAGCCGTTTGCGACTTGGCGTTCGCGCGGCGTCATGTGAACGCCAAGCCGCAAGCGGTACACGCGGGGGGATCGACTTCATGAGAAATATCTGTTGTTTGATTGTGATCGTCTTCATCGGATTCGTCGGCGCGCCAAGCGTCCACGCCCACTTTATGTTCGTGCGGCTCCTGCCACCCGCGGAGGCGGGTCGGTTTGCAGAGGTTTACTTCAGCGACAAGGCCGACGCCGGCGATCCGCGCTTCATCGATAAGATCGCGTCCACCAAACTATGGATGCAAGCCAAGCCCGGCGTCTTCGATCCGCTGACGGTGCGGCCAACCGCCGATCGGCTCCGCGCGTTCATTCCGAGCGCCGGCGGCCTGTGTGTTGTAGGCGAATGCACCTATGGCGTCCTGGCACGCGGCAAGATGCCGTTTCTGTTGCGTCATTATCCCAAGGCCGTCTCCGGTAACGCCGAGGAGATTGCCGCGTTCAAGCCAAAACAGGAGATTCCATTCGAGATCCAGATGCGCGAGGTCGGCGGCGCGTTGGAATTCGTCGCCCTGGTGAACGGCAAGCCCAGCCCCGGCGCGAGCTTCAGCGCGGTGCCCACCGATTTGAAGGAGCACAAATTCACGGCCGATGTCCAGGGGAAGGCAACCTGGAAGCCGACGACGCCCGGATACTACGCCGTCTACACGGGACGGAAGCTCAAGGACGCAGGCACGCACGACGGCGAGAAGTACGGCGAGATCCGCGAATTCACGACGCTCGCCTTCGCCTGGCCGCTGCAAGCGAAGGGTCCCGATCCCGACGCCGTCAAGCTCTTTCAGGATGCCACCGCCGCCCGCGCCGCCTGGCACGACTTCCCTGGTTTTCGCGCCGACATTTCCGCCAACGCCGACGGCCGAACCTGGAAGGGCAGCGTCACGATCGATGCCAAGGGAACGGTCGCGTTGACCGAACTCGACGAGGTCGTTACGCCGTGGGTACGCGAGCAGCTTGATTCGCTTGTCTTACACCGGATGGCGCGGCCCGAAGGGAAGCCGCCCATTGTGCGCTTCGCGGATCAGAATCTCACGCATGCGCTGGGCCGGCTCGTCATCTTCGAGGGGGGGCAGTTCGCGTCGAGTTATCGCGTCAAGGATCGGCAAGTCATGGTCGTCAATCGATTGCTCGGTAAAGTCAACATGACGATTACGGTGCTTGAGAACGATGTCAACGCCGACAAGAAGTTCTTGCCGCGGGCGTATACGGTGCAATACTGGAACGGCAAGACGGGTGACTTGCAGCGCGTCGAGACGGTGCAAAATCGCTGGACGCGCCTGGGCGCATGGGATGTGCCGACGGAGGTGACGGTGCTGAGCGCGTCGTCCGTGGGGGTAGGAGTGAAGACGATGACGTTGACGCGTCACCAGTTGCAGAAGTAACGCCGCTTGCGGCTTAGCGTTCGCGCGGCGCTTCGCGAATGCTAAGCCGCAAGCAGCAAATAAAACAAGCTCACGGCGGCGAAGTAGGCAGCATTTCCTCGTATTCGCTGTTGTCCTCGACGCCGTTGTAGCGCCCCGGCACGATCAGCAAGTCGTCGTTCATCTCGTCGCGCGCGAAGGTCTTGCGGAACGTCGTGATGAACCAGCTCTCCGTCAGGTGTCCCGCAAGTTGCGCGCCAGGTAGCCGATGAGGCGCTCCTTCTCGCACTTCGCGTGCCGAGCTCGGATGATCTTGTAGATGGCCTCGGCGCGTGCGCTTCATGACGGAATGGGCGCTGGATTACCACGAGGCGCCGATCTGAAGTCTTCGTTTAGCGTTTGCACGACGCTGGCTGAACGCTCAACTGTGAGCGGCTTGATAGAATGATTCGCATGAACACCTGGCATTTGCCCAATGGCTTTCGCTTCGCGGGCATCCACTCTGGCTTACGCGCATCGGAACCGGGCCGGCTTGATCTCGCGCTCATCGTCAGCGATCTCCCCGCCGTCGCCGCCGGCGTGTTCACGCAAAATCGTGTGTGCGCCGCGCCAGTTCATGTGTGCCGGGAACGGTTGCCGGCGAACGACGTACGTGGCATCGTCGTCTGCTCCGGCAACGCCAACGCTTGCACCGGCCAGCAAGGCCTCGACGACGCGCGGCGCATGACGGCGCTCGCGGCCGGCGCCATCGGCGTGGATGCGAAAAAAGTGCTGGTTTGTTCGACCGGCGTCATCGGCCGGCTCTTGCCGATGAGCGTGATGGAAGCCGGAATCCCGAAAATCGCGCTTGCGTTGGCGGCGGGAAGCGATGCACTCGAGCGCGCGGCGCGCGCCATCCTGACGACCGACACACGCACGAAGATTCGCACACGCGCGCTAAACGGATTTTGCATCGCCGGTTTCGCCAAGGGCGCTGCCATGATCGGCCCCAACATGGCGACCATGCTCGCGTTCGTATTGACGGATGCGTCGATCGACGTCACCGATCTGGCAGCGATCGCTCCCGTCGCGGCCGATCGCTCCTTTAACTGCATCTCGGTCGAAGGCCACACGAGCACGAACGATTCGCTGATCTTCCTCGCCAATGGCCAGGGCGCAAAGTTGAAAGGCGCCGCGCTGGAGCAATTTCGCCAGGCCGCGATCGAGGTTTGCGCCGAGCTGGCGCGCGACATGGCGTCCGACGCCGAGGGAGCGAGCCATCTCGTGACGATCGACGTGGTCGGAGCGCGCACTGATGCCGAGGCGCGTGTCATCGCCAAGACAGTCGCGGAGAGCGCCCTGGTCAAGACCGCGATTTTCGGCGCCGATCCGAACTGGGGCCGCATCGTCTCGGCAGCGGGTTACGCGGGCGTTCCGTTCGAGGAAAGGCAACTTTCGCTCGCGCTGGGCGATTTTCTGCTGTATGAAAAGGGTACGCCGTTGCCGTTCGACGCCGCCGCGGTGTCGGGATATATGAAGGCGAATCGCGAGTTGACGATGCGATTGACGTTCACGCTTGGCGCGGGGCGTTGCACGTTCTATACGTGCGATCTCACATACGATTATGTGCGGTTGAACGCGGACTACACGACGTAGGTCTCAGTACCCGGTGCTGATGCATGTTCATCGAACTCACCAACATCTCCCGAACATTCGGCCAGACCCAAGCGCTGATCGATATCAACCTCAAGCTCGAAGTCGGTCGCATCGGACTGCTCGGCCCCAACAGCGCCGGCAAATCGACGTTGATGAAGATCCTGCTCGGCTTGCTGCCGCCGTCGTCGGGGACTGGCCGCGTGCTCGATCATGACCTCGCAACCGCCGGCGTGGAGTTGCGCCGCGCCATCGGCTACATGTCCGAGGCCGACGCGCTCGTGCCCGGTTTGCAAGGGGCCGAGTACGTTGCCCTTGCCGGCGAATTGTACGGCATGGCCCGCAAGCAGGCGCTGCGCCGCGCCCACGAAGTTCTCACCTATCTTGACCTCGGCGACGCCCGCTATCGCAAGCTCGAAGAGTACTCCACCGGCATGAAGCAACGGCTCAAACTCGCCCAGGCTCTCGTCCACGATCCGCCCGTGCTCTTGCTCGACGAACCGACCAGCGGCATGGACCCCGCCGGCCGCGAGGGTATGCTCGATTTGCTCGTGACGCTAGGTAAAGAGCACAAGAAGGCGATTCTGCTGTCGACGCATCTCTTGGGCGACATCGACAAGGTTTGCGACGCCGTGATTATCTTGCACCACGGGCGCATCTTGTGCCAAGGTCCCGTTCAGCAGCTCTGTCAAAGTCGGCACGATCGTTACAAGTTGCAAATCCAGGGCGAACCGAATGCCCTTCTCGACGACTTGCGCCTTGAAGGTGTGCAAGTTCTCCACGACAATGGACGTGGGGAGTACCGCGTGCAGGTCCCCACGGGCTGGACGAGCCAGGCGTTCTTCAAGCTCGCCCAGGTGCATGAGGTCGTCGTCCGCGGTTTGCAGGCGGATAACGAAGATCTGGAAGAATTGTTTCATCGCGTAATCTCGGAAAATCAGTCCCAAGCCCCATCATGAGCGCCACCCGTATCCGCTTGCGGCTTAGCGCTCGCGGGGCGCCATGCGAACGCCAAGCCGCAAGCGGCGAACAAACATGCCGACGCTTCTCCACTACCGTTCCTGGCAAGGCGAATTCCATAGCCCCTGGTGGTCGGTTTGGCCCATCGCGCGCGTCGCGCTCGGCACGTTGCTGCGCCGTAAGCTCTTCTGGACGCTGTACGCCTTCGGGCTGCTGCTCTTCTTCATGTTCTTCTTCGGCACGTTTCTACTCGCCTGGGCCGAGTCGTTGGTCTCCGGCACGCAGCCGCAGCTCGCACGCTTCGGCGATCTGGGCCGCGTGCTCACGACCAATATCCGGCGGGCCCTGGTGATTCTCGAGGGCAGCCGTGATACCTTCCAGTATTTCTTCGCGTATCAAGGCGGGATCGTCATCGTCACGCTGTCCTTGGTGGGCGCGATTCTCGTCGGCAACGACTTCACGCACAAGAGCCTCGGTTTCTATCTGGCCAAACCGATCAATCGCTGGCACTACATCCTTGGCAAGTGTCTCGCGGTGTTCATCGTTGTCCAGATGATGACGACGCTGCCGGCCCTGGTGCTGTACGGCCAACACGCATTCGACGACTGGGACTACCTGCTAAACGTGGATCATTTCACGGCGAACGACGGCAAAGGTCCGGCTGGAATAGCGCTGCTTTTGGCCGTCGTGGGTTACGGAACGCTTCTATCGGTGGTTCTTAGCATCCTGCTCGTCGCCGCCGCGAGCTGGATGCGCCGCACCATGCCGCTCATCATGGTGTGGATCTCGGCGTTTTTTTATCTGCGGTTGCTGGCGAACATCCTGGTCGACGGCCTAAAATATGACGTGCGCTGGCGGTTGCTCGATTTATGGAACAGCCTCACGCTGCTTGGGCAGGGCTGTCTCGGTTATGCAGCGGAGGAAATCAGCCCGAAGCCGCACCCGGAGTTCTGGGAAGCGGGATTGATGCTGATCGGAGTTTGCACCGTATGCCTGATCTACTTGAATCACCGGACGCGGGGCGTCGAGATCGTACGCTAGCAATCACCGCGGACCGCATAGCGCTCGAAGAACGCCAGGCGAGCGCTAAGCCAGAAGCGGCCGAGAGCACGCCCGTATTGTTGTTCCAGCACGTCTCGAAATGGTACGGCCCCGTTATCGGCATCAATCAGGTGACGCTGGAATTGCGTCCCGGTATCACCGGACTCGTCGGCCACAATGGATCCGGCAAGAGCACGCTCCTGCGCCTGGCCGCCGGGCAGTTTCGCCCCGACCTAGGCGCCGTCACGATCGCCGGGCACGACGCCTGGACCGCGGACGCCAAGCGCCACCTTGGCTACTGCCCCGAACTCGACACCTTTTACGAAGAAATGTCCGGCCGGGCCTTCGTGCGGACGATGGCCCAGCTCGTCGGCTATGCACGCGTCGAAGCTCGGCGCCGCACGGAGGAAACGCTCGAACTCGTCGGCATGCGCGACCGCGCCGACCGCGTGCTCGCCGGCTACTCCAAGGGCATGCGCCAGCGCATCAAGCTCGCCCAGGCTCTGCTTCATGATCCGCCCTTGTTGCTCCTCGATGAACCGTTGAGCGGCATCGACCCGATCGGCCGGCGCGAATCGATCGCGCTCTTTCGCGAACTGGCGCGGCGCGGCAAATGCCTGTTGATCTCTAGTCATGAACTCGAGGAACTGGAAAAGCTGACTGATCACGTCGCGATCATGGCCGCCGGGCGCATCGCCGCCGTCGGCACTCTGACGCAAATACGCGATTTGCTCGACGATCATCCGCTGTCGATTCGCATTGCCAGCGACCAGAATCGCCAGCTGGCTGGGCTGTTGCTCGATCTCGACGAGGTCGTCGGCGTCGAGCGCGACGACCACTATCTTCTGGTGCGAGCCAAGAACCCACGCCGTTTCTTTCAGCGCCTCGGCGACCTTGTGCTCGACCGCATGATCGAGATCCGCCATCTGGAAACGCTCGACGAATCGACGCACGACGTATTGGGCTACCTGCTCGGCGGAAAGGCGCGCTAGCCAATCAGTCGGACGGGGGACGTGCCAAATCCGCAGCGGCAGCGAGGTTCTGAAAGACATTGTGAATGATGCCAAGGACTCAACAATAGCGGGCAATAAAAACACAGGTGCCACGCCATCCTGGAGCAAGCCATGAAAACACTCGCTGCTGCGGCCATCACAGCTCTCGCGTTTGCCTTGAACGCTGCGCCATTGCTGGGGCAACTGAAAGAAAAGCTCGTTTATGATGAAGCCAGGGACGGCGATTTCGGCCCGGCCAAGCCCGATGCAAAAGCGGCCATCCGCTTGACGCAGCCAGGCATCCATGTAATGAAGGGGACCGGGATCGATGTCAAGGACGACTGCGACGCGTTCGTGTTCGAGGTCGCGGCCGGCAAGGCCTTCGATTTCTGCCTGGTCGCTGACGCGGCGGAGTTCAAGAAACTTCGGTCCATCGGCTCGGACGGCATGGTCAAGGAGATCGCGTTTGCCTCCTCCAATCTCGCCTTTCGCGTGCCGCGCCACATTAAGATGACCGGGTTGCCGCCCGGCAAATATCACGTCGAAATGTTGTTCGGCCCCAACGGCGCCAGCGGTAACTGGGTCGTCAACATTGCCATTCGCGACGACGACACCCCGATCGAAGGGCTGTGCAAGGAAGCGCTCGGCTTCGAAACGATCGAGAAGATGAAGCAGGTCGACTGGCCCGGCGCCATCTCGATCTTCCATGGGCACAACTGGGGCAAGGACGATAAGTACCCGATCGCCATCAAGGAAGCAGGCTTCCGTGCGACCGGGGCCGGCGAATGGCAAATCGACGAGTGCAGAAAGCACGGGTTGCGGGCGTTCGTCTTCATCTGGCCGCACGAGGCCGGCATCATTCCCAAGAAGTACAAGGAAGACAAGACCGTCCTGTGTTACTACCTTTCGGATCGCGTCAAGCCGCAGCAGTGGGGCGGTTGGGCGACCTTCGAGAACACAGCCTTTGCCGGCGATCCCCGGCATCCAGCCATCTTTACGATGAATGCGGACTGGGGCAGCTTCGATCTGTTCTGTCCCACGGTTCGCGGTCGGGCGCTCGAGTATTACCATTACGACTGGGATGCCAAGCGCCGCCCGCATCTGCGTTACGCTCTACTCGACCAGGCCCGGCAGGCGTCGCTCAAGCACGGCGACGTGCCCGTGTGCCGAATTGTCGAGGTCCGGCCCGAAGACATGCGTAAGACTCGCCACACCTACTTCACGAGCCTGGCCTACGGGGTACGCGGCTTCCGCACGGGGGGCGGCGGCGTCTTCGACACCAAGAATCGCGATGAGCGCGGCGTGCCGATGCGGAACGCCTTCAGTGAGGAACTCAAGAGATGCAACGCCGCCGTCAACGCGTATTCGCCGGTGTTCCTCGAGACACGTTGCGTGGCGGTCTATCACACGGCGCCGCTTCCCGCGGGCTGCGCGCTCGCGCCAAAGGATTCCTGGATTACCCTCGAAGGGGACGAAGTGCTGGTCGGAGTTTTCCACAAGAAGATCGACGCCGACAAGGAGGCCAAGGTAACACGCTACTTGCTCGTCGCCAATCGCGATGCCTTCCGCGCCCGGACGGCAACACTAACGATCCTCGGCGGAGAGGCGCGAGTTCAACGTATGGACCGACAGTCGGCCCAGTGGGTTGAGCATCCGAGCAAGAACAACGGCAATGCCACGCAGGTGCAAGTGCAACTTGAAGACGGCGGAGGCGAGTTGTTGCGCATCGTCGCAAACCGGCGCTAGCCAAGATAATTCATGTAACCACGAAACACACGAAAAACACGAAAGGAAAAAATACAGTGTGTCGTTTAGCAAACGACCGGGTTTTTGTCCCAACCTCAATGTCTGAAACACTTTTCGTGTATTTCGTGTGATTCGTGGTGAATAATCTGGATCACGCGATGCCCGGAATGACGCGGCCGTGCACGAGGGTCAGCCGTTCCTGTCGGCCGAGGTGCAGATAGTTCAGGCGGTCCTGGTCGAGGCCGAGTTGGTGTAGGATGGTCGTATGCAGGTCGCGGAAGTGGATCCGTTCTTCGACGGCGTGCAGGCCGATGGCGTCGGTGGCGCCGATCGTCTGTCCCCCTTTGACGCCGCCGCCCGCGAGCCACATGCTGAAGCCGAGGTTGTGATGGTCGCGGCCGCGGCCGGCCTGGGCCTCGGGGGAGCGGCCAAACTCGCCGCCCCACACCACGAGCGTAGACTCCAGAAGGCCGCGCTGTTTCAGGTCACGCAGCAAGGCGGCGATCGGCCTGTCAACCTTGGCGGCCATGCGGACGTGGTTCTCTTCGATGTCGTGATGGGCGTCCCATTGCATGTTCGCGGGGCCGCCGCCGGAAACCACCGTGATGAAGCGAACGCCGTTCTCGACGAGCCGACGTGCTAGCAGGCAGCGGCGACCATAGTCATCGGTCGATTCGGCGCCGACGCCGTACATGTCGAGTGTTGGCCGCGTCTCGCCGGAGAGGTCGAACAGGCGCGGCGCTTCGGCCTGCATGCGGAACGCCAACTCGTACGAGCGGATACGCGCGGACAGCTCTTCGTCCCCCGGCGGCAGCGACGCCGCGTTCAGGTCCTCGATGAGCCGAATGGTTTCGCGGCGTTGTGACAGAGTCACGCCGGGCGGCAGATCGAGGTTGCGCACTGGCTGCGGCCCGCTGCGCAACATGGTCGGCTGGTACACGGCCGGCAAGAAGCCGTGCATGTACATCGGTTGGCCCGCTTCGAGAGCGCCCTGCGGATCGGGAAGGACAACGTACGCCGGCAGCGCTCGGCTCTCCGACCCAAGACAGTACACGACCCACGAGCCCATGCTGGGAAAGCCCGGCACCGTCCGCCCGCCGAACAACTCGTACTGCGCCGCTGAATGCACGACCATGTCGCCGTGGCAAGAGCGGAGCACGGCGATGTCGTCCACGCAGGTCGCCATATGGGGAAACAAATCGGAGACTTCGGTGCCGCTCTGGCCGTGGCGGGCAAAGCGCCGGGCGCTGCCGAGTAGTCGGGCGTCGCCGGTAATCTGTTGATAACGCGCTTCACCGAACTCTGTCGGCCGACGCTCCCCGTGCAGCCGATTGAGCAGCGGCTTGGGATCAAACGTTTCCAGATGGCTGGGACCGCCTGCCATGAACAGGAAGATCACTGACTTCGCTTTGGCATTCGGCAGATGCGGCGGCCGGGGCGCGAGTGGATCGTGCGCCTGGGCACGCGCCTGCTCCTCATGAAGCAAGGCAAGCAGGGCCAGGCTGCCGAAGCCGCACAAGGAGCGGCGGAGAAAGTCGCGGCGACTTTGCGTGAGGTTGAGCACGGTGACCTCTAGTCGACGTAAAGGAACGCATTCAGGTTAAACATCGCCAGGGCAAACTCGCGCGCGGGCTGTCGGCGCAGAAACGCGACGCATCGCTCGCGTTCGGCAACGGACGCCGGCCGGCCGGTCGTGATCAGGAACGCTCGATCCACAACGCGCGCCGGGTCCTTTGCTCCGGCCTCTTGCTCCAAACGCTTGGCGAAGGCTTCCGCCAGGCGATTGGCCAGGTCGCCGTTCAAAAGTTCCAGGGCTTGCAGCGCGTGCGTGCTCGACTCGCGGCGCGGACAGCTCGTTTGCAGGTCCGGCTGGTCAAACACCTGGCCAAACGGGGGACGCAGGTTCCGTTTGGCGATGAGGTAGATCGAACGCCGATCGTGCTCGCGGACATCGGCAGTCACTTTCCACTGGGCCGGATCGTAGAGCAAATCGACGAGGTCCTTTTGTAGCGGAATGACCACGCTGGGACCGCCTGCCTTCAAGTTGAGCCGTCCAGCCGCCGTGAGCATGGCATCGCGCAGTTCCTCCGCGCTCAGCCGTCGGCGCGGAAAGTGCCAGTAGAGGCGATTGTCCGGATCCTTGACGCGCGCCGCGGCAGCGTCCACATGTTGATGAACGCTTGCCTGCTGATACGTGCTACTCAGAGCGATCATGCGGTGCAAGGGCTTCAGACGCATGCCCTGGCGAACGAATT
Organism: Planctomycetia bacterium; assembly: GCA_005799265.1. GTDB lineage: Bacteria > Planctomycetota > Planctomycetia > Gemmatales > Gemmataceae > SIAQ01. The sequence goes on along the minus strand of SYHD01000091.1, from coordinate 55,020 downwards.
CGTTGGCCAGATAATCGAGCAATTCGGGATGACTTGCACCGCTGCCGTTGACGCCGAAATCGTTCGGAGTCGAGACCAGGCCGCGGCTGAAGTGGTAGTGCCAGACACGATTGACCATCACCCGCGCCGTGAGCGGATGGTCCGGATGGGCCAGCCACTGAGCCAGCGCCGTGCGCGGAGTCTTGCCGATGGTCGGAGCTACTCTCCCTTTGTTAGCCGGACGCGCAAGCGACGGATCGGCGGGACCGTCGCTTGCGCGTCCGGCTAACGGGGACAACTGAGTGGGGAATCCGGGCTCGACGCGTTTACCTTTCTTCTCGGGCATGCCACGGCGAAGCACATGAATTTCTGTCCGCTCGGTATCGACGTCGCGGACGGAGCACAGGCTCGGCAGCGGCGTCGGCAGCTTGCTCTGCACTGCCTTCAACTCGCTCTGTAGTCGCTCCTTGTCGGTCCCCTTCGCCGTGGTGATGCTCCGCTTGAGATCGGTAATTTTTTTCTGCAATGGCGCCGCGACCGCCTCCCAAGCGGCCTTGGTCTTGGCATCGGCCAGAATGACGTTATGCTCCTGCGTGCCGGCCAGGAACGCTTGCAGTCGGTAGTAGTCCACTTGCGTGAAATCATCGAAGCGGTGATCGTGGCAGCGCGCACATCCGACGGTGAGACCCAGGAAGACCATGCCGACCGAATCAGTCATCTCGGTGAGCACTTCATTACGGCTGAAGGCGACGTTCTGGTTGCCGACGTTGCGGCGCACCGGACCCAAGCGATGAAAACCCGCCGCCACATGGAAGGATGAAGGCGGAAGGATGAAGGATGAATCGGCAGGAACTAATTCATCCTTCATCCTTCCGCCTTCATCCTTCAAAAGGTCGCCGGCCAACTGCTCGGTCAGGAAGCGGTCGTACGGCTTGTCGTCGTTGAAGCTGCGAATGACATAGTCGCGATATCGCCACATCCCCGGCAAATAATTGTCGTACTCGAAACCTTCCGACTCGGCATAGCGAACGACATCCAGCCAGTGCTGCGCCCAGCGCTCGCCGTAATGCGGCGAAGCGAGCAAACGCTCCACCAAACGTTCATACGCATCGGCGGCGGGATCCTCGACAAAAGCACTTATCTCTTTTGGCGTCGGCGGCAGACCCGTGAAATCAAACGAAAGCCGGCGAATGAGCGTACGGCGGTCGGCCGGCGGGGCAGGCTTCAGTCCCTTTTCGAGCAGCCGGGCAAGCACGAACGCATCGACGTTCGTGCGCACCCAGGCGCGTTGAGCGCCTTCCGTGAATCGCGGCGGTTGGGGTTGCATGCGCGGCGCAAACGACCAGTGATCGGTATAGCCATTGGCCGCACAGCAAAAACATACACAAAGTGCAAGCAGACGTTGTGCCAGCATCGCGAGACTCGCCTTACGTGGATTGATGCCGTAGCCGTTCACCTCCCCTCTCCCCCTGTACTCAGGGGGAGAGGGGCCGGAACAGACTGTTGCGCGACGCCCCAACCCCTCACCCTCGGCCCCTCTCCCCTGAGTACAGGGGAGAGGGGTGAATAGCTACGCTGCCGCTATCCGACTCTAAAGAGACACGACGCCCAGGGGTCAGGATGATCGCAATCGGTATGGGTGAGACGGATCGACCCCAGTGCGGTGAAATCCGGCGACATCGACACAACTGACATTGCCTTTGTAGGGGAAATTGGCCGCCTGCCCACCCAGGTAGTTGAGAAGCTCATTCAGATCCTGGCACCTTTTGAGAGCATCGAACACCGTCCGGTCGTGGTTGGTCATGCGGAGCCATTGCTTGACCCGGCAGAGGATGTAGGCCGAAGGTAGGCCCGACGCGCGGCAGAGTTCGGCATAACGGGAAATCAAGGGCAGCCACTCCGCCGGCGCCCGCGCGGAGGATTGAAGCACACCGCCGGGAATGCCGAGTTCGCGGGCCGCCTTGGGTCCCAGGGTCGGATCGGCCAATGCCCCTCGGCCCAGCATAAAGTGTTGACAACCGGTCTCGTCGCGGCAACGGCGGAGATCGTCGATGGTCCAAATCTCTCCGTTTGCCACCACGGGAATACGCAGGCGAGCCCGTACTTCCCGGAGGGGCCGCCAATACGCCGGCGGCCGATAGCCCTGGGATTTCGTGCGGGCGTGGACCGTGATCCAGTCAGCGCCGCCTTCGGCCGCCCGCTCGGCGTTCAAATGAATCGCATGGATATTGTCCCAACCCAGCCGCATCTTCGCACTGACGGGCGATTCCGCGGGCACGGCCGCGCGCACCGCGGCGACGATCGCACGAATGCGGTCCGGATATTGCAGGAGTGTGGCGCCGCCGTCATGGCGGTTGACCGTCCGCGCGGGGCAGCCGAAATTGAGGTCCACGGCGCGGGCGCCGGCGTGAATGGAGGCCAGAGCGGCCTGCGCCAGCTTGGCGGGATCGCCGCCCAAGAGTTGCACCTGGACTGGCAGTCCCGTGGGAGTTGTGCCGCCGTGCATCAATTCGGGAACGTGTTTCTGAAAGACGCGCACGCCGGGTATCGCCTGGCTGATGCGAAGAAACTCCGCCACACAGAAAGTGAACCCGCCGAGTTCCGACACCAAGGCACGCATGGCCCTATCCATTACGCCTTCCATGGGCGCCAGCACGAGGGCCGGAATGCCGGCTCGGATCCACGGAAATGGTGCGGAGTTGGTCACGGTGCTCTCGCGGTGAGGGAACTGAGGGCATCTGTGACCGCCTCTTCCGCCGCGCCGCATTTGCGAATATCCGCCAGCAACTGCGGCAGGCTCGCGGAAAACGCTGCCAGCGCCTGTCCTTGTTGTTCCGCGGACGCCGTGGCAGCCGCCAACATTTTTTCGCGTTGGGCGATGAGCGAAGCCGGGGCGCGGTCGCCGAGTCGCCAGGCGGATCGATAGACGGCATACAGTTGCCGATCGCCAGGATTCCGCCAGCGATTCGGCGGCGCGGATACGGATAGGTCCGGCTCCGGATGAATCGGAACGTCGATGAAGGGAGTGATGAAATGCAGTCCGCCGCGTGACAGGAGCGTCAGCGGTTTCGCGAGCAACCGATCGCGTTGCTGCTTGGTAACAGGGACCTGCGTCTTGACTTCGCTCATCTCACCCGGCTTTCCCGCACGCAAGCTAACCTCGATCGCTTCCTTGCCGATCTTGATTGTTAGCCCGACCTGATGCCCGTTGGCGGCGATGGCTTTCCGTAGCGATTCAGGCAACGGAGTCTCTTGCTTGCCGGCGCCGAGGTCCGTGCCGTCCAGGATCAGACGCTTGTTGCCATCCACCAGCACCCGCCAGCTTGCGCGTTCCTCGACGCCCAGGCCGAGACCCGCCTGACCCGTGCCGGGATTGATGCGGAAACCGAGGACGCAGCCGATCGACGGCTCGTCGGTGCCGCGCCGCACCAGACCGACCAGAGCGGGGACCTCCGCCTGGCGAGGGTAATCCATGAGGAGCGGATCGTGAACGGGCTTCGCGCCGGGCGGATGCAGCAGGTCGGTCTGGGCATGCGTTCCCTTGTTGGGGAAGCCATAGGACATGAGCTTGTCGCCGTCCTGCTCCCAGCCCCACTCGACGTAATGGAACGACGAACGTCGGGCACGCGCCCAGCGCGTGAAATCCTCGTCGAGCTTGGCCCAGGAGCCGAACAGTTCATCCAGAAGCGAATGCGAGCGCTCGTGATACGACCCGTGTAGTTTGAGCCGCAGCAACTCATCGCGCCAGATGCGGTATTTCAGCGACCGCTCGACGTCGGTGGTGAAGTAGGTCACGAGGAGGAAGCCGACGTCGCGGCCTCCCAGGGTTTTGCTCTTCGCGTCCTTCGGGTTGACGGCGCTCGGCGTGAAGGGTTCGCGCTGAAAGCGGCGCAGGGCGTCGTCATAGAAGTTGTTGATGGTCGGCTTGTCCACGACGTTGACAGTCAGCCGCTTTGCCGACTCGTCCCAGACGTGATTCGCCAGCGTGTCGGCGACCCCTTCGACCCACCAGCCCGGCAGGTGGCTGAACCGTTCCGCCAGGCAAAGCTGGTAGAGGTGGGCGCACTCATGGAGGAGAATGTAGCGGAGATGGTATTGCAGTCCGCCGCTGGGAAACTGGTAGGCGGCGTTGTAGTCCTCGTAGGTGATGCCGCCGCCGTTGAAATTCCAGGAGATGCCGTCCGATTTCAGGGCCGCTTCGAGTGACTTCTTGTCCTTCGCATAAATGATGGCCATCCGCTTGCGCTCGAGGTCGGGCAGCTCTCGGCCGAACAGCTCGACGTAGTGCGGGAAGGCCAGTTCCAGAAGCGTGAGGTAATGCCGGGCGCGTTCCTCGGAATGATTGGTCTTGAGGGCGTAGTGGCGGCTGACGTACCAGGTGAAGCCTTCGGCGTTCTTGACGCGTTTGCCCGAAAAGGTCTCCGGAATCGTTTGCCCGACCTTGCGGATCGTGATGTTTTTCAACGTGGAGGATCGCCCCGAGACGACGATCTCGACCGGCGTCTCCGCAGGCGGCGGCACGGTCTCGCCCGTCCGAGCAGCGGCGACGAAATTCCCCAGGAGCAAGCCACCGAGGAGCTGCCAGCAGCCAATCATCCCAAGGCGCATTTTCATCGTGGTACCGATGGTTTGCTTTTGCAGGTATGACGCGCCCGACAAAGTCGAATCGGCCCGTTAGCCGGACGCGCAAGCGACGAATTTTTCCATTTCCGTCGCTTGCGCGTCCGGCTAACAAGACTTTTGTCGGGGGCGTCAGGTATGTCTACTTCGCTTTTCGGATGCTCAGGCTGGTCGGTTCCGCGGTAATTTTCAGCCGTGGAATCGTGATACATCCAGACGCATCGGCCCGGACCTCTCCCTCGGACGTGCCAAAAGTCCAGCGCACCGTCGCCCCCGGGGCGATCCGCAACATTTGCAGCCGGCGCAAGCTGACATCGGCGGTCGCTTCCGCCGGGATCGTAAACGTTGTCTTGAGCTCTGAAGCCTTGACAAGAAATAGGGTAGTTTCAATCAGGTCCGGCGTATCTCGTACGCTCTTCCATCGGAAGAAAGCGTTGACCTGGCCCGCCTTTTTATCGGTGAGTTGACTCGGCCAGGGGAGCGGGTCATTGGTCGAGGCATCGGTGAATACCGGATAGCACTCGTTTTTCTTGACGCCCAGCCAGTCAAAAGAGCCGATCAGGTCATTCACCTTCATGATGTTCGCATGGTTATTCGCATGGCCGAACGGCCCCCAATATAAGATGAGCGGATATTTTCGCTCGCTCATGGTCTTGACGAAGCCGTCGTGGCCACGAGACCACCCGTCGTTTTGCGCGGAATAGTCAACGACGATCGGCGGGTCGGGGAGGGCGATATTCGCCGGCACTTTATTCGGCGGGAAATACATGCGGCTAGAAACGTGTTTGACCTCGGCGGGAACATTCGCCTTGATGGCGGCGAAGACATCCCCGTGGCGCATGCCGATCCCGAGGGTGCCGCTTCCGCCCATGGAATTTCCACACAAATAGACGCGGTTCGCGTCGATGCCGTATTGCTTGATCACCCATTTGACCGTGTCAATCACCCGCTTATCCGTGGGGCTCACCTCGGGGCCTGCGTACTTGTTGATACCCCACCACCAATCCCCCTTGTTGGCCCGGCAATCGAGGTACAGCGCAAAGAAATCCAACGGAGAATGGTAGATGTCGTGGTTGCCGACCTTGGCCGTGCAGGCCAAACACGAGTGCACGTCATGCCCGGCGGAATGCAAGACTACATAAAGCGGGGCGTTCGATTTCGCCTGCTTTGGATGGAGAACCAGGAAGGTGTCTCGTTGAGGCTCCGCATAGCCCCACTCCTTCCTGACCCCATGCTTGAAGGTCTCCAATTTTCGCCCGGTAAACTCCGAGTCCTTTTGTTTTTCCGGCTGCCAACTGGCATCCTGCGCGCTGGCCAGCGTGGCAAGCACCAAAGTAAGCCCCGAGGCGAGGATCCATTTCTTCATGTCATACTCCCTATTCTGGACCGTGTGTGCCGGCGCCGTTTGATTGCTCGCCCAGCTACCGAATAAGCTAAGAAATCGGGACGCGTGTGAGCAGGAAATTCATTGCAAGACGCGGAACTGCAAAGAGGAGGGCTCTTGGCGAGGTTCGCGCATAGCCAGTTCGACGAGCTGATGTGACGGCGCGAGATGACAGACGGGATCGGTGGCAGCCGGGTCGCCGGTCAGCAGAAACGCCTGGCAACGACAGCCGCCGAAATCCGTTTCGCGCCGGTCGCAACTCCAGCACGGTTCAGGCATCCAATCCGTGCCGCGAAAGCGCTCGAACACAGGAGCGTGGAACCAGATCTCAGCCAGCGCGGTAGATTGGACATTGGGAAACTCCAGGCCAGGAATCTCCCGCGCCGTCTGGCAGGGCAGAACCGCGCCGTCCGGAGCAACAGTCAAGAACACGCGGCCCCAGCCATGCAAACACGCCTTGGGGAATTTCTGAAAATAATCGGGCAGGACGTGAACGATTTCCAGGTTCGGTAGCCGGCTGCGGGCGTCCTCCACCAGCGGTGCCGCACGTTCGACCTGCTCGCGCGTGGGCAACAGGGCGGCGCGATTGCGGAACGCCCATCCGGTGTACTGCACATGCGCCAGTTCCAGCCGATTCACCTGCCATTGCTCGGCAAGCGAAAGGATGGCTTCGAGGTGATCGAGATTGTGCCGGTGCAACACCACGTTGAGCGTGACCGAGAACTGCAACTGCTTGGCCGCCAGGACGGCGCGGCGTTTCTTGTCGAAGGAAGTCCTGCCGGCAAGCCAATCGTTTTCACCAGCCCGCGCATCAAGCAAACTGATTTGCAGGGCATCGAGCCCGGCGGACTTCAAGCGCTCCAGGGCCGCCTCATCGGCCAGGGTTCCGCCGGTGCTCAAGTGAGTATAGAGGTCGTGTTGACGGGCACACTTCACCAGCTCGGGCAAGTCCGGGCGGACCAACGGCTCCCCGCCGGAGAAATGGACCTGGACCACTCCCAGCGCTGCGGCTTCGGCCAGCACTCGCTGCCAGGTGGCCGTGTCGAGCTCCTGCCGATAGCGCTGCAGCTCCAGCGGATTGCTGCAGTAAGGGCACTTGAGCGGACAGCGGTAAGTCAGCTCAGCCAACAGAGCCAGCGGTCTAGGAATCGGCATCACGAAGCAGCCCTTTTTGTGCCAGGCGCTGGAGGAATTCGCATACCTCTTCACGTGGAGCTTCGATCAATGTAGCAAGCAATTCGTCAAGCAAACGGCCATCACAAAGGCGCACGATGGCCGCTCCAGTATCGTTCAAGACCAGAATGCCTTCGGGATAAACGAGCTGGTGTTGTCCGCGCAGCTCATCCCAGCGATAGCGAGCGTGACGGACGAGCTTGGGCCGGCGCATGGGGTGTTCTGGATTCACGTCGATGTCCCCGTGTCGGCAATGCAATGGTAGTACATCGCATCAAGCTGAGCGCACAAAATGTCGCACTTGAGCCGCAGCGCAGCCACTGCCCGTTCCTGTTCTGGATAGGTGCAACAATGCTCCAGGACTAGTGCCAGACCGTGGTCGCTGTCGCGCCGCGCCAGCGGGGGCCGGGAGCGAAAGTAAGCCAGGGCGGCCGAGTCAATCCAGGTGTAATGCTTCTCGAAGGCAGCCAGGCGCTCTGTCATCAGCGCGGGGGCGAATAACTCGGTCAGCGACGACGCCACGCCTTCGATCCACGGCTTGCTGGCGACGAAGTTCACATAAGCATCGACGGCAAACCGCACGCCGGGCAACAACAGACGATCGCTCTCGAGGTCGTCCCGGCTCAGATCCACAGCTTCTGATAGGCGCAGCCACTTCTCGATGCCCCCCGGATCCTGATCGGTGCCGTCATGGTCCAAGATGCGCTGTACCCAGAGGCGGCGCACCGCGCGCAAGGGGCAGCGTGCCAGGAGCAGCGCGTCCTTGATGGGGATGTTCTTCTGATAGTAGAAGCGGTTGGCCACCCAGAGCTTAATTTGCTCGCGATTCAGTTTGCCTTCATTCATCAGGCGATGAAACGGGTGCTTGTCATGGTAATGCAGTCGGCCCACCTGGCGCAGTTGATCGGTGAAGTCTTGGAGCGACCAGGGTTGCATGGACCTACTCCGCAAATTTCGGATTGCGGAGGGTGGATGTGTATCCACAATCCGCTGCACTACTGTCCGGTTATATGTCGATTAACGTCAACTGGTTATGACTTAGTGTTTTTTGTTCTCGTTCGCCGAAGGCGTTGAGCGTGGCAAAAAACTGTCTTTGGCCGTAAAACGTGCTGCTGAGAATTTGCAAGATTTCGTTCAAACCGTAGTCCAGATTCAGCTCCTTCGTCTGAATCGCCACAAGGACGTACACGCAGATCGAGATTCTCATCTGTGTTCGCACAGCGTTCGGCGCGGTGCCGTGGAACGCCTCAAGGTGCAAGCGATGCAGCCGTAAATACGGGAAAAAGGTGCTTCACAGTTGACCAAGACCAGCGCCACTTGGATTCAGTCCCTATTTCGGATAAAATACCTAGGAACGTCCCCGTAGCTCAATTGGATAGAGCGTCGGCCTCCGAAGCCGAAGGTTACAGGTTCGACTCCTGTCGGGGATACTAATCCAAGGCCCAATAGAAATCGCAATGATTTTCTGTTTAACGCCTTGCATATGAACAATCGGTTCTACGCCATTCGTGTGGGAAAAGTTGTAGGGTGGGCCTCGCTACGCTCGACCCATCCTACAAATCCACATGATTGGCGCAGAGTCGAACAATCATTTCTGAAAACGGACCGCCTTGCAACGAGCAACCAATTTCGCGACTGTTTTTTCCGTGGAAGTATCCCATCCTCTGGTACGTTGGCGACATCGGAAACTAGAAGTTGCTTGGAGATTTCTGGTGCTGCGATCATGGCGAAAGACCTTGGCGCCGTGGGTGCAACGGACTCCAAGACGAACCAGGGGACATTCGCGACCAAGAGCCAGTTCTCCTTTGTAGTCGTCGAAGAGCCGCACCCCGCCTTTTTTGATGCTCAGATTCTTGCGCACGACGATCCGGCGATAGGTGCTTTTACAGGCAATCCGACGATAGGTAGTTTTCGCTACGTCATCACTGACCAGTCGTTTATTCTCGAACGCACGCTGCCGCACGATTTCTTCCCTGGCCGTCTTCCTGCTCATCGCTGTATGCGATGACTTGCCGAGTAACTACAATGAGTGGATATGATCCGGATTCTGAATGGTCGGTGCAACCGGGAGGTACAACCAGTGGAAATCGCGAGTCGTTCAGTAATGACGTAATTCTTTATTCGTCAACCAGTTGGAGAGGTGACAGAGTGGCCGATTGTGCCGGTCTCGAAAACCGGTGTTGGTGAAAGCCAACCGAGGGTTCGAATCCCTCCCTCTCCGCTTGGCATTTGTTCATTAAGATGTTTTACCTGGAACGGAGTGGCACAACTCGCCACCCCGTCGTCGTTTGTGCCGACCTCGTGCGACTCGCCACCATTCCCTCCCGCTGGCCGCTGCGCCGTCTTTTGCGCTCCGAGTGAGCCGGATTCTGCGCCGCTCGCGGCGCGGTCGTAATGTTCGTCGGTCGTCTGGGCGTAGTGCTTCAGGCTCACCTTGGCATCGTGCCCCATCCACAACGCGACGACGTGAACCGGGAACTCTTCGAGCAGTTCGGTCTCTCGGCTCGAACGCAGGTTGTGGAACAAGCGTGGCCACGGCTCCAGCCCGGCGCGCGTGATCAACTTGCCGAACGTCGTCCGCAGGTTGCATCCTTTCCAGCCCGTCGCTTTCGTGGCCTTCGCCAGGTGGTCGCCGCCGATCACGTGCGTCTGGCCCGGCTCGGCGAGTTCGAACGCCTCCTCAAGATAGGGGCGCAGGTCCGCGAACAACGGGATGGTGCGGCTCGCTTTCCCGTCATAGCGATCGGTCTTGGGCGATGGCACGGTGATCCGTCCGCGCTGCCAATCGATGTGCCGCCATTCGAGGGAGAGAACCTCCGACGGGCACCGGAGCCCGCCGAACCGAGCCAGGGCGATGATCGTTCGCCAGGTCGGGGTCGCCATGTCGAACAGTTTCTGGATCGCATTGCGGTCGATGAACCGCTGTCGGGCACTCACGTTTGCCGTCGGGATCTTGACCTCGGAGAACGGATTCTCGTCAATGAGTTTGTGCTTACGGGCCACATGCAAAAATGTCCGGGCAAACGATAGACGTTTGGCCACCGTCGCCGCCGCCAGTTCTTGCGTCAGCAACCAGGCCTTGAACTGGTCGCAATCGCCAGTCGTGATTGTCCGCAGTGGCTTGTCCGCGCCGAAGAACTCGGTCAGGTTCCGGCAAGGCTGTTGCCAGACCTCCAACGTCGCGGGCTTCACGTCCGGGCGGGAGAGGACGTAGTTCTTCAGGAATTCTCCCAGCACCATTCGCTTCGGCGCATCGACCAAGCCAACGACCGCCAGCCGATCGCGCAGCTTGGCGCCGACTTCACGGAGCCAGGCTGCGGTGGTCGGCTTGATCGGATCCCCGGTTCTTTTCGCCGAGAGCATATGTTCGACGTGTCGGCAGATGCTTTCAGCCGTCTTGCGGTCGCACTTTCCCAGCCGGATCGTCTTGCGATCCCCGTCCGCATTCACAAACAGAATGCGACGTTGCCCATCGGAGTTGGTTGAAATACTGGCCATCTTGATGTTTCTCCTTGTAGTGATCTAATCGTCGAGGATGGCCACGTTCGCGCCGGCTTTCAACCGGCGCGATTCGTGGCCACGAGGGGTTTTCAGGCGGCGTGTGTTGCCGTTTCGGCTTGCCGCGTCAACCAGGCCTGCAGGTCCGCGAGCGGATAAAGCACGGTCTTGCGCTTGCCGCCGCCAACGCGCACACACGGGATGTGCCCGTCCTTCGTGAGTTGCCAGAGCAGGCGTGGCGAGATTCCGAGCGCCTTGGCCGCTTCACGAGGCCGTAGCGCCAGGGGCGTTGCAACGTTGTTCATCGGCTTTTCGTTCAACATGGTGTCGCTCCTTTTGAAGTGGAATGCAACAGCCCTGAACGCCAGGACCGTTGCATCGTGGTGAGGCCAATCAAACCCGTGCGGCAAAATGCCCCGGGCTGGCTTTGCGGAACCGGGCTTCGTCGCCCTTGGTCGCGATCTCGCGCGCGATTGCTGCGTACAACGTGGCCTCAGGCGTCTTGCCGCCCGGCGAAGCCCAGAGCTTCTTTTCGGCCATCGCCTCGACCATTGCCTTGCAAGTCATCGGCTCGCCGGCGGCACGGAGCACCTCGAATGCCGCCGCCATCTGGCTCAGCTTCTTGGCGGGCTTCCGATTGTGGCTCACGTCTTTCGCCTTCGGCGCCCGCTTGACCTTCACCTTCGCTGCCTTCTTCGTCGTGGTCGTCATCGTCGTTCTCCCTTCGGGTTCGTGGTTTGCCGGGGCGGACGTCGCCCCGCGCAGGACAGTCAGTTACGAGCTGGTCCGTGAGACAGCAAGCGAATTCAGCGGAAATCCTCGATATTCTGCACCAAGCCCTTCGGACCGACGCCGGGCGGATGCGGCCGGCGCAAAACAGCGAACGGTCGATAAGATGGCCACATGGAAACGGTGAATCGAGCATCGATGGTAGTCGTGCCCAAGGAGCCCTATCTGGCATGGGCGCGGTCGCTTGAAGGCTGTTCGCCGATCGACGAGATGTCCAATGAAGATCTGACGTCGGTCTACCTTGTCAGCGCGGATGTTGATGATCTTGATCGGGACGCCATCGTGCAGCAACATTGGAGTGCCATCTTCGACGAACAGCTTCATAGCTGGAGCATGGATCGCCGTACGTGGCCCAGAGTTCGCAATCTGACGATGTTTCTCGACTGGTTCGATGTGCGGGTTGTCGAACTGGTTTATGACCTTGGCGACGGGATTGTGGATCACGACGAGTGAAGTTCCACTGTTGATGTTCAACGTGCACGTGAATGCAGAAAGGTCCCTGGGATGGCCCGAACGGCAAGAAAGCAAAACATGACGCAGGACGCCGCCTTGCCAAACGGCAACGGCGTGCAGGCGCTGACCAAGGAACTCTGGCAAGCCGCCGTAAACTTGCGCGGGTCCATCGAGCCGGCCGACTACAAGCGTTACGTCCTGCCGATCATCTTCCTCCGCTTCCTGTCGCTGCGCTACGAGAAGCGCCGGGCCGAACTGACCCAGCTCATCGCCGACCCCAAGAGCGATTACCACGGCGACAAGAAGGCGCTCAATGACCCCGACGAATATCGCAGCGTCGGCGCCTTCCTGGTGCCCGAGGACGCCCGCTGGGACACCATCGTCAAACAGGCCCAGGCCGACGACATCAAGGTGAAGCTCGATAACATCCTCGAACTGCTGGAGAAGAAATACCGCGCCAAGCTCGAAGGCCTTTTGCCGCGCATCTACGCCGGATCGAACCTCGACGCCGAGAACGTGCGAGGCCTCATCGGGCTGTTCTCGAAGGACATCTTCAAGCAGGACCACGGCGGCGAGGATCTCATTGGCCGCGTCTACGAGTACTTCATCGGTGAATTCGCTTCCTCGGAAGGGAAGCGCGGCGGCGAGTACTTCACGCCGTCGAGCATCGTCCGCACACTCGTGGCCATGCTCGAACCGACCAGTGGCGTGGTACTCGATCCTTGCTGCGGCTCGGGCGGCATGTTCGTACAGTCCGATCTGTTCACGAAGCATTCCGGCAACCTGACTTTTTACGGCCAGGAGTCGAAGGACTTCACCTATCGCCTGTGCCGCATGAACTTGTTCATCCACGGCATCGACGGCAAGATTGAGCTGGGCAACTCGTACTTCGACGACAAGCACGCCGGCCAAAAGGCCGACTACATCCTCGCCAATCCGCCGTTCAATGACGGCTCGAAGGGGGAGAAGGGCTGGGGCGCCGACCGCGTGCCCGACAAGGACCCGCGGCTCACCGTCGGCGCGGCGCGGATGCCGCTGTCGCCGCGCAACGCCAACACAATGTGGATCCTGCACTTCCTCTACCACCTCAAGGACGGCGGCACGGCCGGGTTCGTCATGGCGACCGGCGAACTCTCCAACAGCGAGACGGCCCGGCTGGAAGTACGCAAGGCTCTGGTTGAAGGCGACTGCGTCGATTGCGTCGTGCAGCTCACCGGCCAGCTGTTCGCCAACACGCAGATTCCATGTGCCCTCTGGTTCCTGTCGAAGAGCCGCGGCGGAGGCGGCGGCTTTCGCAAGCGCAAGGGCGAGATCCTGTTCATCGACGGCCGCAAGCTCGGCACGCTGATCCCCGGCTCACGCAAGCAGAAGCAGCTTTCGGAGGAGGAGATCGAACGGGTCGCCTCGGTGTATCGGCGCTTCCGCCGAGCCGGAAGCGTGAGCGACGGACGTTCCCTCGAAGTGCCCGGCTTCTGCAAGGTGGCGACGCTCGATGCGGTGCGCGAGCACAAGTATGCCCTGACGCCGGGACGCTACGTTGGCGCCGCCGACGACGAGGGGGATGACGAGCCCTTCGAGGAGAAGCTGCCAAGGCTAACGGCGCTCATCAGGTCGCAGATGGAAGAGAGCGCGAAGCTCGACAAGGCCATTGAGCGCATCCTGGAGGAGGTGGGCAATGGCGGGTAGGCCGCTGACGAAAGCCAACGACTTTGCAACTCTCCTCGCCGATGTGAAGGGCCGCATCCAGTCCGCCCAGGCGCAGGCCGTACTGTCGGTGAATTCCGAACTCGTCCGCCTCTATTGGGACATTGGCCGGATGATCCACGACCGCCAGGAGAAGGAAGGCTGGGGCGCCGCCGTGATTCCCCGGCTCGCGGCCGAATTGAACAATGAACTGCCGCATTTGAAGGGGTTTTCCGAACGGAATATCGACTTGATGATCCGGTTTTTCCGTGAATACCCCGATCCAGCGGTAATTTCGCAAGCGCCACTTGCGAAATTACCCGATCCCCCAAAAGTGCAGCAGCCTGTTGCACAATTGCCCCCGACGCCAATTTCGCCACCGGTTGTGGCAAAAATGACGGGGACTGCAATTGTGCAAGCGCCACTTGCACAATTGCCGGAATCGACATTCTGGTCGATCCCGTGGTATCACCACGTCATCCTCATGCAGAAGGTAAAAGACCTCGCAACTCGCCGTTGGTACATGGAGCAGACGCTCGCCAACGGATGGAGCGGAAACATCCTGGCAATGCAGATTGACTCGCAGGCCCACGCCCGGCACGGCCAGGCCATCTCGAACTTCGCGGCCGTGCTTCCGGCCCCGCAGTCCGACCTCGTGCAGCAGACGCTGAAAGACCCGTACATCTTCGACTTCCTCACGCTCACCGAGCCGTTCCTCGAACGCGAACTCGAAACCGAACTCGTGCGGCACCTGGAGAAGTTCCTGCTCGAATTGGGCCAGGGCTTCGCCTTTGTCGGCCGGCAATATCGCCTCACCGTCGGCGACGAAGACTTCTCCATTGACTTGCTCTTCTACCACCTGCGGCTGCGGGCGTTCGTCGTCATCGACCTGAAGACCGGCAAGTTCAAGCCCGAGTACGCCGGCAAACTGAACTTCTACTGCAACGTCGTCAACAACCAACTCAAGCATGCAAACGACGCCCCCACCATCGGCCTGATCCTCTGCCAGACCCAGGACAAACTCCTGGCCGAGTACAGCTTCGCAGGCATCGACAAGCCGATCGGCATCTCGACGTATGAACTGACGCGGGCGTTGCCGAAGGCGATGCGCTCGGCGTTGCCGACCGTCGAGGAGATCGAAGCCGAAATGGGCGATGCGTTCCAGCCGAAGAAGAAGCCCCGCCGCAAGAAAAAGGACGGTGGCACGTGATCGCGACTGTTGTGCCCATCGCGAAGCTCGACAAGGCCATTGACCGCATCCTGGAGGAGGTGGGAAATGGCTGAGTGGCGGCAGGTGAAACTCGCAGATGTGGCGGACGAGATTACTGTCGGGTTCGTGGGGCCCATGACATCCGAGTATGTAGATCGCGGGATTCCGTTCCTTCGTTCGATGAACATCGAACCATATCGGATCAACAAGAACGATCTCAAATACGTCGGCAAAGCATTCCACGAGCGGATTCAAAAGTCGCGCTTGCGTCCTGGGGATGTGGTCATCGTTCGCACTGGCAAGCCCGGCGTCGCTGCTGTCGTCCCGGAGTGGTTGCAGGAAGCGAATTGTTCCGATCTCGTCGTTGTTCGGCCCGGCAGAAAATTAGATCCGCGATTCCTCGCCTACTACATAAACTCCGCGGCGCAAGATCACATCGACGCCCACATCGTGGGCGCTGTGCAACAGCACTTCAACATCGGGTCTGCACGAGAACTGAGGATGGCGCTGCCCGAGTTGGAGGAACAGCGAGCCATCGCCCGCATTCTCGGCACGCTGGACGACAAGATCGAGTTGAACCGGCGGATGAATCATTCGCTGGAGGCGCTGGCGCGGGCGTTGTTCCAGTCGTGGTTCGTGGACTTCGACCCCGTGACCGCCAAGGCCGCCGGCCGCCAGCCCATCGGCATGACCGCCGAAACCGCCCGGCTCTTCCCCGCCAGCTTCGAGGACTCGCCGCTGGGGCCGATTCCGAAGGGGTGGCGGGTCGGCCGACTTGGTGAAATCGCAGAAAATCTCCGACGAGGTGTGCCACCAGCGGATCTTGCATCCGGTACAGCGTACATCGCACTCGAGCATATGCCGCGTCGATGTATCGCACTCGATGACTGGTCGCAATCCGACCGCGTCGCAAGCAATAAGTTCCGGTTTCAAAGAGGGGAGATGCTGTTTGGGAAACTTCGACCCTACTTCCACAAGGTCGGAGTGGCGGCTGTCGATGGCGTCTGCTCGACAGATATTCTGGTCATCACCCCGACGCACGAGTCATGGTTTGGATTGACCTTGGGCCACGTCTCCAGTGATCAGTTGGTGCAGTATGCGGATTCCGGATCTACAGGCACGAAAATGCCCCGGACTAGCTGGCATGACCTCGCGCGGTACGAGATCGTGATTCCCTCCGAGCCTGTCGCTGCGGCACATACAGTCGCATCAAGGGCCATCGTCGGGCGGATCAGCGCCAATATTCATCAATCGAGCACCCTCGCCTCCCTCCGCGACGCCCTGTTGCCGCGTTTGCTGTCGGGCGAATTGCACGTCAGCGATGCCGAGAAAATCATCGCGTAGCCCTTGTCCGCCCGAGCAACCCGCGCGTATGATGTATGTATCCCTATCCGGGATACACATACAATCCGGGGAGCTAATCATGGCGGCCACCAAGGAAAAAAAGCTGAGCCTCGCGGACATGCGGCAACTGGTGCTGCAGGAGATGGACCACATCCCGCGCTGGCCCAAGGACACGCAAAGCGAGCTGCGCATGAGCTACTGGATCTTACGCATGAACAGCCTCGGCAAGAAAGCGACGCTGGCCAATGACCGATCCGTCGTCATGGCCAAGTGCCTCGCAGAGGCCAAGAAACGCCATCCCGACGCCAAGTGGCTGTATGACAAGGACTTCTTCGAGGTATAATGTCGGGAGAATCAAGGAGACGCCGATGACCACGCATGTCGAAGCGACCTTTGCGAACGGAGTCCTGACGCCGGATCAGCCGCTGCCGCTGGCGGAGCAGACGCGCGTTCGCTTGACGATTGAGCCGATCGAGGAATGGTCGCCGGAAGGCGCTGCCAACGCCTTGCAACGAATGTTGGCACGGCTCAAGGAGCGTCCAATTCATGGTGACGGCATCAAGTACACGCGGGATGAGTTGCATGAACGCCGTTGACACCAACGTGCTGGTTTACTTCCTGGACGCCAACGAACCGGCCAAACAGGCAAAGGCACAAGACCTTTACAGCCGGCTATCTCAACCACCGGTCAATACGGTACTACTTTGGCAGGTGGCAGGCGAGTGGCTGAACCGCCTGCGAAAATGGGAGGCCGCCAAGCGCATTTCCGACGCGGACGTTGAGTCGTATCTTCGCGATCTGTTGGCTGTATTCCCTCTGGTCGTTCCGAGTTCCCAGGCGTTAGGCCAGTACTTCGGCCTATTCAATCGCTACAGTCTTTCGCACTGGGACGCCATGCTGCTGGCAGCCTGCAAGGAAGCCGGCGTGACCACGCTCTATTCCGAAGACCTGCAAGCAGGCGCAAGCTACGATGGCGTGACCGTTGTCAACCCATTTGCCTGAGCATTCCGGTTGGTCTTGCGAGCCTGCAATTGCGCCGGCCGGCCATGTACGCCTTCCGCGAACTTCTCAACATCACGGAAGGGCGCTCGGTCGTTTGACGGTCAACCGTGCGCGTCAAAAACTCTTGACGATCAAAAGTCATACTTTTTGATCGTCAAGACAGATTGGTGTGCAGCGATGATCGGCAACGAGCGTGCGCAGGAATAACTCGCGATAGGATAATAGCTTACGACCAGCGCAGACGGAGCCACGCCATGAGCAGCCACCGCGGCACCGAGACGACGTTTGAGCTGACGACCATCGAGCGGCTCGAGCAGCTTGGCTATGAGCATCGCTTCGGGATGGACATCGACCGCCCGCACGATGAGGTCGTTCTCAAGGATGTCCTGCGCGCCAACCTGGCGAAGCGCTATGCTGACCTGCCGGAGAAGGCGTTGGACGAGGCCGTCGCCCGCATCAGCCGGCCGCAAGGCGTGGATACCATGCGCCGTAACATGGCCTTCCACCAACTGCTGGTGCGTGGCTTCGAGTTGAAAGTCGAGTTGCCAGGCGGCCGCACCGAGCATCGGCATATCCATCCGGTCGATTGGGACGAAGCCGGGCGGAATGACTTCCAGGTAATCAACCAACTCCCGATCCGTGGCCAGAATGATCGCCGGCCCGA
This sequence comes from Planctomycetia bacterium, assembly GCA_005799265.1. Classification (GTDB taxonomy): domain Bacteria; phylum Planctomycetota; class Planctomycetia; order Gemmatales; family Gemmataceae; genus SIAQ01. Next base: position 37,221 of record SYHD01000091.1, on the reverse strand, counting down.
CATCCTCATCTTTGTGAACGGGCTGCCGCTGGTCTTGTTCGAGCTGAAGAACCCGTACTCGGATCAGCCGACGGTTGATGATGCCCATAACCAGGTGCAGCACTATCGCAATGAGATCACGCAGGTTTTCGATTTCAACGCCCTAACGGTCGTGTCGGACGGCGTGACCACGCTGCACGGAATGTGGCCGGCCGCGATGGAATGGTGCGCTCCGTGGAAGAGCATTGATGGCTTCGAGATCGAGGCAAACACCACCGGTAGCATGAAAACGCTGATCGAGGGATTGTTCGCGAAGGACCGGCTCCTGGCATACATCCGCGACTTCATCGTCTTCGAGGTTGCCAACGACAAGATCACGAAGAAAGGCGCCAAGTACCACCAGTTCTTCGCGGTCCGCCTGGCTGCTCAGAAGGCCATCGAGAAGGTGACGGCCGGCAAGGACAAGAAAATCGGCGTCATCTGGCACACCACCGGCTCGGGCAAATCGCTGTCGATGGTGTTCCTGGTCGGCATCCTGCGCCGCTCAAAGGAACTGGAGAACCCAACCTTCGTCATCCAGGTGGATCGCGTGAATCTGGACGAACAACTGGAAGATCAGTTCGTCGCGGCCCGCGCCCTGGTCGGGGACGTCAAACACGCCCAGAGCACCGATGAGCTGCGCACGCTCTTGAAGACCGAGGGGGGCGAGGTCATCCTGACGACGCTCGAAAAGTTCCGCATCAAGACCGACCGCGACGGCAACCCGCTCGAGGTCGAGCATCCAATTCTGTCCACGCGGACGAACGTCATCGTTATTGCTGATGAAGCGCACAGTTCGCAATATGGTTTCGTGAAAGGCCACGCGCGCTGGCTCCGCGACGCTCTGCCCAATGCCAGCTTTCTCGGCTTCACTGGCACGCCGATCAGCTTCAGTGGAGCGGACACGGTCAAGGTCTTCGGCGAGTTGATCCACTCCTATGACATCCGTCAGGCGCAGGAGGACCACGCGACGGTGCCGATCTTCTACGCACCAAGACAAATCAAGCTGAGCCTGACACGGTCCGACATCGACGCCGCTCTGAAAGAGATCACCGAGGGACAGGAGGTTGATGACCTCGATCGGCGCAAGGCAAAGTGGGCGGCGCTGGCTGAGGCGGCAGGCGCCAAACCACGCGTCGAGGTTCTGGCGAAGGACCTCCTGGCCCATTTTCTCGACCGCACCACGACGCTTGCCGGCAAGGCGCTGGTCGTGTGCATGACTCGTCAAAACTGTGTGCGCCTTTACGAGGAGCTGACCGCGCTGCCGGGCTGTCCGGAGGTTCGCATCGTGATGACCGCCAACCTTGCCGAGGATCCACCAGCGTGGAGCGAGAAGGGCTACTTCACCACGTCGAGCCAGCGGAAGGCCCTCAAGGAACGGATGGAGGACGTTGACGATCCATTCAAGATAGTCATCGTCTGCGACATGTGGCTGACAGGCACCGACATCCCGTGCCTGCACACGTTGTACATCGACAAGCCGATGCAAGGCCACAACATGATACAGGCGATCTCGCGCGTGAACCGTGTGTTCCGGGACAAGCCGCATGGCCTGATCGTGGACTACATCGGCATCGGCGATGAACTGCGCGAGGCGACGAACAAGTACACGACCGGCGGCGGCAAGGGCGAGCCGGCGCCGGAGGTCGAGGAGACGGCCGTCCCGGTTTTCGAGGCGTGCCTTGCCGAGATTCGCGCCATCCTGCCGGAAGGCAAGAACTACGGCAACTGGCGCAAAATGTCGCGGATTGACATGGAGGACATGTACGCCTTTGTGTTCGGGCATCTGGCCGAGGATGACGACCGGCGCGAGCACTTTCTTCAGGCTGAACTGAGGCTAACGTCCTCATTCTTGCTGGTCAAGCAGGTGGACCAGTGTCGGAAGTTGGCGGATGAAATCATCTTCTACCAGTGCGTCCGCAAACAAGTGATGAAAGCGATGCCGGGTAAAAAGCCTGTGAAAGAGGTTGAGCGAGCCGTCCGTGATCTGGTGGACGACAGCGTCGCGACCGAGGGCGTCGTGGACATCTTCAAGGTCGCAGGGCTTGAGAAGGCCGATATCTCGATCCTGGACGACAAGTTCCTGCAAACCTTCAAGGACAAGCCGCTGCCGAACCTGCGATTGAAGTTGCTGGAGAAACTGGTCCGGGACGAGATTCAATTGCGGAAGAAAAAAAACCTGGCGAAGGCGAAGTCATTCCAGCAACTACTTGAAGAAACGCTTCAGCGCTATCACAATCGGCTAATCGACGCCGCGGCGGTCGTGAAGGCGCTGCTCGAGATCCATAAGGACATGGAGTCCGACGACCAGCGTGCCACGGACCTGAATCTGGAACCCGACGAGGTCGCGTTCTATGATGCCGTGGCCAAGCATCACGGCAATCTTTATGAACCGTCGTTTCTGCGCGACCTGATACACGACATCGTGCAGACAATCCGAAAGAACTTGAAGGTCGATTGGACCGAGCCGCATCGCGAAGACGTGAAGGCGGCGGTGCGGGCCGCCGTCAAGCGCGTACTACGCAAGCGTGGCGTCAAGGAGGAGCACTACGACATCTTCGTCGAGCGGATCATGGAACAGGCGGAGGCGATCTACGCGGAGTGGCCGTTGGCGGCGTAAATCAGCACTGCACCGTGAATTCAGCGATTCAGCTGACAAGGTCAGCTATTTGAGCAGCGGTGCAAGTTTCGCCATTACCTGCCTGCCGTCAATGCGCGCGACCTCTTTCGCATGGGAATACACTGCTATCCAGAGCGTTTCCGGAGCGGCTGCCAAGACGTGCTCCTTTAGATGTCCAACAGGTTCCTTCAACACGAAATCCTCACTGTGCCGCTTTTCAAGCAGCGTGCTGGTTTTTGTCTTGTCGTCCTCGCTCTTTGGCGGGATGAAGAACTTCCACTTGCATTGAATCGCTTCGATGGGGGCGGCGGCTTTCACTTCGACTGGTAGATCGGCCGGAACGAATCGCAGTTCAACCGACTTGATGGGGATCTGAAATTCGCACGGGTTGAAAACAGTGAGCGTGATCTCGATATAGTCGTTGAATTTCCCTTCATTGAATCCCTTGGCGCCGATTCCTTCCCTCACGAACGACGCACTCATTGTCGCGGTCACTGTTTCACGAAACTGGCTCCACTTGTCAAAAGCGTCGAATATCAATTTTGCCACGGTCAGGACGAGCGCCGTGACACCACTGGCTTCAGGCGGTTTCATGCCGCCACTTGTGCAAGCAAAGAAAATGGCGAAGGCGGCGACGATGCCAACAATGAGCGGCATGAAGATCATATTCAGGCACTCCAGGAAACTGTGTCCACTATCTTGTTCGAGTAAATCGCGACGAGATTTACTCGTTGGGACTTCGCGATCAAGCCGCCGGGGTTCGCTAAGCCCCGGCGGCTTCTGACACATATCCGAGTTGTCAAAGAACGTTGCGGGCGACAGCGCCGCCCAGTCGTTCGTCGTCGAGGCTGGCAATCACGGCGCCAGCATCTGCTCACGGATTGCAGTGCCCTGTTTCTCCAAATCGTCGAACCGCTTGAGTGCGTCGGCCAGCTTCGTCTGGGTCTCGGCCAATCGACTCTCGCGGTTCTTGGCGCGGTCCAGATACTCGTTCTGATGTGGGCGGTAGGTTGCTGCTTCCGCTTGAGACTTGTACTCGCGAATGGCCTTGACGTGTTCCTCGATCTCGCGACGTAGCCGGTTCGCCTCGTCATGCGACGCTGTCCTGGCCTTCTCGATGTTCTTGGCACTCTCGACTAGCTCCCCGTAGGGGCACGAGTCCACGAGGGCCTGGGTCAAAGGCCATGCTTGCTGAAGCTGATTCCTGATCACGTCCAACCGCCAGCGGAGCGGATTGGCCGTCTCTTCAAATTTCGCCTCGGCTGCGTTCAGGATCGCGGCGGCCTTACCGATTTTCGTCTCGATCTCCGCTTTCTCCGCTTCGAGCTTTGGCACAGTGTCTAGCTCGGCCTTCATGGCCGTGCGCTTTTGCATCTTCTCCACGGCCTGGCGCAGCGCTTCGAGCGACTTGCCGGACTCTTGGAGAACGGCGTCCACACGATCGGCGTCGGGCTCCTTGCCGTCGGCGATGGCCCGGACCAGGCCGCGGAAGTCATCGACGCGAGCCTTATCGCGTTGCGTCTGCCGGCCGGCGATCTTGTCGAACAGGGTGGCAAGATTCATCACTTCGTCTCCTTCGAAAAATGAGAATGGCGGGTCAGGAATTCCAATTCAGCGGCCCACAACCGGCTGAAGGCCGGCGGCGGCGCGTTGGCCATGATGTCGCGGAGGCTGACGTCGAACATGCGCTCCGGTTCGTTCTGAAGAGCCAGTTCGTAATCGATCGGCCGAGCGAAGATGGCCGGCCCGTCGTTGAGGATCAACGATCGTGCGAGCAGCGCGCCATAGCGGTCAGCTCGAAAGCGCAGGTGCAGGACGGCCCGGATGAAACGCTGATCGTGCTGATGGAAGGTCTGGGTTCGCTCGCTTTCGGGAACCGGCTCGCGAACCTCGTGAGCCAGTCGGAGGCGTTCGAAAAGCACGCGATCCGAGGAGATGTTGGGCACTGTGTCGAATCGCATGTCGCGCTCGAACACATGAGCCAACTCGTGGATCGTCGTTGCCAGGAAGGACGGTTCGATGAAATCGCCGAGGTCTTGGCTCATGGCGATGTCGTTGACAACGATGCAGGGGCCCCGACCTCGCCATGCATCTCCGATCTGGTCGCGAAGCACCCAGTCGAGCCATTCCATCGTGTAGCCGTAGGTCGAATCGGCATTGCCGAGTTCGGCGGCAATGGCGCTTTGCGGCAAGATGTAGAGCGGCAGGCCTGTCAAGTCGTGGGGGGCGATCTGCTGGCAAAGCGCCGCCGCCTTGTGGCACAGGTTGGCCACCGGTTGCGCCACGTTGGCCAGAAACGCGACCGGCGGCGATTTGTTGGCCGACGGTTCGCTGGCGTCGATCCGAACGGCGGTGGGCGAAAGAGTCAACTTCATGATTTTCCTCCCAGGTGTTTGGCCAGGGATCGCCCCCAGCTGGTTCTGAACAAGCCCTCGGAGATCGCTTCTCGGTCCGCCTTGGCGCCGGCTAGCGCGAGAGCGCGCCGAAGACCGCCCGGCGTTGGGACGAGGAGACGCACCCGATCTCGCTTTTTTTCCGTAATGCGAACGACCTGCCCCTTCGTCGCCAGCCGGCGGGCGGCTCGCGAGAGTGCCATCCGCCTTGCCGGCGAAAGCGGACCGCCGAGCCAGAGCGCCGGCGTGAATGGCACCCCATCGCGACACATGGCGACCACGAACGGATCACCGGCGCCGAAGGCGTCGTCTGGCACCTCGGCGAACAGCTCAATTTCGGCGAGAATGGCCAATAGAAGTAGCCGGGAGTTCGATTCGATTTTTGTCATGGCGATTCGGACAATTCCGTTGCAGGAAACAAACACTCTCTATGCTTGCGATTCCTTCCGCGGGCCTCATTTTTTGGGCGTCCCGCCGGAAGTACCTATTTGAAAGGACCACCCATGCCGAAGAAGAAACGAGGGCGACCCGTTCACTACACGACGTTCACCTACGTCGACGGCGCTGCCTGGACATGCACGCCCACCAGGAAACCGAAGCAAGCGGTTGCCACCGACGCGGACTTTGTGATCAACGAGCTTCTATGCTCAGCCAAGGAGTTTCATGACGAGAGCGATGCTATCCGTGCCCGCATCTCGGACATTCTGGCAACACGAATCAACGCACGTCGTGCGATTCGCGAGATTGCCATGCCAAGCCTGGCGAGAATCGAAGTATCACTGCTCGCCTTGCATGAGCGACTGGAACGCATCGAGCAAGCCCTCGGCCTGAAACAACAGCCGCCGACGGAGCCATCCTGATCCTCGGACAAGACTGCCAACACGTCCCTAAACACTGGCAAGCTGCAATGTTGGCCATATTGGCAACCTTGGCCATCTTGGGCTCGCAGCAAGGTGACCAAGATGGCCAACATTGCCAAGATGGCCAGCTTTTCATGTGTCAGGGGCATGGCCAATTTCGTGGCCATCATGGTCAGGCAACGTCCAGCGCCAGCAGCCGGCATCCTTGTCCTTGCGGGATCGCCCGTCGAGTTCCTTGAACGCGCGACGCAACGTTCGTTCCGAGAAGCCATTCTCTTTGCCGTCGGCAATGGCCTCTTTTGCTGGCACAGGCCCCGCGGCGAGGTGATCCCGAAGCCACCCAGTCGCCTCGTCGCGCTCCCTCATGCGTTTCTGTTTTTGTGGTCCATCCAACTCGGCACGGAAGGCGTCGTCGGCGTGCATTGAGACGGGTTCGGGCTCCCAAGCAACGCGACCATCCACGATGCGGTACGCGAGACCGTCGGGATTAACGGCAAGATTGAGCTTGGCCGGCAGGAACAGCCGACGTTCTGGGTCGTCCTGGTCTTTCACGATGGCCCACACGGCCCGCGATGCTGCGGCAAATGCTAGCGATCCCATCGCGCGATAGATCGCCTTCGGGCCGCCCGACTTGCTCAGGTGCGTGACTGCAAGTATCGCCGCCTTGGTTCGACTTGCGAGGTCCGCGAGCGGGGCGAGCAGCGCCCGCACCTCGGCGTTGTTGTGGCTGTCCGTTTGGCCGCAGTAGGCGCTGATCGGATCGATCACAATGAGTCGGGCGTCGGGCCAATCGCGAAGCGCACGCTCCAACTGCGGCAAATGGTGTTCGAGCGAGAAATACATCTTGGTCGGCTTGCCGCCGGCGCCGACGAGCTGAACGCCTTCGATGGCGATGATCTTCGCATCATCGGCGCCGGCGAGGTCGAGGCGCGGTGCAATGGTGTCGCCCAAATCGTCCTCGGCGTTGAACAGCACAACCTCGCCAACGGGCTGGCCGATGAGTGTGTTGTCAGGCCAGGGTGCACCGCGCGAGACGCGAGCGGCGATGTCGAGGGTCACAAGCGACTTGCCCAGGCCAGGATCGCCGGCGAGCAGCGTCAGCTTTCCCAGCGGGATGCGTCCGGGCCATAGCCAGGCAAGTTGTTCGCGTGTCACGTTGAGCACCCTCCGGGCGAGCAGTTCCGATTGGGCGTTTGGTTTTGCTGTGATCGCTGTGAGATCGACGTCGGCGTCCACGTTGTGTGATTGCCCGAATCCCTGGCCACGCAGCGCGGCGGCAGCGCCGGCGAAGTCGCCGTTATGCTCGAGGCGGGCGTAGACGCCGAACGCGGAATAACCGCGACTCGATTCAAACGGGGCGGCGTTAGCGGAGTGGACATAGAAGACACCGCCTTTCAGCGTCGCGCTCCAGCCGGTTTCCTTCCCAGGCCTTCGCCAGTACTCGTTCTCGCCGCGCCGCACGCATGACCATCCGTGGCGTTCAAGGACGGCGCGCACATCGCCACGCTCGTTGAAGACGTCGCCTGGACGGCCGCATGGTTCGCCACCACCTGGCTCAGGCGCTGCGACGGGGGGCAACTCGTCGAGGGACCAGGCCGCTCCCAAGAGCATCTCGCGTTCGGGCTCGGTGATATCTGGGATCGCAGTGAAATCGCCTTGGACAAGACGATAGCCGGGCGATGGATCGCATAGAAACAGCCCGCCTTCGCCACGCGTTTCGATCAGCGCTAGAATCACCTCGAACCGACCATCGGCGCGTCGGCATGGCACATACGTCTTGCCATAGAGCGTGATCGGATCCGAGTTTGGCGTGATGATCTGGCGCTGTGCCAGCTTCATATTCGCCGAGACGCCGAATTGGCATCGATAGACAACGTGACGCCCACCCGAAGGCGATTGCTCGATGACCAGGCGTTCCAAAAGCCCTGCAACCTCGGTACGGACGAGCTCGGCCCATGCGTCGAACGCCTCGCCCCCGGCGTCGAAATCGATCATTTCAAGCTGGCCTGACACCGCACCGGCCACGATGCACATGGGCCGATCGTCAGGAAACCACGTTCGGACCTGGGACTCGGTGGGCAATCGTCCCTGAAACGTTTTCCACCGTGCCAGCGCCGGCATCTTGGGATCGAGCCGAGCCGGCAGTACGCAAAGTCCGGCGCGCAGCCTGGCTAGCGCCATTTCGAGATGGCTCATCGAATTCCGTCCTCGCGCTGAATTCAAAGTTAGATCGTGAATGGGGCTGGTCGATCAACTATCGAGCCAGTCGCCCGTACCAAGCGGCGTGCTCCTCGGAAGAGATGAGTTGCCGCCGATCGATCCGTGATCGACGGCAACCCGGGGCCCCCTGCGAGGAGGATTCGTTGGTTCGCACCCTCGGCATCCCAGATACACGCGGTGCCATTTTGGTGACTTCGTTCATCGTGAATCATGGTCCATTGCATCTGCAAACTTCCGTCTCTGGATATGTATGCTCGAAAAAAGGCAGTTGTCCGCAATTTGGAGAATTCTGTTGCATCATGCAGCAACACCGCTCAAGTCGCCCGGCATCCAGCGCCACGCATCCACCCGGCGCACAAAGCCAAGCAACTCGGCCTGGGCTAGAAGCGCGGCCACGGTTGGCTCCGAAACGTGAAGGGCGCGGCTGACCTGGATGGCTTTGACGGCTCCCTTGCCGTTGCTCAGCTCACGGACGGCGTTGGCGACTTGCTCGACGCCAACACCGCCGATATCGAGCTTGGCGTCTCCGAAGATGTACTTGGCCATGTCTGTCCTCCTCTCGATTGGACCCCTCTATTCGTGTATCTACCCCGTTGAACGTCGAGTTGACGAATCGCCTCGCCGGGAATCGCATTTTTCGAACAGGTTGTTGCATCTCGGCAATAGAGTCGCACCCAACAGTTATGTACGCCGTCTGACTCGCAGTTGTCCGCTGCGGGTACAAATTGAGCAAAATCGTTCCCCTAATAGGGACCTACTCGACGCGGCCGCTTGTTGTAAAAGAAATCCGCGACTTTCAATTGTCTTGCGTCTGGTGAAACGCTGGCGGCACTGGCTCGTCTACGCTGGGCAGCCGGCCCTCTATTTGTTACCTACTCCGCGCGACACCCAGTTGTAGAAGAATTGTTGCGAAATTCGGGAGGGGTTTTCGTTCGCGGCCTACGGCAATGACTTGCGGCATTGCATACCAGTAGACCTTTGCAGTTCGGGGCCGTTCTGACGCAATGCCGCGAAGAATTTGCCAAGGCCAGGCTGAATCAGGTTGGTCACACCTTGACGGGCGACGATGCCGCGGTTGTGCGAACCATCGCGAGCATCGCGGCTTTGATCGGGCCTGGCAAACCAGGCCAGGCGTCGTAGATTATCGCCAGATCGGGATCGGCGGCGGCGAGTGCGTCGGAATCTGCGCCGCCGTTTTCAAGAAGTGCGAGTTCTTCGGGAGATTTGCGAGGGGTTCGAATCCCTCCCTCTCCGCTTTCGCTTTTTGGCGATTTCGCCATTTGACGCAACTGGCTAAAAGACGCCATGTTGCGTCCGATCCAGTCAGATCCGAAACGGTGCCTGGTGCAAAATTGGTGCAAAAGTTTTGCACCAGGAGTAGCGCATGGCCCGTCGCAAGCGCGGCCCCGACCGCATTCGGGTTGGCAAGGTCACTCTCTATTTGCACCACGGAGCTTGGTGGATTTACTTCAGCGAAGGAACGCAACCCATCCGTCGCAAGGTCAGCGAGTCGCAGAAAGATGCCGAGATCCTCGCGGCCCAGACCAATCTCCAGCTCACCCAGGGCGCACCGACCGCGTTCTCGTTTGAGCAGGTGTCCGTCGCGGAACTGCGCAAGCGGTTCCTCGATTATCACGAACACGTGCTCAAATCGTCGGTCGGAACGGTAAACCGCTATCGTGCCGCCACCAAGCATCTCGAAGACTTTGCCAACTGGCAAAAGCGCGTTCCCGAGGCCCACGAGGTCCGGCCCGATGCCTTTGCGAGCTACCTACGCCAGACCGACGTGGCCCCGAATGGTCACAAGCACTCGAAGAAACGAAAGCTGCGTGACAAGGGCGTTCGCTTCATCCTTGAAACGTGCCGGTCGATGTACAACTTTGGTGTCAAGCGTCGGCACATGCCGCCGTACATGGGGAATCCGTTCTCGGAGCTGCCTCTGGATCGTTTTCGGGTTGAAGATGCCAAGCCCATCTTCGTCTTCAATGAAGCAACCGAGTTGGCATTCTTCAAGGCAGCGTCCGACTGGGCATTCCCGATCCATTTCACATTCGCCAAGACCGGCGTGCGCATCGGTGAATTGACGCACTTGTTGATTGAGGACGTTGACTTGGCCGGCGGCTGGATGAACGTACGCAACAAGACCGAACTCGGCTGGCGCATCAAAACCGGGCATGAACGGGCGGTTCCCCTGCTTCCGGAGGTTGTCGCGGTACTGCGTTCGGTGATCGGCAATCGAGGTATGGGACTGGTTTTCTTGCGTGAGAAGCTGATCGACAAAACACCAAAGATCGTCGGGAGTCGTGCGGAGCTGGAGGTGGTTCTGCGGGACCGCATCGACGCGGCCCGCACTGGAGTCGCCAGTTTGAGCCGAACCGACGTTCAAGACCTGGCCCGAAAGGTATGGTGGGACACGGGTCAGGTCAAATCCGACATGGTGCGAACATCCTTCCTGCGGATCATGGAGGCCATCGGCCATCCAGAGGCTACGTGTCCAAAGTCATGGCGGCACTCATTCGCCACACTTCTTCAAGACGCCAACGTTGACCCTCTCATTCGCCAGCAGACACTGGGCCACAAGCCGACGAACGGCAACGGCCTTGGCATGACGGGCAACTACACCCACACGCGGCCTGAGACAAAGCGCCAGCAAATCGAGCAGGCGCTTCGTCGCTGGCCGGCGTCCCTTCAATACGCCCTGGAGCGTGTCGGCTGTCCAGCTCGATGACCGCCATTATGCCTCGGCCCTGGCATGACGCGATTACCTCCGTAAATCAATGATGGAGGAAGTGGTCATGCCGGAGCCGAGCCGATGGGACGAATGCTACAAAACCGGAGACACACCCTGGGAGACAGGACAAGTGTCGTCCGAGCTTCAGGGCGTCCTCGCCGAATCCGCAATCCAGCCTTGCTGCGCCCTGGAGCTGGGCTGCGGCACCGGGGCCAGTGCCGTCTGGCTTGCCCAGCAGGGCTTTGATGTTACCGCGTGCGACCTGAGCACGTTGGCCATCAACCGCGCACGCCAGAAGGCCAAAGAAGCTCGCGTTAGCGTCAACTTTATCGTTGCTGACGTGCTAAACCCGCCAGCGGACCTGGTCGGGCCGTTTGATTTTTTCTTTGATCGTGGCTGCTACCATGTTGTGCGCCGCGAAGACGTGGCCGCATAGCTGGAAACGCTGCGCCGGCTCACACGTCCCGGGACGCTTGGACTGGTTCTGACCGGCAACGCTTGCGAGCCGCATGACCCGGGGCCGCCTGTTGTGACCGAGGAGCAAGTTCGGACGGAACTGGGCACGCTTTTCGAGATCATTCGCCTGCGTGAGTTTCGCTTTGATCAAGTTGAATCTGACGGCACGCGCTTTCTCGGTTGGTCGTGCTTGCTGCGGCGAATGGCTGATTTAACTGCCTGAGAAACAAGACAGAGAGAAATACGATGGGCAAGGTGCTGGTACTGTACGATTCAGCCAGTGGCAACACTGCAAAGATGGCCACATTGGTCGCAGAGGGAGCCGGAAGCATCCCCGACGTGGAAATCCGCCTGCGCAAAGTTGATGAGGCGACGGCGGATGACGTGCTCTGGTGCGATGGGCTGGCGCTGGGGAGCCCGACCAACATGGGCCTGCTGTCCTGGAAGATGAAGCGGTTCTGGGATGAGACAATGGCCCCGCACTGGATGAAGGTGGACGGCAAGATCGGTTGCGCCTTTTCGTCGTCCGGCGGCTGGGGCGGCGGCACCGAGCTGGCCTGCCAGTCGTTGCTCACCGTCCTCATGAACTTTGGCTTCTTGGTTTTCGGCGTGACGGACTACGCTACTAAATTGACGACCGCCCACTACGGCGCGATCACCGCCCGCGAGCCGCGCGAGGAGGGTACCCAGGCGGCCTGTCGTTTGTTGGGAAAACGGCTGGCCGAGTGGGTCGCCGTATTTTGCGATGGCCGCAAGGACCAGCATCCGCTGAACAAGTCCGACGCCCGCCTGGGCCCTGGATGATTGAGGCCGGCCGACAGGAGACCTACGTTGTTGCCTGGATACCGATTGATTGACCTGAGCGTGCCCCTGGAGCATCGTGCCGTAAGTGAGCCGATGCCGGCGCAGATTCGGTACGTCCGGCACGATGGCGAAGGTCTTCAGCAAATACAGCAGTTCTTCGGTGTGAAGCCCGAAGACCTGACCTACTCAAGTGGCCTGGGCTGGGCGATTGAAGAGATCCAGGCAATCACGCACACCGGTACGCACGTCGATGCTCCGTATCATTACGGTCCGATCTCGGAAGGCAAGCCGGCCCGCACCATCGACGAAGTGCCGCTGGAATGGTGCTTTGCGCCCGGCGTCGTGGTCGATGTTCGGCACAAGCACGCGGGAGATTTCGTCACGGTCGCCGACCTGCGAGCCGCCCTGGCGCATATCAACTACCAGCTCCGTCCCCTGGACATCATTCTGCTTCACACAGGCGCGGACAAGCGACTCGGTTCACCGGATTACTTCGCGCAGCCGGGTTTGGGCCGGGAAGGCGTACTCTGGTTGGTCGAGCAAGGCGTGAAAGTAATCGGCATCGACGCCTACACACTGGATCGTCCGTTCGCCAATATGGTGGCCGATTACAAACGCACTGGCGACGGCCGATACATCTGGCCCGCTCATTTTGCTGGCATCGAGCGTGAATACTGCCAGATTGAAAAGCTGGCCAACCTCGATCAGATACCCCGTCCGCACGGTTTCCTCGTTTCGTGCCTGCCCGTGAAAATCCAGGGAGCCAGCGCCGGGTGGTGTCGGGCCATTGCCTTGATTCCCGAGAAGTGAGGCGGTTCGTGTCATGACCTCCGACCCAACGATCCTGCATGTGGACATGGACGCCTTCTACTCGTGCGTCGAGCAGCGCGACCATCCCGACCTGCGCGGAAAGCCGGTGATCGTCGGCGGCGTCAAGGGCCGTGGTGTCGTCAGCGCCGCCTCCTACGAAGCCCGCAGGTTCGGCGTCCACAGCGCCATGCCCATCTCCACCGCCAGGCGGCTCTGCCCGCAAGGCATCTACCTGCCCGTGCGGATGGGCCATTATGCCGAAATCAGTCGGCAGATTCGGTCGATCTTCCTATCGTTCACGCCCCTCGTTGAGCCGTTGAGCCTGGACGAAGCATTCCTGGACGTGCATGGCTGCGAGAGCTTGTTCGGCTCCGCGCCGGAAATTGCCCGGCAGATCAAGACCCGCATCCGCGCCGAATTGGGCCTGGTCGCCTCGGTGGGCACCGCACCCAACAAGTATCTTGCGAAGCTCGCCAGCGATGTCGGCAAGCCGGACGGCTACGTGGTGCTGACGCCGGACAAGGTTGCCGCGTTCTTGACCCCGCTACCGGTCAGCCGCATCTGGGGCGTGGGCGCGAAGGGTGAAAAACGCCTCCATGAAATGGGCATTCGCACCATCGGCCAGATTGCTGCGATGCCCGAGAAGATGCTCATAGACCGCTTCGGCGAGATGGGCCGGCATATCTGGGAACTTGCGAATGGCCTGGATGACCGGACGGTTGTGCCGGACCGAGAAGCGAAATCAGTCAGCACCGAAACAACGTTCGCCCAGGACATCGGCGACCGTGGCATCCTGCGTATCTGGCTCCTCGACTTGGTGGACCACCTGGCCGGTCGCCTGCGCCGCGAGAGCATCTGGGCCCGAACCATCGGCGTGAAAATCCGCTCGTCGGACTTTCGCACGGTGACGCGATCAACGACGCTAGCCGCGCCGACGAATCTGACCAACATCATCTGGAAGGCCGCCGCTGATCTTTTCGAGCGGTCGTTGACCACCGACTTGATGCCGGTGCGCTTGCTGGGTGTAGGCGCAACGGGGCTGACTCGTGAGCCGATTGTGCAGGGCAATCTGTTCGAGCAGAACCAGCATCCGCAACAGGCTGCTCTGGACCAAACCATCGACACCATCCGCGCCCAGTTCGGCACCGGCTCCATCGGACGCTGCATCCTGTTGAACCGCCGACCAGAAGAAAATGAGGACGGCCAAATCAAATGAGCGGAAGGGAATCATGGCAACATTCACAAATCGGCAAGGACAATTCCTGGCCTTCATTCACCTCTATCGCAGGCTTCACCGCCAAGGTCCAGCCGAGACGGACATGGTGAAGTTCTTCCGCGTAACGCCGCCGGCTGCGCACAGCATGGTCGTCAAACTTGAGGAACTGGGGCTGGTGACCAGGGAATCTGGCGTCGCTCGATCAATTCGCGTGGCCATTCCCGAGGAGGAGATTCCGGCGCTGGAGGAGTCGGATGGACCGCCGTGGTAGCCTGCAAATGGTTCGGCCAGTGCGATGGGCTCTACTTCGGAAAAAGGACTGGGTTGGGACTCCTGGTGCCGTTTGGGCCGAGAATTACTCGGCGGGTAGTGCGCCGGACCGGATCCGCCGCACACCCATCAGCTGCTAAATCTTGGTGAAATTCCAGACAGGATATCTCGATGGCACGTCTAGCGTGCCCATCGGACTTTCCAGGTGAAAATGCGCCTGGTTTCCCCACCGAGCTTTCTGTACGGACTGGCATTGGGTATCATCATTAACAACTGCGGAGACTGCGATGGGCATCGACCTGAAGGTGATGGCAAGTGGTCTATGAGAATCTGACGGGGAAAGACATGATCCGATTCACGCTTGCAATCACTCTGAGCTCAGCGTTCGCGTTGCCTCTCGCAGCGCAAGACGTGGAATCGCTTGCTGGAAAACGAGTCGTTTTCCTCGGCGATAGCAACACGCAAGCTGGCGGGTACATCAACTTCACGACGTACTACCTGGAGAAATTGCACCCCAAGAAAGACTTCGACATCATCGGACTCGGATTGGCAAGCGAAACGCTCTCCGGGTTGAGCGAGGACGGCCACGCCGGGGGCAAATTCCCGCGGCCATGCCTCTTCGAACGCCTTGATCGCGTGCTGGAGAAGGCGAAGCCGCAGGTCGTGTTCGCCTGCTACGGCATGAATGACGGCATCTACCTCCCGCAGAGCAAGGACCGGCTCGTGGCATTCCAGACGGGTGTCACGAAGCTGATCGACCAGTGCCAGAAGGCCGGAGTGAAACGAATCTACCTCGTCACGCCGCCGATCTACGACTTCGCGCCGAAGAAGGACGAGTTCCATTACGACGCCGTCCTTACAGAATACGCAAAATGGGAAATGGGCCTGAAGATCGATGGCGTGACGGTGATCGATCTGCACACCGCCATGCGGAAAGCCCGCGACGCCCGGGCCACGGCCTTCTCGAAGGACAAGGTTCACTTCGGCGACGATGGCCACCTTCTGGTGGCTCAAACGCTTCTGGCCGCGCTCGACGCGAAGATGTCGGACGAAAGCGTCGCAAAGATCAAAGCCGACCCGATGTTCAAGCTGATCGAGCAGAAGCGTGCACTGCGCTCCGTTGCCTGGATGAAGCACATTGGCTATACGCGTGAGAAGACGGTAGTCCCGGGACCTCTCGGTACCGTCGAGGCCGACGCCGCGAAGATCCAGGAGAGAATCGACGCGCTCCGCCGTATGCGGTGAGTTGATGCGATCGACAACAACGAGAGAAAGGTAGCCTTCATGCGCCGTGTGCTTGTCCGTCTCGCCTGTCTTGCCGTGCCGAGTATCGCTGCTGCGGCTTATGCCGGAGATCATCCCCCCGGCCAAGAGTTCGGCCGATTCGGCATCGGCAGTTGTCACACGAACAATACGTCCGCGCAGGCAAATGCCCGGTGGATTCCGCAGATGGCCGCCATCGGCATCAAATTCCATCGGACTCCTCACACGGGGTGGAACGCCGTCGAACCCGAGGAAGGAAAATTCACCTGGGACGCGCTGGACAAGCAGATGAAGTATCTGGACGACCAAGGCTTCTCCTACGGCGCCATTCTGCACGGGAACGCCAAGTGGAATAAATTGGATGCCAAGGGTACGCTGCCGGTCAACAACTTGCCCGCCTGGTCCAAATACGCCTCGGCACTCGCGAAGCACGTCAAGGGACGGGTGAAATATTTCGAGATCTGGAACGAACCGCCCAACGGCACCGGGCGCGACCAAACGGGCGCGGATTACGCCAAGATCGTGGTCGCCGCCTCCAAGGCCATCAAGGCGGTTGATCCTGACGCCATGGTGGGCATGGCCGCTCAGTCGTTTCACGTGAATTACCTGGAGCAGGCGATCAAGGCCGGCGCCAAGGATCATTTCGACTATCTCATTTTCCATCCTTACGAGATCCTGAATGGCATCGCCGACAGCACCGGGTCGGAAGCCGTTTACATGAGCATCGTTCCCACGGCCCGGAAGATGCTCGCCGCTCAAAATCCGGCCAAGGCAAACGTGCCGATCATTTTCACGGAATTGGGTTCCGACGCCAAAAAAGGGGCAGACAATCAAGCGAATGCACTGGTCAAGGCCTACACCATGGGCATCGCTCAGGGCGTGGCCTGCATTCAGTGGTTCGAGGGAAGGGACGGCGACAGCGGCCCCATGGGTCTCCTCGATGCGAAAGGCAACCCGCGGCCATCGTACAAGGCGATGGCGCAAATGATCAAGCACTTCGGACAGCATCCGACTTACCTGGGGTGGGTGCTGCTCTATGACAGGGACTATGGCTTTGTCTTTCAAGGCGCCAAAACAACGGTCTTATCGACCTGGGCGCCGAAAGGAGCACCTGACCGACTCGATTTCGGCCAGGCGGTGCAAATCGTGAATCCCTTGACAGGAGACACTACCAGCGCAAATACCTATGCGCTCACCACCGCTCCGATCCTCGTTCTAGATGTCCCGGCGAACTTGGTGAAGCAAGCCAAGGCCAACAAGGCAAAGCCGTTCCTGTGGGGCGGCGATTACTCCGACGCCAAATCAGTCTCGATCACGATGGGCAACGTCACCACGGAAAAAGGGCTGCACACCCGCCTGGGCGCTGATGTGGCCGCAGACATCGTCACCTATGGCGGGTCGGCCCGGGCGGGAAACATCCCTGGCGGAAATGTGTTCATGGTCGATCCCAACTTCCTGTCCTATACGACGACGCCGATCGAAATCAGCGTGGTCGTCCGCCGCAATCCCGCGAACGACAATGCCGGCTTCAAACTCATCTACGAGTCGACTGCCGGCTACAAGAGCCGCGGCTGGTACACGGTGCCGGACAACAAGAAGTGGCACACGGTCACATGGAAAATCACCGACGCGCAATTCGTCAGCAAGTGGGGCTACAACTTCGCGCTCGAATCCGACGGCAATCAATTCAACAAATACTCCATCCAGAGCGTCACGGTGACGAAACTCGCCAAATAGGAGGTTTTCCGCCATGTCGCCACACTCGGCTCGGCAGCAATTCCTGTGGGATCGCATGACTCGGCGCGATCTCATCCAGATCGGCGCCTTGGCTCCGGTGGGCCTGACGCTGCCCCGTATGTTGCAAGGCCGCGCATTGGCGGAACAGAGGTCTCCCCGCAGAGACTCAGCGAAGTCGTGCATTTTTATCTACCTGTCCGGCGGCCCGGCCCAGCATGAGACCTGGGACCCGAAGCCGGACGCGGTGGCCGAGATTCGTGGTGAATTCAGGCCAATCGCGACGCGAGTGCCGGGCACGTTCGTAGGCGAGCATTTGCCTCGGCTCGCCCAGGTCGCCGATAAATTCGCGCTCATCCGTTCCTGTACGCACAACGACATCCGCCATTCCGCGTCTTCGTATCACCTGCTCACCGGCCGACGGTTCGCCGGTCCGATCAGCGGCAGCGATGCGGCGCCGTCGCGCAGCGATTTTCCCGCACACGGCGCGGTCGTCGGCCAACTGCGACCGCCTACACGCCCCGTGCCAGGCTGGGTTACCATCGCCGAACAGTTCGTGACAACCCCCGCCGGAATCGCTTACCCCGGTCAGCACTCCGGTTTCCTCGGCACCCATCATGATCCTTTGTGGATTAGCAACGATCCCAATGCAGCTAATTTCCAGGTGGAAGGCCTGACGCTCTCCGACGCAGACATGGCTAGCCTTGACGCGCGCTGGAGATTGTGTCAACGCGTCGACAATCTGACGCGCCGCCTCGAAAACGACCGCCAGCTTCAAGGCATGAGCGCCTATCAAGAACGGGCCATGAACCTGTTGACCTCGCCCACCACAAGTCGGGCTTTGCAGGTCGACCACGAACCGAGCGGCGTTCGCGATCGCTATGGCCGCAATTCCTGGGGGCAGAGCCTGCTGCTCGCTCGTCGGCTCGTTGAGGTGGGCGTTCCTTTGGTGAGCGTTTTTCTGCGCGACGTTACCCGAGCCGACGCCAAGGTCCCATTCGGCCAGTGGGACACACACACCGACATCTTCCCGAACCTCAGGGACAAGCTGCTGCCGCCGTTCGACTGCGCCCTGTCGGCGCTGCTGACCGACCTCGACGCCCGCGGCCTCTTGAGCGAGACGGTCGTGGTGGCTGCGGGCGAGTTTGGCCGCACCCCGCGCATCGGCCAGGTCCTGACCGGGGCGGGCGCGCGTAACGGTCGCGACCATTGGCCCTGGGTTTTCTCGATGTTGCTCGCGGGTGGCGCCATTCCCGGCGGTCTGGTTCATGGCTCCTCTGACCGCAACGGCGCCTATCCCACGAACCATCCCACGTCTCCCTCCGACCTCGCCGCCACGTTGTATCGGCTGCTTGGCATTGACCCCAGCGGGGACATCCACGATGTGCAGGGCCGGCCTTACCAGATTTCCGACGGACGGGTAATTGGCGGCCTCGTAGGCGGGTAGACGCGCGTTTGCGCGAAATTCTTTCGGACACTCAAACGCACCTCGTTTGGGCGATGAACCAATGCGCGAGCTATCGCAGGTTTTCAGAACTCATGTGTAACGGCTTACTTGTCCGCCTTGATCAATTCGATCATCCCAGCCGCGAATCGCTTCCCCATCTCAAGTCGGCCCTCGGTTTGAAAATGAACCTTGTCCGCGCCGCGCGGCACATCATCGCAGTTGAACACACGGAAGCTCGGTAGCTTCGCGGCGTCTTGCGCCTTGCGAACCAGTTCCAGGTAAGGCGTACCCTTCCCAGGCGGAATGGCCCGGTTCATGACGATGGGCAGGTGCGCGTTGCCGATATCTTTACGCGTCGCCTCGACCCAGCGCACGAGGTTCTCGCCGTACGCTTTGGCCGTGTCCTCGTTGATACCGTCGCGGTAGCTGACGTCGAGCAGAATGCCAGCGATGACGATGGGCCGACCCTTGTCGCGCGATTGCTTGACGATGTTATTGATACCGAGCCCGGGCGACTTGCTCGATGCCGACGCGACCGAGATCCAGACAATGCCGACGGGTTCGCCCAGGTGCTTGGCCATGGCCCGGCCGAAGGTCGCCTCGTTCCCGACCAGATTCTTGCCGGCTTCGAGCGGCGTCCATTCGCCGTTCTTGTAGACGAGAACCTCCTTGAGCGGCTGACGCAGATCATCCGGCAGCTTTTCGACCTTGGCAGTAGCGCCAAGCATGTTGCTTGTGCCCGCCAGAACGAATACCTTCAACGGTCGATCCTTCGCCCCGCCCGAGGCGGACACACTCGTCAGCATGATCAAGAAGATGCATGCAATTACACTTCTCATGCGACCTGACCTCCTGAAAAAGTTCTCTTGCGAACGTGGCGATCGGTTGTTCGCCGCGAGATAGTTCGTCGAGCCGTGGGCATTCTGATTTGAGCAATTGTATGGTCACAGATGCTATTTGCGCATGACGCCAGCATGCGGAGAGACCTTCGGGGCGTTTCGCACGGCTGGACGGCCAGCTTACCCACGCCTAGATTGTGTGCAACACCCCAAAGGAGCAGAACGACATGATCGCACAACCTGGTTCGCTTACCTTCAACACCGTGATCACCAAACTCAAGGCCGGCCAGCAGATTTTCAGCAACACGCTCATCCAGCCCGACCTCGAGGCTGCGAAGAAAGCCTGCGAAGGCCAGGACTTCATCTGGATTGAGATGCAGCACAGCACGATCACCTGGCGCGAAACGCAGCAACTCATCAAGGTGGTCGCTGAAGCAGGGTGTATCCCGTTCGTGCGTGTGCCGTCCGCAAACGTCGGCGACATCTTGAAAGCCTGCGATGCCGGTGCCCTGGGCATCGTCGTGCCGATGGTCGAGTCGGTCGAAGAGGCCCGTAACGCGGTCCTGTATTCCAAGTATCCGATCGGTGATCGTGACAACCCAAACGCCAAGCCATGGGGCCGGCGGAGCTCGGGCCAAAATCAAGCCAAAACCCTCTGGGGTGATGGGTACGCCACCAACGCCAACAACAACATCCTGCTCATGATCCAGATTGAGAGCCCAGCGGGCGTCGGCGTCATCGGCAACATCCTGAACGAGGTCGAGGGGATCGATATCGTCATGGTGGCGAGCAATGATTTCGGCCTGTTCGCCGGCGACCGCGACGGCTCGCCATCCTACAATGCGCGGGAAAAAGTTGTCCGTGAATCGGTCCTTGCCCACGGCAAGATCCTCGCCGGCCCCTCGAGTTGGAGCGACCGTCCCGGCTACATGATGTTCCAGGGGCCCAAGACCGCCAAGACCACGGGGTACGAAAAGAACTAGCTCGTGCGCCAGGGAAGAAGGCTCTCGCCATGCAATCCTGCTCGCGCTTGACAGCCCTGATGACATTGCTGCTGCTGCCGTGCGCCATCGAAGCGCAAACGCCTCCCGCATGGACGGCTGTTACAACCGACGATGGCGTCTGGGTGCAGGAGAGGGACACGAAGGTACTCTTCTACCAGCGCCGGCCGAAGTCGAAGGATGGCAAATTCACGCGCGCCAACTATGTGCATCCGCTCCTCGACCTCGACGGTGAACCGCTCACCGAAGATTTCCCGGCCGACCATCCCCACCACCGCGGCATCTTCTGGGCCTGGCATCAGGTCACGATCGGCGGCAAGGCAGTCGGCGATCCGTGGGCCTTGAAAGACTGCGGCTGGGACATCCGCGCCGTGAAGGCCGAACCCAGCGGCAACGCTATGTCGTTGCACACCGACGTCTACTGGTTGTCGTCTCTGTGGCAGGACGTGAAGGGTAACCAGAAACCGTTTGTGCGCGAGCAAGTCGTCATGAAGGTGCATCGGGCCGAGAAAGATCGACGCGTTGTGGATTTCGAGATTAGCCTGACCGCGCTGCAGCCCGAGACTCGTATCGGCGGCGCCGCGCCCACTCCCGGCTACGGAGGATTTTCGCCGCGCCTGCGACTGCCGAAGGACGTGCGTTTCCTCGGCCCCAAGGGAGAAGTGCAACCGCTCGCCGGCCCCGTGGACGCCGCCGCCTGGATCGATGTCGCCGGCACGTTCGCCAACGACCGTATCTCCGGCATTGCGATGCTGACTCATCCCGCGACGCCAGGCTTTCCGCAATCGTGGATCTTGCGCCGTCGCAGCAGCATGCAGAACGCCGTCTACCCCGGCGCGACTCCCGTGGCCCTACCCACGGAGAAGCCGTTGGTGCTGCGCTATCGTCTGGTGATTCATCGCGCGGCCGTGCCCGCAGAGCAAATCGAACGCTGGCATCGCGAATACGCGCAGGCCGCGAAGCGATCGACGCCGTAGAACCGAGTGACCTTGTGAGGACAACACCATGAAGTCGACCAGCAGCAGACTCGGCGCAGTGCTCCTTGCGGTGCTGACCGCGCTCCACGCGTCGGCTCAAGAGCCGCGATTGCCGAAGGTGGTGCTGCTCGGCGACTCGATCCGCATGGGCTATGCTCCCTTCGTCGAAAAGCTGCTCGCCGGCAAAGCGATCATCGTCAGCCCGAAAGCGAATGGCGGCGACAGTGCCAACAACCTCAAGGGCCTGGAAGCCTGGGCAATCCGCGAGCAACCCGACATTGTGCACTTCAACTGCGGCATCCACGATGTCAAGAAATCGAAGAAGACCGGCGCGCACCAGGTGCCGGCTCCGCAATACGACGCTAACTTGCGCAAGATCGTCGAGCGGCTACGCAAGGAAACGAAGGCGACGGTCATCTTTGCCACGACGACGCCGATCCTGGATGAACGCGCCGCCAAAGGTCGGGCCAAAGCGGACTACGAGCTGCTGGACGCCGGCGCGACGCAGTACAACGGCATCGCTCGAAAGGTGATGCAGGAACTGAAGGTGCCCGTGAATGACCTGCGCGACGTCATGCCCGATGCCAATACACGAGAGAAGCTGATCAGTGCCGATGGCGTTCACTTCACGCAGGAAGGTCGGGAGAAACTAGCAAAGGCGGTGGCAGACGCGATCAGCCGACATCTGCCAAAGTGAAAGTGTGGAAAGGATATGTGCACAATAAGAACGAGTGACGCGGTTCACTTGTCTGCTGCCGGTCACTTTCCATCACCGATCACGCTCACATCTTTGAGCCGGATGTTTCCTTTCACCGGTCTCATTTGCGTGAGATCGAGTGACTGGCGATGTGTCTGCACGTAGAGGCCGACGAGCTTCAACGGGTAGTCGAGGATGCCATCGGCATTGCCCTGCCACTGACCGATGCCGGCGCCTGGTTCGATGTGCCGCGCGGGGGATTCTCTGGTCAGCGGAAAGGTGACGAAGCACCAGCCATCGAAGTCGATGGCGGCTTGATTGCCCCAGTCGCCGCCATCGAGGTCTTTGGAGGAGCGCCACCGCTCGCCTTTGGCATCCTCGATCTCCCAGAAAATGCGTCCCCAACTGCTGTCTCCCTTGACCCACACGCCAACGGCGTGTGGCTTGCCGCCCATGGGCAGCGGCTTCGTCAAGCGCAGTGCGGTGTATTCGCCGACGACGTGCGGCACTTCGCCTGCGCGCTTCAGTTCCAGTTCGAGGCACGCGCCCTTCTCGGCGTCGTTTACCTGACGAATGGCAAACTTGCCTGGCCGCCGCAGCGGAGTTGTGATTGCTAGCTCATCGGGGACGAGTTGCCATTGGGCCAGGTCATCCATGCGGCTGATGATCTGCGTTCCGGCGAGAGGCTGATGGTTGGGGAAGGCCCGCTTGCCCGCAGTGATATTCGTCGCGGCGATCGGACTGATGATGTAGTTCACAGCACTTGCGGCGGTGATGGTGAGTCGCTTGCCCTTCGTTTTCAGAGAGTGCTGTCGTCCGTAAAACTCGACCCGCGCCGCGGCGGTATCGGTTGGGAACTCCAATTCCATCTCACACTCCCCGCGCGGCGTCCAGAGGGCGTAGATGCGATCCTTGCCTCGCTCGAACTCCAATGCGTACGCGCTCGATGAGCCGGTGGGCATCTGCCGAACGAGCTTCACACTATCGAGAACCTTCGTGAGCGTGGCGAGTGCGACATAGGCGGGCTTCGGGTAATGCAATGGATGGCGCTGACAAAGTCCCGATGCTCCCCAGAGCGTGTCGTAGTAACAGTTCCCTACATCTTCGATCCCGGCTGGTGAGATGGTCGGGAACCGGTAGGCGAGACCGATGAGCATATCGCGTGCATACCACTCCGCGTGCCGCTGGGCGCCGAGGTCGCGCTCGGCGCGGCTGGTATACTCAAAGCAGCCCGCCAATGGGAAGTCGTAGCCGAATTTCCGCGCTGTCTCGGCCATCAGCCAGATGCCGCCCGTGGTGTGCGGCAAGAGTTTTTCCGGCGCGAAGGTCTGGCCAGTCGCCTCATTGCCGAGGTAGTCGATGAGTTCACGAGGGAAGCCGCGCCGCAGCATCACGGCGATCATGCCGGCTGAACCACCGCTGTTGCCCGCAATGATCTTGAGCTGCGGGAACTTGGCGCGAATAAATTTGGCAGCCTTCACTCCCAGCTCGAACAGTTCATCTTCGCGCGCGGCGAGCACGGCATCCTTGGCCACATACTTCTCCCCATAGATCTCCGGAGGATACACGCGCGGGTCGTAGCTTTCATGAAACAGATCAATGTATTGGCAGTGTGGGAAGCGCTTCAACATCGCGCCAATGGCCAGTTCGGCACGTTTCTCCGCTGCCGGCCAGTCCTTGAGATCCGCAAGCCTAAAGGGCCACTGAATCTGATTGACCGAGAGCTTCCATGGCGCAAAATCCTGCTCGCTGGCTTTGGTCCATATCATCGTCGTGCGCCGGAATCCGGCTTTGAACAACATCGGTCCAGCCACCGCCGGATCCTTGGTCGTGTAGTGAACGCCATTGAACCACCATGTCCCAAAGGGGGATTCATATCCTGCGGTGCGAGTATCCTTGCCCAGTAGCGCAAAGGCTGCCGCGTGCTTGAGCAGAGGTTGTCCACCGGCATCCGCGAGCGTCAC
Source organism: Planctomycetia bacterium (assembly GCA_005799265.1). GTDB lineage: Bacteria > Planctomycetota > Planctomycetia > Gemmatales > Gemmataceae > SIAQ01. The sequence continues at coordinate 12,901 of SYHD01000091.1, read as the reverse complement.
GCTCAGTCCATACCAGCCGAGGTCCGGCATGGTAAGCGGCACGGTAAGATCGGATTCGCTGCCCACGGCTGGAAGCTCGATGGTCTTCGCTTTCTTCACGAGCACCCGGCCATCGATGCTGGTGATTTCCCAGCGCAATTCGTAGCGTCCCGCCGTGTTCGCGCGAATGGCGAAGGTTGTCTCCGGCGTCTCATCGTTGTGAAAGATGTTGCCTGGCTGCGCTTGCTTGAGCCGCAACTCCGCGGGGGCTTTTTCCAAAGTCACGCCGAAGACATGCACGGCGCTGGTCGAGGTCGCCAGCGGTATGCGCCGACGATCATTTTGCACTTCCAACCCGCCGCACTTGCCAAGAAACTCGAAGTCGAGATAGGGCCCGATTTTCATGGGAGCATACGGGTCCTTCTGGTCGGCAAGGATGTCCAGGATATCGCCTGCCTTCAAATCAACCCGCACGAGATAGAGCGGCACATTGATCATCTTCTGGTCGGCGGTGTATTGCACGCTGCCCACCTGCTCGATTCCGTCGCCTGGTTTCTCGTCGCCTCGTGGCAGAGTGAGCGTCGTATCCGCCATGGCGCCGCCGCGGCCCCAGATGCCGAAGCGTGTCAGCCGCGTGGTCAGCACGGGATCTTTTTTGACATCCGGATCGACCGCGCACAGCACCCAGGCCCGATGATAAAACGCCTGCGGCACCGAGAAGTGCAGCGACTCCTTCATGCCGTCCAGCGACGTGCGCGAGGTGTTCTCGTTTTCCTCCAGCCCCCGTCTTCCCTGCATCTCCTTCGCCATGCCGACATCCGCATTACTGGCGCCGTCCGCCACCACCATCGGAATTTTTTTGATCTGCTGGGCGCCAGGTTTCAGTGACACAAGACAATCCTTCATCACACCAGGTTGCGCGATGCGCCGCACATCCAGCGGCAGGTACAAGCCCGAATCCGCGCGCGTGAACATTCGCTCGCTGCGCACCGCGCTGTCCGCCGCCAAATAGAAATTCACCTCGCTGAGCCGGCTTCCACTCGCCACCCGACCGCAGTAGCGCCCATCCATCCACAACTCCGCGCCCGCGGCATCGGCACGTACTTCCAGAGGCACCCAGCACTGCGACGCAGCGGGCAGCGTCTCCCACACCTTCGCCAGATCTGCCTGCTGAGCCTCCGTGTAGCGTTTGAGATACGGCCGGCTGTGATATTGAAACCTGAGGCCCGCGCCCGTGAACTCGATCCAGCCATCGGCCATAGGCAGCATCTCCGGCGCTTTCTTGCCGTCTTTTTCCACGATGCGTTTCAGCATATCGGCTTTGGCAGCAGCGAGCAGCGTCTGGATTTTGCCATCGGCGAACTTGAATAGCACGGCGATCTTTCCCGACTTGCCGACACGAAACTCAACCTCCACCGTATCGGCTTTCTTCAAGGTGAGCGCCTGAGCTTGTAATGGCGCAGGCAGAAAGATCAGCGCGGCGTGCGCTGCCAGTGGCGTGAGCAGCAGGGCTGCGCGGGTGATGAGGTTTTTCATGTAGTCGGGCCTTGTCTAGACATTTTTGCCCGTGAGGATTTGCACAGTTAATCCGGGATTCTTGTTTCAGCTTCGGTGACGGTAGGCCCAGATGGTCGTGCCGTCGAGCACGACGAGGACGCCCTGGGACGGATCGAAATAAGCCAGACGACGGTTGCCCGTAGGCATCGGGCCGCCTTCGGGTGTGAGCTTCGTCCAGCGTTTGCCGTCCGGATTGTAGGCCCAGAGCGTATTCGTTTGAAATTGGATGAGCAGACCGTCGCCGCTGATCGGATCATAGTACATCGGCGCGCGCGCGTCGTGGCCATACGGGACATCCTCGGCGTCCTTGGCGGCGTCGATCACCTTTTCCCAGCGATTCTTCGCGACATCGTAATGCGACGTCGCCTTGTGACGATGAGCAATGACCAGGTTCCGCTTGCTGTCGTAATAACCGACCTGTTCAGGCTCGGCAGCGTGTTTCGAAAAGTCGGCGGTCTTCTTGTTGGCGTCGAGGTTCCTCCAGGCATTAGTCTTCGGTTCATAAAGCCAGGTCGCCTGCATTTGCCAATTGTTCGTGTGCCAGATGCAGCCTGCGTGTTTGGGAATGAACTCGAGCATGCCGCCGAATGGGGCGGCCGGAAACGGCTTGGCCGTCCTGTGCATTTTCCACGTGCCGGTGCTGGGGGTGAACGACCAGAGCGGCGGACCCGTGTAAAGCTGGCTTGGATCGCCGCCGAGTTGTTCGACGCACTTCTTCTGGTTGGTGACCCAGGTGTTCATGAAATACATCGATCGTAGGGCCGGGTCATAGGCCAATCCCCACCAAGTGTGCGCGATCACGACCGGGCCGCCGCGTTTGGTAAGGAGGATGCCGTCCTTGAAGACGACGTCGCTGAAATCCTTGCCCATGCCGGTGTAATCGCGCGGCAAATCGGGAGCGTAGAGCATTGCCCATGACAGGGAGGCGAGATCAAACTCCCAGACGTCGTTGAGGCGATGCGGCACGCCATGGTTGGCGCCGCAGAAAAGTGCGCGTTTTCGCTCTGGCGCCCAGACCATCTTGAGCGTGAAATCGCGCGCCAGTGGACCGGTCTTGTGAAGGTTGTACTTCCGCGCCGTATCGTTGAAGTCACCCAACACCTTGGCCTGACCGAGCAGAACGGCGTGATTGCTCTGGAGATTCTTGATCTTTTCAAGAACCGCGGGTTGCGCCTCCAACACCGGCTTGACGGGCTCACCTGCCCGAACTAACGTCGGCAAGATGAAAAGCAATAATAATGACAGCAACAACAGTGTGCCTGAAAGGAAGCGCGTCATGGGATAACCTGGCGAGGTAAAGGTGAACGATCCATTTATCGTATTCAACGTGCACGGATTGTTCCGCAACATCTGGCCCGCGTCTGGGAAGGGCAGGCGGTCCACCCTATTATGAGCGTTCAAGCGAGGAGGGGCAGCAACATTCGCCAACGGATTTTCATGTGATATCTTCTTCCGCTAATTGAACGTGGAGGAATCACGCTTATTTTACAACTGAGAAGCCCTATGCCGAGCGCCTTTATTCGTGCCTAGCGACTGAAGCCGTCCGCATGAAACTCGCACCCTTGGTCGACGCGCATGTTGTCACGATGTTCTCTGAAACGCGGCACGATCGTCGTGGCGATGCGCGATCGCCAGGGCAATGTCACGCGCATCGAGCGCACGTTCAGCGTCAAATAGGCATTACTGCGGTCCCTTCGTGCTGGGACCATGAGCGTGGAAGGCTTCAATGCGGAATCGACGTTCAGCGGCGGCGCCATGGGTGCCGCCTGGTATCTGCACGGCAAGCTCGCCTGGGATCCCACCGCCGAGGGACTCCAGGAGGCCGTCCCCTGGCTGGTCGTCATCGGCTGCGTGTGCGTGCTCGGCTCAATCCTCGGCGGAGTGGTTGGGGCCGTGTTGCCTGGCAACCGGCGACCACCGGTCGAGTTGAGCCGCTATTCCCGGCGTCACGGGACGCTTGCCGTGCGGTTCCGGCGGCCCGACTACGCGGCGAAGTTCGCTGCCGCGGTGCAGTCGCCTGAGTAGGATCGAGGAGGTTCACCGTTGGGCCGATGCGAACGAACCGAAGTGGACCCCATTCTTTGGACAAAATGAGATCGTCGTTGGAGAGTGACTCTTGCGAGGGGTAGGATTGCTTACCAGCTCCGCACGGGAGTTATTTGCGGATGATCAGTCAGCCTTTGTGAGGCGTCGTTTTGACCGACACTTCTCTTCCCGCGAGCACCGCCTTCAAAGCATCTTCGGCAGAGCCGCCGCCTTTCTGTTTGAACTGGCCACAATAGCGCAGCACTCCGTCACCATCGATGACCACCGTTGTTGTCGTTTTCGTGATTCCGAATAAATCTGCCGCGTTGCAGTTTGCGTCGATGGCAACGGGGAGCGCGGTCCCCGTTTTCTTGAGAAATGCCTCAATGACAGGCGCGGTGTCGGCGGAGTTTGCATCAAGGGCAAGCACGATCGCTTGCTTGGAGTAATCCTGTACCAACTTGCCGAGTTGAGCATCGACGTGCCGACAGCTATGGCAGGTCGTACACCAAAACGACAGGATGATGATTCCCTTTTCGGTCCGCTTTTTGTCCTTCTGCAACTCACTGAGTTTGACGGTCTTGCCATCCAGCGTTGTGATCGAGAAATCGAAAACTTTGTCCCCAACCTTGACCACGCTTTTCCGCACGCCGCCTTCCATCGCGCAGCTCTGGGCCACGACAATGCCGCTGATAATTGCCGATCCAATGATCAACACGACGATAGCTGCGATCATCCGAAGTTTCATTCGTCATCCCCAAATGCAGACGAGGCATCGGCGAGGCATAGTTTATGCAATATGGCGGCTTGTGTAGGCAAGGTTGCACTCAGCGGCCGACCCCTCAATGGCAGAAGCACCCTGAGGTGGACCTCCATAACAGGACAGCCAATAGTAGCTTATTCGACTGTCCAATATTTGGGGTCCACTTCAGCCCCGTACATTCGTCGATCGGTACAATGGCCGAGATGCTTCCCGCCGCGCGGCACAATTGTCGCGAATCCGTGTTCTTTTTCACCATGAGGTGTGCTTATGGAATAGGACGGCTCAATGACAAGCGAGCCGCTTTTCCCTGAGACAAATAGCAATTATCGAGGAAATCCATCGATGAATCCGCAATTCTCCCATTACTTTCGCTTGCTGGTAGGCGTAGCTCTGACTCTCGCGATCGCTGCCACGTCGAGCCCGGCGCAGGACCGCGTGCTTAAAATGGGCAAACCCGACCAAGTGGGCATGTCGGCACGCCGCCTGGAAATGGTGAACCAGATCCTGACGGAAGAAACCAAGAGCGGACGCGTGACCGCCGCCTCGGTCCTCGTCGCGCGGCGCGGCTTCATCGTGCTGCGCGGCGGTTGGGGAACGCTGACTCCAGATCCAAACAGCGCCAAGGCCGGGCCGGACGCGGTGTACATCGTCGCTTCGATCTCCAAACCCATTACCTATCTCATGCTGATGCTGCTCGTGGAGCGAGGCCTGATTTCGCTCAACGATCCGGTGCAAAAGTACCTGCCGGAGTTCAAGGGTCCGGGGCGTGAAAAGGTACGCGTCCGGGAGCTGCTGACCCATACGTCGGGTCTGCCGGACATGCTGCCGGAGAACATCAAGCTGCGCGAAGCGAACGCTCCTTTGAGCGATTTCGTCAAGGGCGCCATGACCACGCTGCTCTTGTTTGAGCCGCGCAGCTCGTACAGTTATTCGAGCATGGGCACGCTTCTGTCAGCAGAAATCGTGGAACGCGTCACGAAGATGCCGCTGGCCCAGTTTGAAGAGCGCGAGCTCTTCGAGCCCTTGAAGATGAAGAACACCAGTCTGGGGCTTGGCAAACGCGCTCTGGCGGATACGGCTCGCGTGCAAGGCGACTCCTTTGCCCAAACCGAGAAGGACCTCGAACGCTACGGCGCGAACAGCCAATACCTGCGCAAGCTCGGTCATCCGTGGGGAGGCATGCACAGCAGCGCCGATGACCTCGGCATCGTCCTGCAAATGTTCCTCAACGGTGGCGTCTATGACGGCAAGCGCATTTTGGGCCGGGCCACAGTCGAAGCGATGACGACGGATCAGAACAAGCGTATCGGCCATCCGTTTGGGCTGGGTTGGGGATTGCAGGCGACCACCGGCTGGAATGCATTCGGCGATCTGTCAAGCGAGCGAACCTTTGGCCACAGCGGCGCCACCGGCACGGTTGCCTGGGCCGACCCGCAGCGCGAGTTATTGTGCGTGATTCTCACGACGCGCCCGTGGCGTCAGGACCGCGGCTTCTTACTCCGCCGCATTGGCAACATCGTTCAGGGGGCGATTGAGTGAACCACGAAGGCTCCTCGATCTGGAAAGGCGGCCCGCGCGGACTTGAAGGACATGGCGCCAATCGATTCATGCATCATTCGTTTCAGACCTCGACTCTTTGAGAAGGAACGCACATGAGGACTAACACTCTTCTCGGTCCACTTGTTCTGCTCGTGGTAGCCGCCATGCCAGTGGCTGCTCAGGACAAGAAAGTCGACGCCCCCAAGCCGATCCGCGTGCTCTTCGTGGGCAACAGCCAGTTCTATTTCAACAATCTCCACAAGATCGTCGAAGCGCTTGCCGAGTCGGCGCCGAAAAATCGCCCGCGAATCGTTGCCGACGCGAAGCCTTCCGACCGTGCAATCGCCGGCGGCGCGACTTTGGAGAGCCACTGGAAAAAAGGGACCGGCCAAGACACGGCGCGCGGCAAGATTGCCGGCGAGAAATGGGACTTCGTCATCCTGCAGGACTATTCAGGTGTCACCTCGAAGGAAAACTTCACGGAGTATGCTAAGCTGTTCGACGCCTTGATTCGCGAGAATGGCGCGAAGACCGTCCTGTTCAGCACGAGCCACCTCGCCAATCGCGTTCCGAAGGGATTCCTCGATGTGCATGAGCGACATGTGACAGTCGGCAATACGTTGCAAGCACCGGTCGCCGCCGGCGGTAAAGCGTGGCTGGCGTATTGGGGTGATAATCCCACCGAGAAACAGATCCTTGACCTGTACCACGCCGACAAGGGCCATCCCGGTCCGCGCGGCTCCTACCTTTACGCCTGCACGCTCTATTCGATTCTCACCGGTCATTCCCCGGTCGGTCTGACGCATCGCATTCCGGGGCAGCCCGAGACGACTATCACTTCGGCCGATGCCAAACGGTTCCAGGAGGCTGCCTGGCAGGTTCATCAGGAGGTGAATGGCAAGAAACCTGTGCAGGTCTTCATTCTCGCCGGCCAATCGAACATGGAAGGACAGGCTGTCGTGGACCTGGACGGCAAGAACTACAACGACGGCAAGGGCACTTTGAAAGCGCTGATGAACGATCCCGCCAAGGCGTCGCTCTTCAAGCATCTCAAAAACGCCAAAGGGAATTGGACCGTTCGCGACGATGTATGGGTGCGCTACCAGCGCGAGAAGCAGCCCCTACTGGCCGGTCCGTTGTCGATCGGCTTCAGCATTTATGCGAGTACGAGCGGCAAACACCACTTCGGCCCGGAACTGCAATTCGGCCACATCGTCGGCGATCACCTTCGCAGTCAAATTCTCCTCATCAAGACGGCCTGGGGCGGCAAGAGCCTTTACAAGGATTTCCGCCCGCCCAGCTCTGGCGGTGAGGTCGGCCCGTACTACAAGAAGATGCTTGCCGAAGTTCGTCTCGGGCTCGACAATCTCAAGACCGATTTTCCCGCCTATCAGGGACAAGGCTACGAGCTTGCCGGCTTCGTTTGGTATCACGGTTGGAACGACGGCGTCGATCCGAAGAATGCGGTCCCGCAATATGAGGAGAACCTGGTCAACCTGATCAAGGACGTGCGTAAGGACCTGAGCGCCCCGCAACTCCCCGTCGTCATCGGCGAGCTGACAGGCCCGTGGGTCGACGCCCCGGGCGCCTGGGCGACACTGCGCAAGGCGCAGGCTAGGGCCGCCAATCGGCCGGAGTTCAAAGGGAACGTGATCTTCGTGGAGACACGCCAATTCGTTCGGCCCGCGAAGGAGTCGCCCAACCCAGGCCACGGCCATCACGAGTTCGGCAACGCGGAGACCTATTTCCTGGTTGGTGATGCTCTGGGCAAGGGAATGGCCAAACTACTTACGCCGCGGGCGAAGTGATTTAGGTTCCCTCGGCTTGGGTTATCCTCCATGGGAACTGGATCTTCAATCTAGATTCGATGGGTCTGCGAGAACGTTCAAGACCTGGCGCCTTGCCGGCCCGTCAGATTGTGGTTGCCGGAGTATGAGCCCGGTTGTCACTAGGACGCTATGGATCAAGAGATGACCAAAGTACAGAATCGCGCCTTGCAGGACTCGTTTCCATGCTACACGGCGGCTGGAACACCTCACGAACTCGGCCAGCAACACGGCGTGCAAGCACGCACCCACATTCACGGATTCCTGGACTATCTGGGACACATGCTCAAGCTATCCCGCGAGCAGCTTCATTGCCGTGCCGTGCGATTCCTCCCGCTTTTCGGGCAATTTGCACCGCATTTGGTGGAGGAGATCTGCGGTCTCGCGGAGGGGGCCAGCATTCCCATGGCTGAAGCCTTGGCGGTGCAAATTCGAGGGGAGTTGGCTCAGATTCAGGACGAGGGTTGCACGGCATTCGTCGTCGCGCCGCGCGGGTGCGCGTCCGGGCAGATCCTGATTGGGCAGAATAGCGACGTCGAACCGGAGATGGACGAGTTCGCCTACGTGTTGCGTCTGGTTCCTGAAGACAGGCCCGCGATGCTGATGTGGACATTCGGCGGCATGATCGGCTACCATGGTCTCAACAGCGCTGGCATCGCCCATTTCGCCAACTCGCTGGGTGGCGGCCCGAAATGGAAGTTTGGTCTGCCTCATTATCCCGTAAAGCGGCTGATGCTCGAACAACGGTCCCTCGACGATGTTCTCGGCGTGTTGCAGCACGCGCCGGTTTGCTCCAGCGGCAATTATGTCCTGTGCGATGGAATCGGGCGAATCGCCGACGTTGAGCTGACTCCCGCTGGCTTCGCGCTGCTCGACGACGCTGGTGAAAACTTCATCGCCCACAGCAACCATTTCGTCTGCAGTCCTTTTGCCTGCCGCGAAAGCGACGCCGCAAGTGTTCCGGACTCCGTGGGCCGATTATCGCGTTTGCGTCAATTACTGACCAGCCGTGTTGGCAAGCTGACGGTAGAAGACTTGAAGACGTTCCTTGCCGATCACGAAGGCGCGCCGACATCGATCTGTCGCCACGCCCACGAGGGGCCGGATCATCCTTTGGTTTCGCGCCGTGGCCGGACGGTTGCGTCCTTGATTGCGGAGCCAGCAGCAGGACGCCTGCACATCTCGCGAGGCAACCCGTGCTGTGCCCGATACACAACGTATGAGCTCGCTTGATTTCGGCGGTCTTGGTACAATCAGTGCAGCTGCCCGACTCGCCCGCTCTGTACGCCTATTGCCAGGAGTTGGTACGGAGGGGCCAAGCCGGACGCCCACCCTTTTTTCCATAAACCCTTACGCTGCTTGATTACCGAAGGTGGGACTTGAACCCACACCCCCTTGCGGGGACCGGATTTTGAGTCCGGCGCGTCTGCCATTCCGCCACTTCGGCTCTTGCTTCTTGCCCTGTTATTCAGGACGAATACTTTGTGTCCCTGTGCATTGACAATCGCCTAACTCGGAAACCCTGGGAAAAAAGGCCGCATGTTGGTCGCATGCAGCCGGGTGTCAGCCGAAACGGATCCGCTTTTCAGGGAAATCTGGCATGGCTGACAAGTCACATCGTACACCAATACCGACAAAGAGCAAGTCCCTGGTCGTCAGTGCCTGTGAGGAATTGATTTCCCGTGATTCCTGCCATGCTTGCCGCGTGAGTCTTGGCGGAACGGTGCTGAGGCGACGAGGACGCACAGAGTACACGGACACGTGCGACACGGCTTCGCGAGGTGATGGATGCTGACGGTGTTTCGCCTCAGTCGAATCTGGAAAATCGCTCCGATCGGATTTCCTACTGCGGACCGTGGTCCTTCTTCCACGCTCGGCCCAACGCATCTGCCGCCATGATCGCATCGGCCACCATGTCCGGTAGCACTTCAAACGGCTCGTTATGAATGGTGTCGTTCGCGGCCGTCGCACGAATGGCAATTTTTTGTAGGTCTTCTTTGGGCAACTCCGTCAGGCCAATGTCGGCTAAGGTGATTGGCAGTCCAACCTCGGTTGCGAATCCCAGCACTCGATCCATCACCGACCGAGGCTTGCCCTCCAGGATAAGTTGGGTCAGCAATCCGTACGCGACTTTTTCGCCGTGCAAGTAATCATGCGTGGCCGCTACTGTTGTTAACCCGTTGTGAATAGCATGAGCCGCTGCGAGCCCGGAAGATTCAAAGCCCAGGCCCGACAACAACGTGTTCGCCTCCACAAGTCGTTCCAGTGCTGGGGTGACGACCTTCATTTGAACCGCACGCAGGGCATCGGCTCCATCAGCCAATAACGTACGGTAGCAGAGTTTTGCCAGAGCCAAGGCGCTCTGAGTCGATAAGCCACCGCGCAGGTTCTTGATGCCGCCATCCACGCACGTTTTGGCCTCAAACCATGTCGCCAACGCATCGCCCATACCTGCAACCAGAAGTCGGGGAGGGCTTTGCGCGATGACCTGCGTATCGACCAGCACCAAGTCAGCGTTTTTGCGATGGAAGCGACTACCCTGCACGATGCCGTCATCCGAATAAATCACTGACAAGGCACTGCACGGTGAATCACTGGACGCCACGGTTGGGCAGTTGACGATGGGCAAATTCAGGTCAGCCGCGACAGCACGGGCGGCATCGAGGACTTTACCCCCCCCGACTCCGACGATAACTTGAGACTTGTGCTGCTTGGCGGCTTGCTTGATCCGCTCGATTTCGGCCAGAGAGCATTCGCCACCGAACTCAAGCACGGCATAAGCAATCCCGGCCTCGGCCAATGTGCGATTCCAGATTTCGGACAGCAATCGAATCGGTGATCGGCTACCGACAATCAGTGCCGGGCCGCTCAAACCCAATCCAGTCATCTCGGCTCCCAGGACGGCGGTGGCGTTCTTGCCTTGCGTGTAACGGCTGGGCGAACAGAAAACGGAGAGCATGGTGCGGCCTTTCCAGCAGATTCAGAAAATCGGGTTGGCAATTCACTGCCGGTTGCGTTGGTGGTGTATCATCTTATCCTACGGCGTTCTCGCCGCCGCCTGGCAGCAGCGCCGTCATCGCTTGCAAGAACTCGCCGGGCCGCCGGTCGAGTGATGATCGCCACCCGAAAAATCACGACACGGAGTTTGCTCGATAATCTCGTCTGCGTAAGGAGCTTCCGCGCGCAGGAGTGGGCGGACGGAACTGATTTTTTTTTTGCGCGAAAGTTCCTTGCATGCCTTCATGATTTCAGAGATAAACAGTCAATACTTCGCACGACCTTTCCGGCAGGAGTACGCCCTATGCCGCAATCATTGGCCTGTCCGAACGGCCACTTCTGGGAGCCTGCCGACACCGTTGATGTGTCAGCATTCGTATGCCCCGTTTGTGGGAGCGTGCTCGGCGCCACCCAAAGCATCCCAATACAAGTAACGACGGTCGGGGCACAACCGAACACGGTGCATGGCCTGTCGTGTCCAGATGGTTCAATTCGCTCGGCCGCGGCGGAACTGCCGGCGATTCCAAGCTACGAGATCCTCACTATCCTTGGGCGTGGCGGCATGGGCGTCGTCTATCGGGCCCGGCACATCAAGCTCAAACGCCAGGTGGCGCTCAAGATGCTTCGGGCAGGCGCCCAGGCTGGCCCAGAGCACCACGCGCGTTTCCGCCGTGAAGCGGAAACGATCGCGCGATTGCAGCATCCCAACGTCGTGCAGATCCACGAAGTTGGCGAACACGACGGTATGCCATACTTGTCGATGGAGTATGTGGCCGGCGGCAGCCTGCGTGACAAGTTAGCAGGAATGCCGCTGCCGCCGCGCGAGGCGGCCACGCTCACGGAAACCCTGGCGCGGGCCATGGACGCGGTCCACCAGCTTGGCGTCATTCACCGCGACCTGAAGCCGGGCAACGTGCTCTTGACGAATACGGGGATCGCGAAGATCAGCGACTTCGGCCTCGCCAAGCAACTGGGCGAAGACTCCGGGCAGACCCATACGGGCCAAATCCTGGGGACGCCAAGCTACATGGCCCCCGAACAGGCGGCGGGCAACGTCCAGACGGTGGGAGCGCCGGCCGACATCTACGCTCTGGGCGGGATGCTTTACGAGATGCTGACGGGGGGACCGCCGTTCAAGGCCGCGTCGGTGTTGGACACGTTGGAGCAGGTGCGCACGCAGGAAGCGGTGCCGCCCGGCCTGTTGCAGCCGAAGACGCCGCGTGACCTGGACACGATTTGCTTGAAATGTCTGCAAAAAGATCCCGCCAAGCGTTATGCGAGTGCTGCGGAGTTGGCGGATGATTTGCGGCGCTGGCTGGCGGGGGAGCCGATATTGGCGCGGCCGGTGTCGCTGCTCGACCGAACCTGGCGCTCGTGCAAGCGCAATCCGGCGCTGGCGACGGCCCACGCGGCCGTCTTGGTGGCGCTCGCCACGTTCGTGGTGGCGTTCTTCGTTGTCAAGGGATCGCTGGATCAGGAACAGCTCGAACGCGGCAAGGCGGAAGCTTTTGCGAAGGAGAAAGTCCAACTCGCCAGCGACGAACAGGAGCAACGCGTCAAAGCGGAGAAGCTTGCCGCGGACAACAAAGAGCTGGCTAAAAAAGAGTCCAGGGCACGAATGGAAGCGGACCTTGACCGCGAGCAGGCAAATACCTTCGGGATACGTGCTCAATTCGACCAGTATTTTGCGAAGGCGGGAGAGAACCCACATGAGACCCTGGTTGGCATGGCCAGCCTGCTGCCGAAAGCGGCGCGCCTGAAGGATCAAGCACTGTCGAATTTGCTACGCGTGCAAGTCGGCGTCTGGAGCGGGCGCATGCCCCAGTTGCAGGCGGTCTTGGAACGAGAACTCTCGATCTATGCCGTCGCCCTTAGCGCCGACGGCGCCATAGCGCTGACACCGAGCGAAAACAATACGGCGCAGCTGTGGGATACGGCGACCGGCCAGCCGATCGGGCGGCCGCTGCAACATCAAGCCCGCGTCAACAGCGTGGCCCTGAGCGCCGACGGCGCCATAGCGCTGACGGGGAGCGGAGTCAAGACGGCGTGGCTGTGGGATACGGCGACCGGCCAGCCGATCGGGCCGCCGCTGCAACATCAAGCCCGCGTCGGCCGGGTGGCCCTGAGCGCCGACGGCGCCATAGCGCTGACGGGGAGCGAAGACAAGACGGCGCGGCTGTGGAAAACGGCGACCGGCCAGCCGATCGGGCCGCCG
>SYHD01000090.1 GCA_005799265.1 Planctomycetia bacterium | reverse complement strand
TGGCAAACTTGGCGACGAAAGAGCATACTGTTTTCATGGCATCCGCTTTCGGAATGACTGCTGGTAACAATCATTTTCGGAAGTTGGATGCCTGTTTTCACTATCCAAGGGTTGCGGGCGAAGCCCGCGTTAGGAATGATAATCGAAAGGCGGCGGGGAGAACATCAAAATCAGAAGTTAGGTTCTATTACTTGGACGCCGGGCCGTTGCCGGCAACCGCATCCCTGCGCAGAGGAACCGCGACCGCCCGACTGCCGTCGAACGACACGCGGACCGATTCGCCCGCGCGCAACAGAAGCATCTTGTCCTCGATCAGGAGATGGTCGCCGGCCGCGAAGACCCCGCGCAGCTTGAGCGGAAATTCCTTGCCCGGTGGAAGAGGAGGCGATTCGAGTTGGCGGGAGACGCCCTTCGTCGGCAGCAGTTCTCCGTCGAGATAAAGAAGGCCAATCTGGTCGGGAATGTCAACGAGGATGGTCGCGGGCGCCTTCTCCAGAAACGGCATCGCGTTCGGGCTATGCAGGGCGGACGGCAACTTGAACCGCGTGACGACCGGACCATCGGGAGTGAGCGTCTTGGTTTTGACGTGACGCCCAAACACGACGCCTCCGAGGGAAAACGTAGTCTGTCCTCCCTGGCGAACGATCATCAAACCGCCCAGGTTGCTGGTGGACATGCCCCAGCCGAACGTCACTTCATCGGCGCGCAGCGCAGAAGGAAGAATCAAGCTGCACGCAAGAATCGCCGTCAGCTGGCGCATGATAAGCTCCTTGGGAGTTCCAATCCATGGCAAGGGTTCTCCGGTATGAAGAAGGTACACCATCGGCGTCAAGGGTCAACCGGCGTGCTGAATTGAAGTGTGTTGCGCGGGCCTAATTGGGCGGCGCATTGCGAAAAGTCGCGCGTTCCTTGTCCGATTCATCGGATCAAATCACGTCATTCATACAACTGGCAAAATCCTTGCAATCGCGTGCGGCTTCCTGGAAGATCAGTGTTGCCGTAACCGCGTTCACTGGAGCCTATTGCTATGCGTGTCATTCTTGCCATAGGGTTTACCATCATCGTTGCACAGGTCGCCGCCGCACAGGAGGGAAAAGCGTTCACGAACTCGCTCGGCATGAAATTCGTGCGTATCGAAGCCGGCGCGTTCGTCATGGGCCAGGGGGAGGCGGCGCCGAAGTCGCGCGCGGAGTGGAACGAACGCGACTACGACGAAGCGCCCGCTCATCGCGTCAACATCTCCAAGGCGTTCCACCTCGGCGTTCACGAAGTCACCAACGTCCAGTACGAAGCGTTTGATCCCAAGCACAAACTCCTGCGCAGCCGGCGCAATTCGACCGTGAACGACGATCAACCGGTCGTCCACGTCACCTGGCACGAAGCGGTCGCGTTCTGCGAATGGCTCTCGAAGAAAGAGAACAAGGAGTATCGCCTGCCAACTGAGGCGGAATGGGAGTACGCCTGCCGAGCAGGGACCACGACGAAGTATCACACCGGTGATACGCTGACTCCAGCCGACGCGAACTTCGGCCGAACCGTTGACGACAAGCCCGTCAAGTCGGCGGCCAAGGTCGGCACGTTCAAGCCCAACCCATGGGGCCTGCACGACATGCACGGCAACGTCGCGGAATGGTGCCTCGACTGGCACGGACCCTATGAGGCGGGCGCGCAGACTGACCCTGTTGGACGCACGTCGGGCCACGCGCGCATCGCGCGCGGCTGGAGCTTCTTGACGCCGTCATTTCAAGGCGCCGTCAAGTATTGCCGCTCGGCGAACCGCTCCGGCCATATCCCCGAGGACGCGAATGCGTATACGGGATTTCGCGTAGCCCTCGGCGAGCTGCCCAGGACGAAGCCGTTACCCGCGGTCCCGGCGGCGTATCAGAAAAACGTCAAGCAAATCCCGCCCCCTCACCCCCAACCCCTCTCCCCCGGAGTACCGGGGGAGAGGGGAGTAAAGGCGAAACCCTTCTTCACGGGCTTCGTCAAAGACAAAAAGAACCCGACGATCCCAGCCGAGACATGGGGCCCGATCTTCAGCGCATGGAATCACTTCACGGCCATCTGTGTCTGCCCGAACGGCGACGTGCTGGCCTGTTGGTACACGTGCGTCAGCGAATCGGGACGCGAGCTTTCGCAAGCGTGCAGTCGGCTCCGCGCCGGCTCGGACAAGTGGGACGAGGCATCGCTCTTCTTCGACACGCCCGACGTCAACGATCATGCCCCGGTGCTCTTTTGCGACGGCAAGCGTATCTTCCATTTCCTGACGCAATCGTTCGCGGGCTGGGACAACGCCTCGAACATCGTGCGCTGGTCCGACGACAACGGCGTCACCTGGTCGCACCCGCGCATCATCCTGTCGCGCGACGAGCCCAACCGCCTGAGCCAACCCTGCTCCGCGTTTCAAGCGAAAGACGGAACCCTCGTGCTGGCGTGCGACGGCGACAACCACGTCGATGAACGCCTGCTGATCTCCAAGGATCGCGGCCTGTCGTGGACCGTGGGCAAAGGCGACATGCGTAAAGCCTACGGCGGCAAGTACGTCATCCATCCCGCGGTCGTGCCGACCTCCGCCGGCGCGATCCTCTCCTTCCTGCGCGGCCAACATCCGATGCCCGTCTTGACCTCGCGCGATTGGGGCGACACCTGGGAAGCGAAGACGACGCCGTTCCCCGGCACCAGCGTTGGCCAAAAGATCGCCGCCATGCGCCTCGCTTCGGGCGCCATCTTGCTCTGCTCGCAGGACAACAAGAAGATGCTCGTTGATGGCGGCACCTTCGCGGCACTCTCACTCGACGACGGCAAAACGTGGGGCCACATTCGCAAGGTCGATGGCGTCTCCGGCTACATGTCGGTGACGCAGGCCCCGGACGGCGTCATCTATCTGTTCGGCACGCGCATGGGCTGCGCCGCCTTCAACGAAGCGTGGTTGCGCGACGGAAAGGCGGTCAGCGAAAAATGACGGGCGTCCTCCACGCGTTTTTCGAACGCCTGCGCCAAAAGCTGATCTCGATCGTTCCGGTCGTCGTCGTCGGCTTTGTGGTGTTTGCCATCGTCTGGCTGGTGCTCGTTCTGGTCACGCCCGCCTTGCCCGAGCGCTGGCAGCAGGCGCTCACGCTTTTGAACGATGGCGACTGGAAACAAGCGCGCGACCATTTCCGCGCGATCCTCGAGTCATCGGGCTTGGCGATCGAACTTGCCTTCATCGGCTTTCAAACGCTGCAAGTCATCGTCGCGCCGATCCCCGGTCAACTCGCTGGCTTGCTGGGCGGCTACCTCTTCGGCTTCTGGTACGGCCTGCTCCTGACCATGACTGGTCAGACGATCGGCTCCCTGGTCGCGATGCTCATCGGCAGGCTGTTCGGCGTGCAAGTCGTGCGCCGCTTCGTGCCTGCCGACCTGATGGCCAAGCTCGACACCCTGGTTTCGCGCGGCGGCCTGTGGAACTTCTTCGTGATTTTCGTCCTGCCCGCCTTACCCGACGACGCGATTTGCTTCGTGGCCGGCATGACCCGGCTCAGCCTGTGGAAATTGTTGCTGGTGATGTTCCTGGGCCGCTTGCCAGGCATGGCGGTCTTGTGTTTCGTCGGCACCAGCGCAGGCGAGGGCTGGAGCGGCGGCTGGGTCGTTTTCGCCGCAGCCATGTGCGTGTCGTTTGTGCTGTGGTTGTACGGCGATGAGCTGGAGGCGCGGGTGTTTGGGGAAAGGCTGAAGGATGAAGGATGAAGGATGAAGGATGAAAATGCTGTCTTTGTTCGTCCTTCAGCCTTTCTTGCTGTAGTGGGCGCATGCTCAAAGGGATCGCCGTTTCCCTTGGCGTTGTCGTGGCGAGGGCTTACTGCGTGGATGCGGTGCTGGCCCGCTGGGAGCTCCTGTATCTATACGCAGCCACGCTGCATTCTGCCGCTCTTGGGGTAGTTGCGACGGGAACCCGGCGGCCCGCGAGCCAGCGGCACAGCCAGCGTAGCGCACCGACACGAAACGTAGGAGCGAGCTCCTGGGCGATTTGGGCCGTTCTCAGGCACTCGGTGTAGTTGCCTTCGTGGAAGAAGAGTCGTGCCGCCCTCGCATAGACCTGTCCGACGCGCTCCGCCCGCACCTTCGCGTCGATGACGTGCGCCGCCTGCGCCGCGAACTGGTCGAGCATCTGAGCTTCGACGACCTGGCTTCGTCCCGAGCGTTGCGAGAGGTTTCGCTCATGGCGCCGATGCAATCCGATAGCCGCACCGAGTGGCTCCAGGTCACAATGCATGCTCATCCGCAAGAACAAGTCGTAGTCTTCGCATGCAGGCATCATCCGATCGAAGCCGCCAACATTATTGACCAAAGCGCGTTGATGGCATACCGCGGTAGGTGCCATGAAAATCCGCCGAAACAGATCCACCGTTCGCGCAGGCCCGGAAACCCAAGGTGCGGGCAATCGGCTAACCCGCTCGGCGCGCAAGCGATGCATGTAGCCGAAGAGGAACTGGGTATCGGACCGCTGGCGAAGGTAGGCGGCGTAGGTTTGCAGCGTGTGCGGGAACCAGAGATCGTCACTATCGAGATAGGCGATCCATTCACCGCGAGCCATGGCGATCCCCCGATTACGAGCTTCCGCTACTCCGGAGTTCGCCTGATGAACCGGTTTGATTCGACCATCTCGATTGGCCAAGGCGTCAATCAAGGCTGGTGACTTATCGGTGGAACCGTCGTTGATAAGGATCAATTCCCAATCCGTGAAGGTCTGGGCCAAGACGGATTCGACAGCCTGTCTTACGTAGGCCTCATGATCATAAACGGAGGAAATAATGGAAAAAGTGGGCATACGGCGCTTCTTGAGCAAATAGGACTGAACGCGGCGAGATAGGGTTAGAATCGGCAATAACCTGAGCCTTATTGAGCAATAGACTTGCCTGGAATCTAACAAGGAAGGTACGTACACAATACAAGGCTGCGCATTCGCCAAAACCCGCGCTGGCGTTAGGCGCGGCAAAAATGTTTTTCACGCCATAACCTGCGGAATCGCCTCCGCACCCTCGACGCCGACGAGTTTTTGATCCAGCCCGCCGTAGAAGAACGACAGTCGATCCGGGTCGAGACCCATTAGCGTGAGAATCGTCGCATGCAGGTTTTTGACGTGGTAGGGATGCTCCACCGCGGCCGCGCCGAGCTCGTCGGTCGCGCCGACTGAGACACCGCCTTTGACGCCGCCGCCCGCCATCCACATCGTGAAGCCGTAGGCGTTGTGATCGCGGCCGGTGCCGGTGGCGTACTCGGCCGTCGGTTGTCGACCGAACTCGCCGCCCCAGACGATCAGCGTTTCGTCCAAGAGGCCGCGGCGTTTCAGGTCCTTGATGAGGCCGGCGATCGGCTTGTCGGTGCGGCCCGCGTGCAGGTTGTGATTGAAGACCATGTCGCCGTGCGCGTCCCAGTTGGCGTCGTTGTGGTTGCCGCCGGAGTAGATCTGCACGAAACGTACGCCGCGTTCGACCAATCGACGAGCGAGCATGCACTTGCGCGCGAAGTCTTGCGTGCGTGGATTGTCGTAGCCGTAGAGGCTTTTCGTCTCCTCGCTTTCCTGATTGATATCGACGGCGTCCTCCGCGTTGGACTGCATGCGGTAGGCCAGCTCGTACGACGCGATGCGCGCGCCGAGGTTGCTGTTGTGCGTGCGCGGCGCTTCGTGTTCGCGATTGAAGGCGCCGAGCGTGTCGAGCATGCGGCGCTGCATGGCGTCGGTCGTGCCGGCGGGGCGGTGCAAATCGAGGATCGGCTGCCCTGCGGAACGCAGGATCGTGCCCTGATACGATGCGGGCATGTAGCCCGATGTCCAGTTCTTGGCGCCGCTGATGGGCCCGCCGGTGGGATCGAGCATGACGCAGAAACCCGGCAAGTCTTGATTGACCGTGCCGAGGCCATAGTTGACCCAGGAACCGAGACAGGGACTTCCCGATAAGATCTTTCCCGTATTCATCTGCAGCATGGCGCTGCCGTGAATCGGCGAGTCGGCGATCATCGAGTGCAGGAAGGCGATATCGTCGGCGCACGTGCCAAGATTCGGGAAGAGATCGCTGATGTACTTGCCGCATTGGCCGTACTGCTTGAAGCGCCACTTCGGCCCGACGACGCGCCCTTGATTACGATGCCCGCCGCGCCCGAAGGTGCGCACGTTGACGGTGCGGCCATCGAGCCGATACATGTCGGGCTTGTAGTCGAAGGTATCGACCTGGCTCGGCCCGCCATACATGAAGAGAAAGATGACGCTCTTGGCCTTGGCGGGGAAGTGAGGTTCGCGCGGCGCGAGCGGATTAGCGCCAGGCCGAACGGGTTCCTGCGCGAAGAAGCCGTCTTGCGACAGGAGCCCCGTGAGCGCGAGGCCCGTGAAGCCGGCGCCGGCTTCCCAGAGGAACTCGCGGCGCGTGCGGCGGCAGAAGTTTTTCATGGGTTGCGACATTACGTAACCTCGAAACAATTGTTGCTTGTTCACGGCTTGTCAAGTGCCGAACCTGGCATGGGAAGCACCTTCAATATCAGAACGGTTCGCTCGTGTTCATACACCGCATACTGAACAAACAAAGGCCCAAATACGGCATGGAACAATGTGCCTCCCGGCTTCTTCAGGCTCCGTTCCGGATCTCCCGATTCTTTGGGTTCCGTTTCCAACGCCGTCGACAACTTCTTGAGTGCGTCGACGAACAATTTCTTCGCCCCCTCCTGGATAGCCTTCTCACTGAGAACCTTGATCTGATCGGTTGCACGAGGAAGCGGGCGAAGCTGGTAGGGGGGACGACCATTGGACGACATCTCTCAGTCCTCGGCGCTTTCGAATTCCGCGATAAGTTCGGTCAACGAAGGCTGCGTCGCGGCCTCGGCGAGCATTGCTTCTTTGTCAAGCTTGCCAATTGGTCCGCACAAGAGCAGGCCGAGGCTTTGAATGAGTTCGGATTTCTCCTCCCGGAGTTTCCTAACTTCCTCCTGCAATCGCTCCCGTTCCGCGATAAGGTTGGCGCACAGTAGCTTCAAATCAACGCTCTTCTCCCTCGGACGCTGGCGGGAAGTTTGCTTGGCGGCCATTACACTCTCCTAAGCTAGAACCTCAGTCGCGATAGGAACCGACCTCGGCCGTTCTGGAATCACGTCTCGTCTCTAGGCCGCGAGGCAATAATCGCCTGGCAACCCATTCGTGAGCTGCCTGCGTGGCCTTCAACTGTTGCTAGTTGCCCTTGAAGAGCAATTTGTCCTCCTGCCATGTTAACAGGCGTCAGGGCCACAATCCTTGATTTTCAACACTGTGGTCACGGGATGATTGGGCATTTATTATCCTCAAAATAGGTTACTTGGCATTATATCACCGACGAGGCAGCTCAATCCAGATACATGAACTCATTCAAATTCAACACCACCAAGCAAAACGCCTGCAACGCCGCATCTGCGCTAACGCGGTCCTCGCGCACGATCGTGTCGATCAAGCCGACGCCGCGACGCACCTCGACGTCCGACGGCGAGCGCGACGTCGCCAGGTACAATCCCAGGCGCACTTGGGCGGACACGTCGTTGCCCGCCTCCTTCTTCAATCGCTCGGCGAAGATCTTCGCTTGCGTGTTCATGAACTCGCCATTCAAGAGACTTAACGCTTGCGTCGGCTGCGTCGAAGAGAAACGCACCGGCGTCGTGCGGTCGGGCTCCGCGAGGTCGAACGCCTCCAGGATCGGCAACAACAGCGAACGCTTCACGTGTACATACACGCTGCGGCGTGCGGCTTCGTCCGACTTCGACGTGGGCCAGCCGCGGCCGGGGACTGATTGGCCTGCCAGAATCTCCTTCGGGATCGGCGGATAGATGCCCGGACCGTGCATCTTGAGATTGAGATTGCCGCTGACGGCGAGGATCGAATCGCGAATCTCCTCGGCGCTCAGGCGGCGCATGTCGAAGTGCCAGAAGAGATCGTTGGCGACGTCGAGCTTCGTACCCAGTTCCGCCGCTTGCGGCGTAGCACGCGACGACATTCGATAGGTGTTCGATGTCAGGATGAGGCGGTGCATGTTCTTGAGGCTCCACCCCCTCACCCCCGGCCCCTCTCCCCCGGTGGGGAGAGGGGAGGAAAACTCTGCTGCCAGCCAATCGAGCAATTCGGGATGCGTCGGCCGCGAGCCTTGAAGGCCGTAGTCGTTCGGCGTGCGCACGATGCCGCGGCCGAAGTGGTGCTGCCAGAGGCGATTGACCATGACGCGCGCGGTCATCGGATTCTCTTGCGACGCAATCCAGTTGGCCAGGACAGTGCGTCGGCCTGACGATTTGCCGACGGGCTTGGCGTCCATCGGATCGGGAAGGTTGAATATCGTCGGAAATCCGGGCGCGACCTTGTCGCCCAGCACGTGCGGATTGCCGCGGTTGAATACGAACGTCTCAGGCGCCTTCGGTCCCGCTTCGACGACGCAGAGCGCCATTTCGACAGATGGCATCGCCGGGGCCTTACGCAGGAAGTTCATTTGCTTCAAAAGAGCGAACCACTCCTGATAACGCTGGTCGCCAAGCACGCGCGCTCCGTCGCGATGGAGTTGCGCGGTGATGTCGGCGAACTCCACGTTGTCCGTCGGCACGGATAGGTTGCGCCTCTCGAAACCCGGACCCGACCAGCCGACGTACAGGCCGTAGCCGAAGATGTTTTGGAAGTATTCGAGCTTGATCGGCAAGCGGCCCTTCTTCAGATCGACGGTCTTCGTCTGGACCTTGCCCATGCCGTGGATGCCGTCGTAGGTGATGATCGCCTTGCCATTGACGCTCAGGCGTGAGCCGTCGTCGGAATCGAGAAAGAACGTGTATTTGCCGTCGGCGGGAACGATAAGTAAACCTTCGTAGACAAAGCCGAACGCTTCATTGCGCGTGCGCGGGCTGATGTCGAAGAGCTTCTTGGGAAGCTTGCCTTCGTCCTCGTGCTTGAGCTGCGTGAAGTCGGGGAGGCTCTTCCAGGCGTTGCGGTAGAAGCGATAGGTCAGCTCGTCGAGATCATTGCCGACGAGTTGCCCGGCTTGCTTGTGCAGCTTGCGAAACTCGTTCTCAATGGTCGTCAAGGCGGCCTGGGTCTTGGCCTTCTTTTCTTCGTGCTCTTGCAGGATCTTGAGATACGCGGCCGACTGCTTCGGATCGCCGACGGGGCGCACGTCATCTGCGCCGCCGCCGCGATAGTGGTTGATGCCATGCAGGAAAGCGAGCATCTTGTAATAGTCCTTCTGCGCGATCGGATCGATCTTGTGATTGTGGCAGCGCGCGCAGTCGAGCGTCATGCCGAGCATTGTTTGGCCGATGGTGGCGATGATGTCGTCCAGACCGTCGTAACGCGCCTGCTTGGGATCGACCGGCTCGTCGTCCCAGATGCCCAGGCGATAAAAGCCGGTCGCGATCAGCGCGTCGGCGTCGCCGGGGAAGAGTTCATCTCCCGCGAGTTGTTGCCGTAGAAACTTATCGTAAGGCGTATCCTCGTTGAACGCCCGGATGACGTAATCGCGATAGCGCCACACGTTCGGCTTCGGATTGTCGCGCTCGTAGCTGTTGGTCTCGGCAAAGCGTACCAGGTCGAGCCAGTGACGTGCCCACTTCTCGCCGTAGCGCGGCGACGCGAGCAGCTTGTCCACGAGCTTTTCGTATGCGTCAGGTGCCTCGTCTTTGGTGAATGCATCAGCCTCCGTCGGTGTCGGCGGCAGGCCCGTCAGATCGAAATAAAGTCGCCGCGCGAGTTCTTGCTTCGACGCCGGCGAGGTAGGGGAGAGGCCCTTCGCTTCGAGCTTGGCAAGGATGAATGCGTCGATCGGATTGCGGAGCCACGCTTTGTTCTTCACTTCCGGCAACGACGGCCGCTTGACGGGCTGATACGCCCAGTGTGCGCGGTCCTTGTCGCTGATGGCAAACTCGCCCTTCTTGGCGGGTGTAGCGCCGCCGGGCCAGGGAGCGCCCATCTTGATCCACTGCGTCAGGGCGTCGATCTCGTCGCGTTTGAGTTTCTTGTTCTTGGGCATTTTGAGCTTGCCGTCTTGCAGGATCGCCTTGACAAGCAGGCTTTTTTCCGGATGCCCCGGCACGATCGCCGGCCCGGTGTCGCCGCCTTCGAGCAATGCCGTCAGCGAATCGACGTGCAAGCCGCCTTTCTGCTTCTTGCCGGCGTGGCACTCGAAGCAGTTTTCGACGAGCACGGGACGGACCTTCGTCTCGAAGAACTGAATCGCCGCGGGCGTCGGTTTTTTGTCCTGGGCGAGCCCCAAGGTCGGCAGTAGTGCTACGAAGATCATTGCGAAGGATGCAATTCTCATGGCGGAAGACCCCACGGAGACAAGCGAATCGGTTGATTTCTACCCTTACTCTAAGACATTTCACGAGCCGATTACAGTGTTTTTCATGTGCGGTTCCTCGCAAAATGAAGGATTTCCCAACGAGCCGCGACCGTTAGATTTTTTCCTATCAACTTCTCCGCAACGTGCAGAGGAGTTAAGTCGTGGATCCAACCGGGAAACCGGGAGACGGAGAACCGAGGACCGAAAATGAGTGAAAGAAACAATGCTCGTGTTTTCATTCTCGGTTGTCGGTCCTCGGTTCTCCGTCTCCCGGTTGCGGCTCGGCCGCGTTAGGGAGCGGTGGCAGCCATCAGCGCGAGCTCGGCGCTCCCTTACGGTCGCGGCTCGTTGGTCGATTCGCATGAAGGAGAGGATCGCGTCCGAACTCGCTATAATCAATGTAGATACGCTGCGCTGGAGGATCACTCGTGTCTGTATTGTTCGCCGACGCGGACAGCGGAAATCTTTGGTGGACGCTGCTCGGTTTGCTCAGTTTGCCGATCCTGGTGGCGACGAACGGCTATTTCGTGGCCGCGGAGTTCGCCCTGGTCGCGGTGCGGCGGACGCGCGTCGAGGAGTTGGTGCAGCGCGGCATCAAGGGCGCGCTCGCGGTCCAGCACGCCATTGAGCACCTGGATCGTTCGATCGCCGCCACGCAGCTGGGAATCACTCTGAGCAGCATCGCCTTGGGATTTTTCGCGGAGCAGGCCCTTGCCTCGGTGCTGATCGGCGTTTTTCAGAATCTGTCGGAGCCTTGGAATTGGATCGCCACCCATTCCGTCTCCGCCTCGATTGCGTTTGCGATCATCACCTACTTGCACGTCGTCTTCGGAGAGCTGGTTCCCAAGTCATTGGCGTTGATGTCGCCCGAACGCATCGCCATCTGGGTGGCGACGCCGCTCTTTTGGTTCGTCATGGCGACGCGGCCCATCATCCTCGTCATGAACGGCACGGGCAACTTCATCGTTCGCAAGCTCGGCGCTCGGCCGCCGATGGAAGGACTGGTCCACTCCGTCGAGGAGCTGGCCCTGTTGATCGAGGACACGGAAGAAGCCGGCGTGTTAAACGCCGAGCAGGCCGAGATGGTGCAGAACGTCTTTCGCATGTCGGACAAGCGCGTGGCCGACTGCATGGTCCCGCGCGAGAAGATGGCGGCGCTGGAATTGACGACATCTTGGGACAAAGTCCTCGAAGCCGTTCGCGAATGCGCCCATACGCGCATTCCCGTTTACGAACGGGACATCGACAACATTGTCGGCATCGTCAACACCAAGAATCTCTTCTACCTCGTCAGCCTGCACGGCATCGTCGTGCTCGAAGACGCCATTTATCCCGCCCTTTTCCTCAAGCCGGACGAAAGCATCGCCAACGCCTTGCGGCTCTTTCGCAAGGCGAAGCGGCCGATGGCGCTGGTGCGCGACGAGGAGAGCAAGATCCATGGCTTGATTACGCTGGAGGATGTTCTCGAAGAGATCATCGGCGACATTGAAGACGAGCACGATCATCCCGTGCCGCGCAAACGACTGCGTCGGTTCGATGCGTCGGCGGCAGAGAGGAAGAAATAGAAGTTCGGCGAGCCGAGCCGATTTCATTTAATCGGCACGAAGCAGCATTGCTCCGTGCTGGTCGCCGAGCAACAGCTCTACTCTTGCGAGCAGCAACTCGACTTGGCGGCCGTCTTGGCGCCGCGCGACGGCACCGAGCAGCAATTGGAGCCGGTTGATTCGGATTCACTCGCTTCTTGCTTCGTCAGCGAAGAACAGCAACTGCTTGACGAGACGCAGCAGCCCAATGCCGCCAGTGGGCAGCCGATACGCTGAAACGTCGCGTCGCCCGACACGACCAAGGCCCCGGTCAAGACGACGGCGGTGAGGATTTTCGTCAACACGGCAATTCTCCATGCGAGGGCGGACTTTTTTCCTATCGCTCTTTCTCCCACACCACCTTCCGTTCGTCAAGGCGGAATTCGATGGCGCAGGCAAAATAAGTCGCGTAAAATGGACAGGTAGGGTCTACTCCCAACGAACCGCGACCAGCAGGGAGTGAAAAACGCGAACCAATGCTCCCAGACGGTCGCGGTTCATTGAAAAAAACGAAGACTGAAAGGACTATCCCATGAAACCTAGATGGATATCCGGTCTGTTCGTGCTGATTGGTTTCGTCGCCGGCAGCGTTATCGTCGGCTCGTGGCTGCACGGCCAGCCGCAGACGGGGGCGTTGCCGCGTGAGCTGACGTCGTATCGCGATGTCGTCAAGCGCGTCGTGCCCGCCGTCGTCAGTATTGAAACACGGGCCAAGCCGAAAGCCGGCGCCACCGCGAACCCGCAGCTCTTTGACGATCCACGCTTGCCCGAGGAATTCCGCCGCCCGCCCGGCACGCCGCTCGATCCGAACAAGCTCGGCTTCGGCTCCGGGTTCCTCATCGATTCGTCCGGCGTCGTCGTCACCAACTATCACGTTGTCGAAGGGGCGGAGTCGGCGATCGTCACGCTCAACGATGGCCGTAAGTTCACAGCGAAGAACATCCGCAGCGATCGCCGCACGGATGTCGCTTTGATCTTGCTCGACGCCAAGGACGCGCGGTTCCAAGCGCTCGACTTCGGCGACTCCGACGCCATGGAAATCGGCGATCGAGTCCTGGCGGTCGGCGCTCCGTTCGGCCTCGCGGGCTCCGTGACGCACGGCATCATCAGCGCCAAGGGACGCAACGGGCTCAACATGAACATGTACGAAGATTTCCTGCAACCCGACGCAGCCATCAACCCCGGCAACTCCGGCGGGCCGCTTGTCAACCTCGAAGGCAAAGTCATCGGCGTGTGCGCGGCGATCAAGAGCAAGAGCGGCGGCTTCCAGGGCGTCGGCCTCGCGGTCGCCAGCAATCTCGCCAAGAACGTCGTGCCGTCTCTGCGCGCGACCGGGACGGTGAAGCGCGGCTACCTCGGCGCGCATATCCGCGAAATCGATCCCGCCGTGGCGGCCCAGTTCAATCTCGCGCTAACCGGCGGCGCCGTAATCGCAGAGGTCTACGCAATGACCCCCGCCGCCAAGGCCGGGCTTAAGACAGGCGACATCGTCATCGCCATCGGCGGCCGATCGGTCAAGGACACCAACGTGCTGCAGCGCATCGTCGCCGCCATGCCGATCAACCAGGCCGCCGCCGTGGACATCGTGCGCGACGGCAAGGCGCTCCGGCTCACCGTCGTCATCGAAGAGCAGCCAGCCGAGTATGGCGTTGGCCCGAGTTCACCCGCGCCGCGCTAACCGCGGCCCAGCGCCGACACCGTTACGCAGCGTGAAGAATCTGCGCGCGTAACCGTGGGAACGTCACTTTCGCCTAGGATTTGCCAACGCGTGCCGGTATGATGATCTGGGATAAGAACAAGGAGAAGTCCCGATGAGTCATTCGTCCGAATCTCTGCTTGAATCGGTTCTTTCACTGCCAGAAATCGAGCGTGCGGCGATCGCCGAAGCACTCTTGTCCAGCCTCACGGAGGAGGAGGGTGAACTTGACGACCACGCGTTTGCCAAGGAACTCGAGCGCCGCAGCGAAGAAATGACGAACGATCCGAATGCGAGCATCTCCTGGACCGACCTGAAGAAACTCCGCTGATCCTGGTCCCGATGATGGACATTCACTTTCATCGACTGGCGTCGCAGGACTATCTCAAGGCGCTACGACGATACGCGCGGCACTCGATGATAGTCGCGGAGCGCTTCGTGACTGCGCTGGATGTCGCCGTGGCAGCGATTGCCGCCAATCCTCACCTTTGGCCCAGATACGAGGATCGGTTCCGATGGATTCGCCTCCGCAAATTTCCGTACGTTCTGTACTTTGAAAACACTGACGACCAGAACGTCCGCATCCTCGCCGTCGCTCACGAAAAACGCAGGCCCGGTTTCTGGAAGAGACGACGTTCCAGGCCATGATTCTGGCAGGAAAGGACTCGCGCATGCCCGCCGCTACGCCGCGCCTCATTCCGCTCTGGGTCAAGATCCCGTACACCGCGTTCATGGCGGTGCTCATTCCCGTCTACCTCTACCACTATGGGCCGACCAACTTTCTTTACTTCTGCGATGTCGCCATCGTGATGACGCTGCTGGCCGTCTGGATCGAAAGCCCGCTCCTGTGTTCGGCGGGGCTGGTCGGCATCTTCTTGCCGCAGATGCTGTGGGTGATCGATTTCTTCGGCGAGCTGGCGGGGTTTCCGTTGACTGGCCTGACGGGATACATGTTCCACGCGCACAAGCCGTTCTATTTGCGCTTCCTGTCGTTCTTTCACTTCTGGCTGCCGTTCCTGCTGATCTACCTGGTGTGGCTGCTCGGCTACGACAAGCGCGGCATCCTCCTGTGGACGCTGCTGACGTGGATTTTGCTGCCGGTGTGTTATTTCTTGCTGCCGGGGCCGGGGGTTTACGACAATCCGAATTTGCCGGTGAACATCAACTACGTGCAAGGCTTCAATGAGAAGCAGGCGCAGACGTGGCTGGACCCGAACGTGTACTTCGCGTGCTTGATGGGAATTCTGCCGCTGGGGATCTTTGCGCCGACGCACTTCTTCTTTCATTGGTTGATGCCGGCGCCGCGCGAGCGGGCGCCGGCATGACGCGACCTGGCGCATCTCATCGCGGAATGAGCCGGCCTTGAAACATCAAGCCTTCCCCAGGAGTTTACGGCCAAGAGCAATGACGCCGCCGATGAGTCCGCCGATGATGGCGCCGATGATCCCGCCGTTCGACCAGTTGAGCCAGCTGAAAACGCCCCGGCCGGGCACGAATTCGTAGCCTTGGTCGTAGGCGAAGGAATCGGCCATGGCGTTGTACGTGGGCAACAAACGGTTGAAGTCCTTCTCCAGGGCATAGCAGTGGAGATTCAAGATCCCTTCTTTGCCGATGAATCCATAGGAGACCCCCTGCACTTTGGCGCCGTTCGGCAGCGTCAATTCGATGCGCAGGATGATGCGATTTTTCGTGCGATCCAGCACCGCGGAGCCGACCGAGATGTTGGAGACGAGATCTTTCAGCTCGCCTTCCATTTTTTTGACGCCATTCGGCACACCCTTGGCGATGCTGCGTTCGATGTCTTCATAGCTGCCCGGGCCATTTATCTTGATGTGCTGAAGGAAGAAGTACGGATAGCGTTCGCCATTGGGGCCCGGCGTGAGCTCCTTGGGCTCGTACCCCGCTTGAAATTGGACGTTGTTGTTCTTCGCCATCCGGTTTGCCTCGGCGAGCATTTCCGCCGGCACGGGAATCCAGTTGTTCGGAATGTTGAAAGTGCAATGCCGGGCCTCGTCGCGATGGGGGCCTGCTAACGATTCACCCAGGAAGTGCAAGAGCACGGCCAAGGAGAAAACCAAAAGCATCAGGTGCCGGGCTGTGAGCATGGCTGTACATCCTGTCAATGTGGGCGTGAATGGAAACGGGAAGCAAATCGTGGGCGATGTTATCTGACCCGTTAGTGAAAAGCACGCGAAAAAACCAAAAAAGTCGGTAACCGTTCACCCCTCTCCCCTGTACTCAGGGGAGAGGGGCTGGGGGTGAGGGGTTGAGGCGTCGCGCAACTGTCTGTTCCTCCCCCTCACCCCCGACCCCTCTCCCCCTGAGTGCAGAGGGAGAGGGGAGGTGAACGGTTACAAAGGTCGCACGCCAATGAGGATGCCGCCAGGCAGCAAACGCCACGCCCCTTACACGGGCCGACCTTCGATGACGCTCACCTCCGTCGGCGTCGGCACGACGCGCTCCAGTCTGAAGCCCGCCTTGGCATACATGTCGCGATACTCCGTCTCGGTGCGCTCGCGGCCGCCTGGTAGGACCAGCATGTTGAGATCGAGCCATTTCGCGAGCTGCGGCTCATTCTTCGGCTTGATGACCATCTCAATGACCAGCAACCTGCCGTCCTTGGGGATGACCTTGCGAATGTGCGTGAGGATAGTGTGGCACTGCTCGTCGGTCCAGTCGTGGATGATGTGCCGCATTTGATAGGTGTCGCCGCCGGGCGGGGCCGACTCGAAGAAGCTGCCGGCGATCGTCTGCACGCGCGACGTCAGACCCTGGTCGGCAAGATTTTTCTTGGCGCGCTCGATGACGCCGGGCAGATCGTAGAGGATGCCCTTGATCGTCGGGTGCCGTTTCAAGACCGCGGCCAACACGGTGCCGTTGCCGCCGCCGATATCGACGACGGTGTTGACGCCGGCGTAATCGTAGGCGTCGATCATCGCTTGCGTTTCGGAGCCGTGGAAGCCGGTCATGGCGGCGTCGAAAATCTTCGCCTGTTCGGTATGTTCCGAGAGCCAATCAAAGACCGGCTTCTTGTAGAGGTGATCGAACCCAGGCTTGCCGGTCTGGACGCTGTAGAGCAATTCGCCCCAGGACGCGTAATGTTCGTCTCCCATCATGATCGCGACCGCGCGCTGTGAGCCGTGCACGTCGAGCAGGCACTCGGCCATCGGCGTCAAATGGAAGCGGCCTTGTTCGTCCTCGCGGAAAATCTCGACGCTCGACAGCGCGCGTAGCAAGCGAAAGAGCGCCTGCGGATGCGTGCCGGTTGACTGCGCGAGTTCGGCGGCGGTCTTCGGTGCGTCCTTGACGAGATCAGCGAGCTTGAGCTTGGCGGCGACGTGGATCGATTGCGAGGTCCAGTAGCTGGTGATCATGCCCAAGAGTTGTTGGCGCGGCGTGGGTTTCTTGTCGGACATGGCGTGGTCTCCGTGCGTGAAGCGTTGTTCCGTTCAACGGACAGAGTATGACGTGCGCTAGAAAACGAGAAGGATGTGCGGGCGACTCATCAGGGCAATTCCAGAGCGATGCGCAATGCGTCATTCACCTGGCGCATCAGCGCGGTTGAAAGGCGGCCGATGACTTTCATCCGATTCTGACGAACCGTCGCGATGTTATGGCATTTGATGAGCGAGGATCCCGTCAGTCCCGAGCCCGCGCCGGCAGGAGTGAATGGGTCAATAAGGACGGTTGTCGGCTGACCCGCGTCTTGCAGGTTGCCGGTTATCATGACAACAACACTGTTGACGAGTCTTGCATTTTCGGCATCGCTTTGTACCACTACGGCGGGACGGAGCTTTTCGCCGGGTTTGTCCTGAAATGGAAACGGCACGAGGACGACATCGCCGCGTTTCATGACCGGGTCTCGCGGTAATGCTGATAGCTCTCCAGAAGTGGATCGTTGGCGTCGTCCCCGGCCATTACCTCATTCATATGGACGAGGCCTTCGTCGGGGTCGTACTCGTCCAGAGCTAGCTGCGCTTTGAGCCGATCAAAGAGATCCTTGCGCACGAGGACGTATTCGGTTCGAGTTTCAGGATCGATGAGAGTTGGCATCTCCGCTTCGGTGATTGCCTGGTGCTGTTCGGCAGTGAGTTCAATCATGGCGGCCTCCATATGAAATCCTACCAGCCGATGAATCAGGACGCAAGGAGGCCAGGGCAGCTAAGAAACCGTTTGCGGCGCGGCACGACTACCGTGCTACGCCGCAAACGGCGAATCGGTTACGCCACCAGCGGCGCCAACACGCGGCCCAGCGGGAAGATCTGGAGGGGCCGGCCGAGCGGCGAGCTGATCTCGTAGCTCGGCTCAAAGCCGAGGCAATGGAAGATCGTCGCCGCGACGTCGTCGGGCCGGCACGGAGCGTTGGCGGGGGCCATGCCGTTCGTGTCGGTCGAGCCGTGCACGTAGCCGCGCTTGATGCCGCCGCCGGCCAGGAACACCGACATCGAGCGGCCCCAGTGATCGCGACCGGCGCCGCCGTTGACGCGCGGCGTGCGGCCGAACTCGCCGGCGCAGTAAACGACTGTGTTCTCGAGCAGCCCACGGCTGGCCAGATCGCCTACGAGCGCGGCCAAGACGCGATCGAGCCGCGGCAGGAGGTTGGTGCGCAGCGCGTTGAAGTTGCCGCCGTGCGTGTCCCAGCCGTTGATCGTGAAAGTGACGAAGCGCGTGCCCGCTTCGATCAGGCGGCGCGAGATCAGACCGGCGCGGCCCAGAGCGTCGCTGCCGTAGCGATCGCGCACGATGCTCGGTTCGCCCGAGACGTCGAGGGCGCGTTGCGTGCGGTTGGCGCGCAGGATATCGATAGCCTGCTGATGGAAGCGATCCATGCCGCCGACGATGTCCGCGGAGTTATCAAGTCGGCTGAAATGTTCGTCGAAGGCGTTGCGCAGACCGTCGCGATCGTTCAGCATGTCCTGCGAGAAACCCGGCGGCAAGGCGACGCCGAGTTGTTGCTGCTGTTGCGGCTGCTGGAAGCGGTTCTGCGCTTGAGCGGCAGCCGGCCGAATGTTGATGTTCTCGTCCACTTCGAGAGGGCTATACTGCGTGCCGAGATAGCCGGTGGTCTGGCTGCTCCCGCCCCGGCCGAACTTGACGTAGGCGGGGATGCCCGGTTCGGCGTCGAGCAAGCGGGACGTCATCGAGCCGAGCGACGGGTAGCGCAGCACCTGCGTCGAGCGCGTGCCGGCGGTCATGTAGACGGATGCCGCGCCGTGGTCGTCGATGCCATGGGCCAGCGAGCGGACGATGGCCGCCTGATCCATGACGCGCGCCGTGCGCGGCATGTGTTCGCTGATGTGAACGCCATCCGCGTTGGTGTGGATCGGGCGGAACTCGCCTCGAATCTGCGCGGGAGCGTCGGGCTTCAAGTCCCAAATGTCGATGGTCGCCGGGCCGCCGGAGAGCCAGATCATGATGACGTTACGGGCGCGGCCGTTGGTCACGGATTGCGCGCGCGGATTATTCGCGGTCGCTTCGAGCCGCAGCAGATCGGGCAAGGTCATGCCCAGAAGACCGGCGGCGCCGATCTTGAGGAAATCGCGGCGGTGGGATCGGTTCGACATGAGTAACCCCCTGTTTTCTTCGTTTAGCGCTCGCATGGCGCCATGCGAGCGCTAAACGAATGAGATCAATGATTCAGAACAAACTCCCGCGTGTTGATCAATGCCCACATGATATTGACGAATCCCGCCTGGCGCGACGCCGCCCGCTGTAAGCTCTGCTGGGCGAACATGCGTTCGCGCTCGGTCGGCGTTCTCGTCAGCGTGGCCAGGAACAAGTCGTCAATCACTTCATCGTCGCTTTTCTTCGACGACAACAGCTGGCTCATGCGGCCCTTCGTCATCTTACCGAGCAGGTTGAGGTCCGTCATCAAGTATAACGTCTGCGGCAGCGCGGGTTCGGTGGCGCGCTCGCAATCGCAGGTCGAGGTGCGGGGCGGCCGGCCGAAGATGCGCAGAATGTTCGCGAACTGCTGATTTTGCAGCTTGTTCGGCGCCAGCTCGATGGCGCGGCTTTCCTTGGGCACGTCGGGCCCGAAATCGTCGGTGACTCCGAGAGCCGAGTTGAGTACGTCGATCACGACCTCCGCCATAGGCCGGCGCGGATAGCTGCGTGCGAAGGCGTTCTTGTCTTGCCGATTCGTGTCGTTGGGCGTCGCCGACAGTTGATAGGTGCGTGACAGGAGGATCGTGCGTTCGAGCCGGCGGATGTCGAACTTGCTGTCAATGAAGTCCTTCGCAAGCGCGTCGAGCAGTTTCTCGTTCGACGGCGGATTGGCGGCGGAGAAGCTGTCGACCGGTTCTACCAGCCCCTGGCCGAAGTAGTGGGCCCAGACGCGATTGACAAAGCTGCGCGCAAAGAACGGATTGTCCGCCTGCGTCAGCCAGCGGTGTAATCCTTCGCGCGCGTCGCCATCATAGGACAACTCGGGTCCCCCCAGCGCTTTGGGAGGCAGGGCAGCCTTGGTGTCGGGATGACTGAGCGTGCGCGTCAACTTGGTCGAGATGAAGATCTCTTGCAGCTGCCCCTGGCCGCCGCCCGGACCAAAGGGATTCATCGCGGAGAACTTCGCGTTGACCTCGGCCTTGCGCTTGGCGGATTCTTGATTAATCGCGGCCGTGGCCTTCTGACGCTGACTGAGCACGGATTGATCGAACGACGTTTGCGTCTTCTTGCGATAGGACTCGATCATCTTCTCGGCGGCCGCCAGGGCGGTTTTCTGTTTGTCGGCGGGCTCATTTGCGACGGCCTTCTGGGCGGCTTCCTTGCGAGCAGCGATCTCCTTCGCCAGCGTCGCGTCGAAGTCCTTGCGTTTCGGAGCGATTTCCGCGTCGAGCTTCGCATCGATCTCGGCCTTGCGCGCCTTGATGTCCTTGTCGATGATGTCGAGCGCTTCCTTGATTACGCGTTGCCGTTCGGTCTGCTCTTTCAGGACGGCCGCCTTGATCTCCACGGACGAACCGAGTTGGACCTGGCTGAACACGTTGGCGAACGCGCGATACTCGGCTTGCGTCCATTCGTCGGTCGGATGCTTGTGGCACTGAGCGCACTCGATGCGGACGCCCATGAACGCGGTCGCGGTCAGCTCCGCCATCTTCTCGATGGGGAAGAACTCCTTGCCGTCGAGGCGCCGCCAGAACAGATCGAGACTCGCGCGCTCGGCGTAAGCGGTGTTGAAGCCGACGCGGGCCGCCTGATCGATTTCGCCGTAGTGCCGGACCCAGGCCAGTGGTTCGAGCTTGTCCCGGCTCGTCGCGGTCAGCACGCCTTTGGCGATCTGATCATACGGCATGTTTTCATGAACGCGCTTGCGGAACCAGTCGTGCCACATCTTGGCGCGCTTGGCCCGAAGCTGCGGCACGCCGTCCATCGCATCGACGTTGTTGGCGGTGATGTCGCTGAATTTCGTCGCCCACAGCGCCGCGTGCAACGAATGCTTGAGCAGGTCGTCGATCTTCTTGGCGCGTTTTTCGGGGTCCTTGTCGGCCACGAACGCGCGCACTTCCTCGGGCGACGGCAAGGAGCCAATCGTATCGATCGTGGCGCGGCGCAGAAACTCGGTGTCGCTCGACAGGTCCGACGGGATGATGTTGAGCTTCCTCAGTTTGCCGAAGATTTCGCGGTCGATGTAATTGATTTCGGGAACCTTCGGATAGGCGACATCCTTGGCGAGCGTGACGGGGGTGAAAACGCGCGTCGTCTGGATGTGTCCGCGATAGGTAACGAGGATCGGCGTGTCGCCGGGCCGTAGACTCTTTACTTCGCCGGTCGGGGAAACCGAAACGACGAAATCGTCGTAAGCGCGGAAGTCGCACAGGAGCGTCATGTCTTCTTGCGTCTTGTCGGCAAAGTGAACGATGACCTTCAATTGCTTGGTGTCGCCCGGCTTGGTGAAGACGAACTCGTTCGGCTGCACTTCGACGCGGCTGACCTTGCCGGCGCCGGGAGTCCAGTTGGCGCCGGACGCGATCCAGGAGCGTATGACCTCGTGCTGCCAGGAATAGGGAGAAAATCGTACGTCGCCGCCGTGCGTGACTTGCCCAGTGGCTTTGAGCAGCATCAAGCTCTGGTCGGGATTGCCTACACTGACGCGCCGGCCGCGCGCGTCGCGCATCAAGGCGGCGATATCTTTCTCCGCGGAATAGCCGAACAAGCTCAAGTACAGTCCGCCGCGCCCCTGAAGCGAACCGTGGCACGAACCCGCGTTGCAGCCGTGTTTGCCCAGCAGGGCCTGCACGTGGCGTTCAAAATCGATCGTCTCGATGCGTCGGCCGTCGGGAAGCGTGACGCCGTCCGCCCAAAGCGGCGGTGCAGCGATTGCTAATGCCAGGAACGCGACAAGCCAGCGGCGCGAAAATGCCCGAATCATGGGAGTACCCCCCAACCACGACGGCGCACAAGTCAATAGCGCAAAGTTCTTCAACTGGATAGTGCCCGCACAAAAAGGAGTGGCACGATGGTTTTCGGCGCTAGTGAGGCGAACCAACATCTAGAACTAACACACCTGTTCAGGCAAGTCAATCAAATCCATGGAAAGTGGTAGGCAACGCCACGGCGGATTCCGGCACGCCAGGGACGCTCCCTGGGCAATCTAACCCTGAGCGCAAGGCGGGGATCGCTCGATGCCGTGCAGTTAATGTGTTCCGTTGCAATCGCCCGGTTATTAGTTCAAGCTATCCATCTCGCGCAGCCGATTCCGCAAGAAACGTGCCCGCTCCGTGTTGCGTTCCTCGCTGTCGAGTTGTCGCCCAAGCAATTTTTGCAAGTGGGCCGGCTGCGTGTGGATGAAGAGTTCGTTGACCTTGAATATGTCGATGTCGTCGATGAGTCCCAAATTGACGCCGAGGCGGACGCTCGACAGGAGGTCCATTGTCTCCTCCGAGGTCATCATGGCGGCATTTTTCAAAACGCCGAAAGCGCGGCGGACGCGATCAAGCACCTGGGCATGGTTCTCGCGCGTCAGGGCCTGGCGCGCCTGACGCTCGTAGTTGATGATGTTCGGGACCACGTCGCGGATCTCATTGATGATCGTCGTTTCGCTTTTGCCGAGCGTCACCTGATTGGAGATTTGGTAGAAATCGCCCGAGGCCCGGCTGCCTTCGCCGTAGAGCCCGCGCACGGCGAGGTTGATCTTCTGCAAGGCGCGGAAGACCTTCTCGATCTGTTTCGTCAACACCAGGGCCGGCAGGTGCAGCATCACGCTGGCGCGCATGCCGGTGCCGACGTTGGTCGGGCAGGCGGTGAGATAGCCGAGCTCCTCGTTGAAGGCGTAGGGGACTTTCTCTTCGAGCTTGTCGTCGAGGCGGTCGGCGTCTTGCCAGGCTTCGTCGAGCGTGAAGCCGGAGCGGATGACCTGCATGCGGACGTGGTCCTCCTCGTTGACCATGACGCTGATAATCTCGCTGCCGGCAAAGGCGACGCCGCGCGGGCCTTCGCTGTTCGCCAGCTCGCGGCTGATGAGCTGTCGCTCCACAAGAAGTTGGCGATCGAGCGCCGACAGCGGGGCCAGGTTCACGTACTCCAGGCGCGGCTCGAAGTCGATCTTCTCCAGCCGGCCTTTCAGGTACTGCTCGATTTCCGCCTTCTGATGCGTGGACGCGCGATTGGTGAACGGGAACGACGACAGGTTCCGCGCCAGTCGAATGCGGCACGATATGACGATGTCGGCCTCGGGACCGGATGCGCGCAGCCATTCACCACTTTGTTCGGTCAGGCTATCCAGGTTCATCCGCGTTTTCCTTCTGTTTTATCTGATCGCGCAGCCTGGCGGCGTCCTCGTAGGCTTCGCGCTCGATGGCGTTGCGCAGTTGTTGTCGAAGCTCGCGCAGCTCGGCTTGCAGGGCTGCGTGTTTCAAGGCGTGCGGCGGAACTTTGCCGACATGCCGTCGGCCGCGATGGATCCTTTCCAGGAGCGGCATCAGAGGTTCGCGAAATATCTGATAGTCCTGCGGGCAGCCGCAGCGGCCGGCCGCCTTGAACTCCATATACTTTATCCCGCACGAGGGGCAGGTCAATCGCGACAATTCGTCCGTCTGTCCGCCGACGTGCTGGCCGATCACCGATTGCAAGATCGCCGTCAGGTTCAGCTCTTGCTGCTTGAGGAGTTCGAGCTTCTGGGCGCAGTCCTGGCAGAAGTGCTTTTCCTTCTTCTTGCCGTTGACGATCTCCGTCAGATGGACTGTTGCCGATTGCTCGCAGGATTGACATTTCACGGGTACGTCCTTCCATGTGCCGCTTGCGGCTTGGCGTTCGTGCGGCGCCACGCGAACGCTAAGCCGCAAGCGGCGTTCACGCATCCTCGACCGTCTTGATCTGATCGCGCAGCCGGGCGGCTTCCTCGTAGTCCTCGCGCTCGACGGCGCGTTTCAAACGCTGCCGCAACTGCGTGAGTTCCGCCTCGGCGAGCTTGGTTTGCGGATAACGCCGCGGGGTCTTGCCGCAGTGGCGCGTCTCGCCGTGAATGTTCTCCAGGAGCGGCAGCAGCTCATTTTGAAAGACCTGGTAATCGCGCGAGCAGCCGAGGCGATGGCTATTGCGGAAATCAACGAACTTGATGCCGCAGTCGGGGCATTCCTGCTGGCCGAAAAGAGCCTCTTCGAGTTCGGCGCCGGCGTCGCTGGTGATGGCGGCGCCGGTCTTGGTCTGCGAGTCCTCCATGTATTTGGGATAACAGGTCTCGCAGACATGGTGCTCCTCGAATTTGGCCTCGGCCAGGACTTCGGTGATATGCACCGTCGCGGGGCTGGCGCAGCGTTCGCACTTATGCATGGTCGAATTCCGTGGGTCGATCGCCAAGGATCTCTAGCGCCATTCTAACAGGGGGGGCAATAGTGTCAAGAAAGATGAATCGATGCCGCTTGCGGCTTGGCGCGCGCAGGATTGCGCCGGTTGTAAATGGCGCAATCCTGCGCGCGGCCATCAAAAGAAATAAAGCCACACGTCGTTGCATTCGATCTCAACGAACCCCAGTTCTCGATAAAGCGAGCGCGCCGGCGCATTGCGGCCATCGACGGCCAGGGTCAAGGCGAGCACGTTCCGCCGCGCCAGATCGTGCATGGCGTGCAGCACGAGGGCCCGGCCATGACCGCGTCGGCGTGCTTCGGGAACCACGCCGACGTACGACAGCTCCCATGTCAAGCCGTCCGACAATTCCGCGCGCAGGACAACGCCGACCGGCCCGGCGTCATCATAAGCCAGCCGCCACGAGTCGGGATCGAACTGCCCTTGCGCGCGATGACCGGCCAGAATCTCGGCGATCGTGCGCACGCCGTTCAACTCCGGGCAATCGAGCGTGCCAATATACGTTCGCTCCAGCGTGTCCGCGAATGCGCTCTCCAGCGATGGGCGATACGGCAAGAAACGCAAGGGGGCGTTGGGCATCGGCGGCAGATCGATGAGTTCATGCGTCAACTGATGAAGCTGCGTGATCGGCCGAAAGCCGTGCAGGCGCAGCGGTGCCGTCCACGCGCCGTCTTCGGGTCCCGCCAGCGCCTGCGCAATCTTGCATCCCTGCGCCCGGCACCACGACAGCGCCGCTTCGACGAGGGCGTCGGCATGCTCGTCGTCGGTCGTGGGCAGCCAGACCAGGCAGGCCGCGCCGGCGAGCGGCACGCAGACCTGCACGCCGACAATTTCGCGACCGGCGCGAGCGACGAATACGCCGCGCGGATCGAGCGTGCCCTCGGCCAGCAGATCGAGGCAGTGCCGCACGCGCTCGCTGCGCTGCTCGGCAGGCAGGCGCGCGAGCGCGCATTCGAGGGCGGCGGTCCAGTCCCCCGGGCGGAGTTGCTCGATAGTGGTCATGTTGCGCGCCATGACGAAAAAAAGCCCGCGGCTTGTGCCGCGGGCCTGGCGATTTCGCGTCGACGATCAATGGGCCTGGTCGCCATTCAGGCGCCCTGCGGCGGCCATGCGGACCTTCGACATGGTCAAGCGATTGCCGGGCGGATGGACGGTTACTTCGGTCATGTAGTGGCGCATGAGCAACAGGCCGCGGCCGGAGGGGCGTTCGAGATTCTCGTCGGAAAGCGGGTCGGGCACATCGTCGGGATTGAAGCCGGAACCTTCGTCGGTGACGCCGACCTCGAAGCGTTCCGGCAGAACTCGAAAGCGAACGTACACCTTCTTGCCGTCATCCATCTGGTTGCCATGCTTGATGGCGTTGACAATGGCTTCCTCCAGCGCCAGCCGAATACCGAAGATCTCCTTATCTTCATATAGAGATTGGCGCAGCTGGTTCTCGATGACTTCCTGAATCATCTTCGCTTCATTGAGATCGCTAGGAATAACGAATTCGACGGATCCATCCGGCATGGCATTACGCATGATCTGGCCTCGACAACCGCACGGACGATGACGCTGGACTGAACGCTAAAGATTGCATCGGACGGTCTGTGGCGAATCGGACCTTGGGAAACAACCGTCCAACTGGATCATCTTCAGGGCGCCGGGCCTTACTGGACATGGGTGAGTTGTATCCTAACGTTCCCACACGATTCATGGAAGAGCAATTTCACGCGCACCGCTCAGAAGGCTTGCAGCGCGGTTTGCTCGTCTTTTTGGATGTTGAACAGTTTGTTGAGCTTCGTAATTTCAAACACTTCAAAGATGTCGGCGTTGATATTGCACATCACGAGCTTACCCGAGACGGATTGAACCTTCTTGTTCAAGGTGATGAACTTGCCGAGAGCGGCGCTCGAAAGATACTCGACATTGCCGAAATTGAGGAGGAGCTTCTTGCGTCCTAGCTCATCGATGAGGCTGAAGAGATCTTCGCCGATTTTTTGGATGTTCTGTTCATCGAGAATTTTCTTGTCGATGAAATTGACCACGGTAACTTCGCCGTTGTCTTCCACTTCCAGGCGTCGGCGCCGAGGTTGCGTGGACATGGGAACATCTCCTTCGCATGCGAAGCCTGTGTGCCACGTAAGTTGACACGACAGGCCTGGAGCCATGCTCCCATGTTAAGATACACAGGAATGTTGTCAAGGAATTCCGGTCCGTTTTTTGGCGAAATGCTCGCCTGCACCACGGTGTGGTTCAGTCGCCCGGCACGTTTGGGACATTCAAGGCCGACCCAGGCTCCAGTTCGGTCACGTCGGGCAGCAAGCTCAATTCTCTCCGTTCTTCGATGGGGTCCGCATGGAAGCGCCAGCCGACGACACCTGGCGCGAAATGATCGAAGACGTACCAGGCCAGGTCGTCCCCTTTGCGGAACGGGATTAACGCCAGGCCTTGCACGGGATCTAGCAGGAAGACATCGACGCGATTGAGTTCCGCAAGGGCTTCGTCGAACTTCGTCTGGGCGCGTTGCCGCTCATCGGTCAACCGTGTCGTCTCGATAAGTCTTGCGCGTTTCGCGGGAGCTTTGTCTTTGGCGGTTTGATCCAGTTTGCGCTGGGCGGTGAGCACCTCAAGATAATGTTCGCGTAAGGAAGCGGTCACCGAGCGGAGATAGGAAACCGCCCTGGCGACCTCGGACCAGCTCCAGAGGTGCAAGACGCGCATGCGTTTCGAGCGCTCTTTGCGAGGTTTCATGGGGGTTCTCCGTGTTACCAGTGCTTTGAGAAGGCCGGCCGGGAGGCCCTTGCCTTCTCCTCTATCATTGTAGTAGTGGGATCAAGTCCCCCGCTGCCGAAATCAGTGGAATCCGTGCGGATCTCTCTAGAAAGCAAGGGTGTCGGATTAGTCCATTCGCTTCCGGCGAGCGTGCGGATCACACGGATTGTCACGCCTCTAGCAACGGATTGGCAGCGCCAAGACGCGGAATCTCGCGTGCTTGTCGCGTCCAAGTGCCGATGCCGATGGTGCGGGATTTTCTCTTCATGACGGAGCACCACCATGGCCACGGCAGGGCCGAGCGCGCCGGGACCGGTCGAATCGCTGGGCATCGTCGCTGCCCGCGCGGTGACGCTCCTGGGCGACATCGCGATCTTCAGCGTGCAAACCCTCACCTGGATGTTCACGCGCGCCCCCGCCCCCGGTACCTTGATGCCGGCCTTTTACATCGTCGGCGTTCGCTCCGTTCCCGTCGTCGCCATCACCGGCATGTTTATCGGCATGGTGATGGCCGTCCAGATGTTCAATCAGTTCAACGCCCTGGGTATGGCAACCCGGCTTGGCTCGATGATCAACATCACCGTGGTCCGCGAACTCGGCCCGGTGCTGGCGGCGACCATGCTTGCCGGGCGCGTTGGCAGCTCAATGGCGGCCGAGCTGGCGACCATGCGCGTCACCGAGCAAGTCGATGCCCTCTCATGCCTGGGCGCGCATCCCTTGCACTATCTCGTCGTGCCGCGATTGCTGGCCTGCGCGTTGTTGATTCCGCTTTTGACGGTGGTCGCAAACTTCATGGGCATCATGGGGGGCGCCTTCATCTGCACGCGCCTTTATGGTGTCGAAGCCCATTTCTACTGGGCCAACAGCGCCGCCTACGTCAGCATGTGGGACGTCGGCATGGGTTGCACCAAGGCGTTTTTCTTCGGCATTGCCATCGCCCTCATCGGCTGCCATCGCGGGCTTAACAGTCAGCCCGGCGCGGAAGGCGTCGGCCGATCCGCGACCGAAGCGTTCGTCGCCTCCTTCGTCGCGATTCTCGTGCTTGATTTTTTCCTCGCGATCTTTCTCCTGGCCGCGCACGATCGCTTCATCCTGCAAGGGGCGGGGCGATCGTTCCTGTGACCCATATTGCCTCTTGCGGCTTGGCGCTCGCGTGACGTCGAGCGAGCGCCAAACCGCCAGCCGCCTACGACAAGCACCATGAGCACCCCGGCCCCCACACCGCTGATCGCCTTGAAAAAGCTGAACGTCGAGTTCGGCGCCCAGCGCGTGCTCACCGACGTCAACCTCGAAATCCAACGCGGCCAAACCGTCGTCGTCATCGGCGAGAGCGGCTGCGGCAAAACGGTCTTGCTCAAGCTCATCATCGGCCTGTTGCGCCCGACGGCGGGCGCGGTCGTCTTCGATGGCAAGATTCTTACGAACCTCAGTGACCGCGACTTGACTCGCGAACGTCTGCGCTTCGGCTTCCTCTTTCAAAGTTCCGCCCTTTTCGACAGCCTGACGGTCTACGATAACGTCGCCTTCGGCCTGCGCGAGCAACGCAACCTCAAGGAAGGCGAGATTCGCGGTATCGTCCGGCAACGGCTGCAAGAGGTCGGCCTGTCCAACGAAGTCGAGCCGAAGAAGCCCGCCGAACTCTCCGGAGGCATGAAGAAACGCGTCGGCCTGGCGCGGGCGCTCGCGCTCAACCCGGAGGTCATGCTTTACGATGAGCCGACCACGGGCCTCGATCCGATCATGACGGACGTGATCAACGAGTTGATCCTGCTGGTGCGCCAGCGCCATCCGGTGACGAGCATTGTCGTCACGCACGAAATGAAGACCGTTTACAAAGTCGCCACGCGCGTGGTGATGCTGTATCCGCTCGCGCGCCTCAAGCCCGGCGAAAACCAGATCCTCTTCGACGGCCCGCCGGAAGAACTGAGCAATACCAACGACCCGCGCGTGCGGCAGTTCATTGAAGGCAAAGCCAATGAACGATTGCAGGAAATTTCAGGTGCTGAGCACTCAGCACTTAGAAATGAGGTCGCATCATGAACGAGCAAGCCTTGCGCTTTCGATTTGGGATCTTCGTCCTCGGCGCGCTGATTTTGTTGGCCGTCTTGATTATCCTCTTCGGCGGGTTCCCGAACTACTTCAAGCGAACCGACAATTTCACCGTCGAGTTCGCCAGCGCTCAGGGCATCACTCCCGGAACTCCCGTGCGGCGCTCCGGCGTGCGCATCGGCGAAGTCCGCGGCATCGCGCTCGACAACGACACCGGCAAAGTGCGCGTCGCCATTCGTATCGACAGCAACTACCCGCTGCGTAAGGCCGACCGTCCGACCGTCGTGATGGGCCTGCTCGGCGGCGATACCTCGATCGCGTTCGTGCCTCCCGAAAACGAAGAAGGTGCCGACAAGTCGCTGGTCCCCCCTGGCTCGACATTGAAAGGCGCGACGCCCGCCGACGCTGGGGCGCTCATGCAGAAAGCCGGCGATCTGGTTGGCCCCGCCACGGAAGCGCTCGTCGAAGTGAAGAAGGTCTTTCAGCGTCTCGACAAAATGGCGCCGATGTTGGAGGACACGCTGAAGGACTTCCGCGCGATCGGCAAAATCGCGGGGCAAGTCGGCCCGGAGCTGCACAAGACCAGCGAGGAGATTCGCGCTCTCATCAAGACGACGCGCGACGCCGTCCCCGATATCAAACGCACCAACGACGACATCCAGGTCGCCGTCAAGCAGTGGACCGAGGTCGGCAAACGCACCGACAGCCTCCTCAAGAACAACGAGGACAAGATCGTCAAGTCGATCGAACGCATTGAGGATACGCTCAAGAAGGTCGGCGACGTCTTCAACGACGAGAACCAAAAGAATTTTCGCGACACGCTCAAGAACGTGAAAAACTCCAGCGACAAATTCGAATCGATCACCAAGGACACCGGCGAGCTCGTCAAGGAGAGCCGGGTCACGGTCAAGCAAGTCGGCGATTCGCTCAAGCGCGCCGACGACGCGATTTCCGACCTGCAGAAAGCCCTCAAGCCTCTGGGCGAGAAGGGGCCGACGATGCTGAAGAACTTCGAGGAGAGCGCCGACAACCTCAGCAAGACGATGAAGGACCTGCGCGAGCTCATGCAGGTGGTCGCCCGCTCGGATGGCACGGTGCAGAAGCTGCTGGGCGATCCATCGCTTTACAACAACCTCAACGATTCCGCCGTCATGGTCACGCGGATACTACCGCGCCTCGACCGCGTGCTGCGCGACGTGGAGATTTTCGCCGACAAGCTGGCGCGCCACCCGGAGCTGATCGGCATCGGCGGTGTCGTCAGGCCGTCGAGCGGATTGAAGGAAGCGCCGTTTCGCATCTATCCGTAGACTCTTGCATTCTGGGACGCGCGCGGCTTTCCGCCCGACTTCCTTGACAAGTCTTGACACGACGGGATAATAGGTCATGGCCGACGTGTTCATAACACCGAACGCCAGGAAGGAACTGGCGCGCCTTCCCAAGGTCATTCGCCAGCGCGTCCGCAAACTCTTCCAACGGCTCCAGGCGTGGCCGAATGTGAGCGGCGCTAAACCGCTGTCCGGCGACCTGGCAGGCTGTTATCGCCTGCGGACCGGCGATTACCGCGTCCGCTTTCGCGTCGAGGGTGCGGCCGTAACCGTGGACAAGATCGGCCATCGGAGCGATTTCTATGAAAACTAACCCCCATCGCAACGGCAAGACGGTGAAGCGCATTTCGATCAAGGAAAAACGCCTGGTCATGATCGAGGAAAGCCCTTGCGAATCCCTTCTGCGAAAGGTGCATGTCGATGAACCGGACTTGCCCCCGCCGAACGCCGACGGAAATTACCCGGCCCTGGAAACACTTGACGTTTTGCAAGCCCGCGACATTCTCCGCGCCCGCCGCAAGCTGGGCCTGTCGCAAGCCGATCTGGCCCGCCGCGCCGGCATCCGCCCGGAAACGCTCAATCGCATCGAACAGGGCAGGAACCAGGCGAGCGTGCCCACCATGGCCAAGATTGACAAGGCGCTGCGCGCGGCGGCAGAGGAATAGGACGGGTGCCACGCCGGAATCGTGACCAGCGGCATGCCCGTCTAGCAATCGAGGATTCCACGTAAGGGCTTGCATTCGAACTTGGCAACGCGTGCCGAATCATTCCTTACTTCGCAGCCAACGACGCGCACACGATTTCCTTGTCGTTCCGTGCAAATACGCATTGCTCCGCATAAGCCGGGTGGCTCCACACGACCTTGCGGCCCAGACCGACGCCCACCGGGTCCAGCAGTTTCGTGCGGCTCACTTCCTCGTATTTTTCGGGCGACAATTTGGCGATCACGAGGTCGCCGTTCTCACCGAAAATGAAGAAACGCGCGCCGTTTTTGGTGACGAACGTGGCTCCTTCGAACGCGCCGCGCCCCTCGCCGTCTTTTCCGTTCACGGGCTTGGATGTGCCCCACAAGCGTTCCCCGGTCGCCATGCGCATGGCCCGGAAGATGCCGTCGCCGTCGATGCCGTAGGCGATTCCATTCTCGACGAATGGGGTGCCGCTTACCGGCGCCAGCCCAAGGTCGCGCGCGCCCTGCCAGGCCCTGGT
Source organism: Planctomycetia bacterium (assembly GCA_005799265.1). Taxonomy (GTDB): domain Bacteria; phylum Planctomycetota; class Planctomycetia; order Gemmatales; family Gemmataceae; genus SIAQ01. The sequence goes on along the minus strand of SYHD01000090.1, from coordinate 13,801 downwards.
TACGGCGGGCTTGGCGGCATCGAGCTTCAGGCCCAATGATCTGCCGCTGTGACCGCCGGCAAAGAGGAAGTCGCCCCCCTTCCGCGGGGCCATGATTGCCATGGCATAGGACGTGGCGAGCGGCTCGGACCAGTAGAGCCGGCCGGTATCGGGGTTCAAACTGTTCAGACTCTTGCCGTGAAAGATGAGCAACTGCGTGGCGCCCCCTGCCTCGATGAGAGTGGGAGGACTATAGCCAATCTCAGGTGTTGTCAGCACCTTCCACCTTTCGTGGCCGTTCTCTTTGTCGAACGCGACGACCGCGCTGCCGTCGCCGCCAACCGTGCAGATGAGCATGTCCTTGTAGACAAGCGGATGCCCCGCATATCCCCACAAGGGCACCGAGGCAGCGTACGCCTTCGGCAAGTTCTTCGACCAGATCACGTTGCCCTTCGCGGCATCGAGGCAGAACAAATCGCCCATGGCGCCGAGGGTAAACACTTTGCCGTTGTCCACGGTCGGAGTGCAGCGCGGTCCGGCCGGATAACTGATCACGTAGCTGCAATCGTATTCGTGCTTCCAGAGTTCGGCGCCGGTCTTCGCGTCGAGACAGAGCACGCGTTCCTTGCCCTGGAGGCTGTTCCGTTTGGTCGGCGCGGGCTTTTCGTCACCGGCCGATCTTACATAGTCGGTGACGTAGACCTTGCCGTTGACGACTGCCGGCCCGGCAAACCCACCTTGGATCGGTTTGCGCCAGAGCGCCTTTATTCCTCCTTCGGGAAACTTCTCGATGATGCCCGTATCGGTCCAAACATCATCGCGATTCGGGCCCATCCATTGCGGCCAATCCGCGGCGGGCGCGGCTGTCGTCAAGAGTACGAGTGCGAAGAGTGAAATACTGCGTATCATGAGTTCCTCGCGGTTGGCTGCAAGAAAAATCTGGTCAGGCCGGATCCAATCTACACGTAATGAAAACTCATTGCAACCGCTCGATCATGACCATTGAGCGGAGAACGTTCTGGGCGACGGGCCGTTGGAGCGATACCCGAGCCGATGCGACGCGGAGCGTCGCACCACATTGTGGCACGACGCTCCGCGTCGTGAACGGGCACCTTCAATTCTACCGGTTGCCTTTCGGTCCCTTGCTCGCCGTCAAAAACCCCTGGTCGCGCATCCAGTGCGCGCATGACTTCGTCCAGGTCGCGTACGGGCGATCGCTTGGGCGGACGCCGAAGTCGTGAGCGGTGCGGGCGTAGATGTGCAGTTCAGCGGAGACGCCGGCACGTTTCAGGGCCAGATACATCAGCGCACTGTGCTCAGGCGTGCTGATAAGGTCCTCATTGCCGTGGACAAGGAAGACCGGCGGCGTCTTGGCGGGGATCTTCATGCCTTTCTCGAGCAACTCCTTCAGATAGCCCGAATAGACGGGGATAGCGAAGTTCGGCCGGCAACTCACCTTGTCGATGTCGTCCCGTGGCTCGTAGGTGCGCTGCTCGAAGCTCGTGGCGGTGGCGATGGCGAGATGGCCGCCCGCCGAGTAACCGGTGATGCCGATGCGTTCGGGATCGATGCCCCAGTCCTTGGCCTTGCTGCGGACCAGGCTGACCGCCCGCTGGGCATCCTGGAGCGGACGCCGGGCGGGCACGCCCTTGGGTTCGTCGGGCCGGCGCGGCACACGATATTTGAGGATGATACCGGTCACGCCCAGCGTATTCAGCCACTCGGCGACTTCTTCGCCTTCGATTTGCCAGAAGAGGTTCCAATAGCCGCCGCCGGGACAGATGATGACGGCCGCGCCGGTGTCCTTGTCCTTCGCGGGCCGATAGATGGTCAGTGTCGGCTTGGTGACATTGGTGATGAGTCGCGTCGGCTCGGTGATTTCGACCTGAGTCTTCACGTTCTCTTTGGACATGAGTTCCTTTTCGGGCCCGATGGTGCCTGGCTCTTCAGGTGCTTTGCCGGGCCAGAGTTCGACGACCTTCGGCTTTTCACCCGCGTGCACCGGCCAGGCTACGCACATCAACACAATCGCTACTGCGGCTCGTTTCATGGTTGCTCCTGGGGATGAAGGAATGAGGAAGGCTAGATGGCCGGCGTGAGGGTGAAAATGGGCTTGAACATGCAGCATGTCTCCGTGCTGGAACGATACCGGGGCGTTATTAAAATGTCAATAAAACGCCATTAACCCCGTTCGATTCTGGCTATAATTCTCGCTATTCGTAACTCTTTAGCCGTATGAAGTACATCTTTGCTCGAACCGCCTGTTTGGGTATCCTCCCCTCCGAGTACCCGTGTGGACGCGAGGACTGACTCCAAGTCGGGATGAAGAATCACCACGCCGGTCTGGGAATCGGGTTCAATCTCGATCCGCTGAACAAACGCCTCGACCAGTTGCCGGTCTGCCAGATCGACTTGCTCCTTGTTGGCCAGGCGATCCAACTTGTTGAATTGCTCCGTGACCCATTCGCGGAGTTGCTGCTGGGTAAACGCGGGCTGCTCGGCCAACTCTGCGGCCCGCTGTTTGCTGACCAGTGAATCGCGCTTGCGCTTCAAATCCGTCAGCAAGGCATGGATATCCTCCAAGCCGTCGAAAGTCGGGTCGGCGATCAAGGCCAAGGTTGTCTTGATCCGACGGTTCAGTTGCTCAATCTCGCGCCGGGTGTCAGGAGCGTTCGCCGCCGTCGCCGGTTTCGCCATCGCATTGACGAACGCGTCGATGGCCTGCTTCCGCGTCTTGGCGTCGCCCTGGAGCTCCTGGCCGATCAACTTCAGCACGAAGGCATCGAGGGCCTGGCCGGGAATGCGTACCAGGCCGCAGACCTTCTTGCCGTACCGATGGTAGCCGGCGCAGGTATAATGGCGGTACGGCGGGCCAAACTCAGGCTTGCGGCGGGTGTCGCGGACGGTGGTAAAGCTCGACCCGCAGCGTTTGCAGGCCAACAAGGTCGAAACCAGCGTTCGCCGCACCGAGCGGGCCTTGCCGCCCGCGTACCGTCGCTTCGCCATCGCGGCCTGGGCGGCGTCGAATGTCTCTTGGGAAATCAGCGGCTCGTGAACGCCGGAGATGATAATCCAATCCTCATTCCCGTTCTTGAAGCTGCCGCGTTTGCCTTTCTTGGGCCGGAGCGTGCCATCCACGCTCATGCCGAAAAGCGTCCCTTCGGTTCGCTTGTTGTAAACCAATGAACCGCAGTAGACCGGATTGCGAAGCATCTGGGCGATGTTCGACATGTTCCAGTGCCGGCCGAACATGCTCGGAATGCTCTCCTCGTTCATGCGGACGGCGATGGAGCGGTAACCGTAGCCTTGTCCACAGAGGTCGAACATGCGCTGAATCGCTCGCACGCGATCCGGCGTGCTGGGAACGAGGCGAACAATGTCCCCCTTGGCCTTGGCCACGAAAACGTCGCTGGCGATGGCGCGGACGATAGTGCCGTCCGGCGCGATCTCCAGCTTGGTGTTGTCCGGCATCCACCGCAGTGTTCGCAGCACCTTGCCGTCGGGCGTGAGATGTTGCTTGTCGTAGCCGTAGGGCGGTTGGCCACCCGGTGCGCTCTTGCGTTCGCGGATGTTGCTGATCTGGCCACGGATGGTGTCGCGGGCCAGCTTGATCGAGTATTGCCTGGCCTGCCAGGACTTGACGCCCTGGATCAGCTCGCCCTCGTCGCCTTCGGGAATGGCGTCGGCCGTGAACTGCACGTTGACGCCGGCCAGGTTGAGACGGTGCAGGTAGTAGCCCGTTTCGTTCGTGCCGCCGCGCGAGAAGCGAGAGATGTCGTAGCAGAGGATGGACTCGAAGTCGCGGCCGTTCTCAGCGGTTGCGATCAGCTGCTCGAAGGCGTTGCGGCCCTTCGTGCTGGTGCCGGAGATGGCGTCGTCGATGAACCAGCGATTGACGGCGTAGCCATGCTGCGCAGCCCACCGCTCCACGAACGCCTGCTGGTCGGGAATGGATCGTTCTTGCATGTCGGTGCTGCGCCGAGCGTAGCCGACCGCCGGAATGAGTTTCTTGGTCATGGGTGTGGTCTCCTTGAATGCGACACGCCCCGCGATGGCGCGAGGCGCATCTGATCCGGTTCGATTACGCCAGGTCGAATTGGCCGCGAGCGACCTTCTTGAACCGGGCCTCTTTCCCCTTGGTCTTGATCTGCCGCAGCAGCGATGCGTACAGCGTGGCTTCGGGCGTCTTGCCGCCGGGCGAGGACCAGAGGCCCTTCGCCGCCATCGCCTCGACCATCGCCTTGCAAGTCATCGGCTCGCCGGCGTCGGCCAGGATGCGCTCGGCAGCGGCGATCTGGCTCAGCTTTTCAGCCACCAGCTTGAGCGCCTTGGTCTTCTTGGTAGTCGCGTTCTTCTTCGTTGTCGTCTTGGTCGTCATCATCGTTCTCCCGTTCGGGGTATTCTGGTTGGCGAGGCGAACGTCGCCTCGCGTCAGGACTGTCAGTTACGAGCTGGTCCGCGAGGGTTCCAGGCAATTCCAGCTCGATTTCGGGAGATTCTTCGACGTCGATGATCCGCTTGCGCCCGGCCCGGATGTCCGCCTCCAGGTCCTTGAAGAACCGCCATTCCCAGAGCGGCACGATGGCGACGATGCCCTTGCGGTAGCGCATCACGATCACTGGCTCGTCGGATTCGGCAACGACCTGGCACGCGAAGCCAAGGCACTCGCGTAGGTGGGTCACGGCCATTTCGTTTTCGGTCTGCATGGTCAAACTCGGACATGTACAAGAAATAAACTGTGCTTATGACGGGTATTGTTCCCGCGGGGGGCACGGAGGGATCGCCTTTTTCAAAGTACCTATTGCACACGGCTACCCATCCACTCATCGCCTTGCTTGTGTTCTGCGCGCTACACATATACCCTTCCCCCGGTGCGTGCCTTACGCACGCATCCGGGGGGTATAAGGGGGGTGCGCGCGCAGGACACACACGCTCACGAAGCTGGCTTCGGTTGAGCGACCGTCGCGAATTGGACTGGATGGGTAGCACCGAAATGCCAGCGGTGGATCAGCCCTTTGCGCTCGGCTTGCTTGAGCAGCTTGGTGGCCCGACGTTCGGACAGGCCGGCATCCGTCGCGGCCTCGATGATGGCCAACGTCGTCGCTGAGTTTGCACCGACGAATTCGTTTGCGAACCGCTCCGCATCCCAGGTCGGCTCGCTTGGCTTGGCCTCGACGGCCTCGGGCTTGGCACGCCGGCGAGGTCGCTCGGACCGCAGGTCGGCCGGGTCGAGGGCGTCATCGAGCGTCCAGACGGGGAATGCCCAGCGCAGGCAACGCGGCAGGATCGGCGGCCAGGATCGCACGGCGGCATCGACGACCACCGCGTCCTCCTGCTCATGCGCCCGCAGCACGAGATGCGTATCGGTGGCCCGTGATTGCGAACCAGCACCCGCCCCGACATCGGTCACGCTCTTGGCGGATTGGTTTCCCTTGGTGCTGTGATGCACCAGCACGAACGAGCAGCCAAGCTTGTCGGCGTAAGAATCGAGGTAGTTGTAAAGCAGCGCCATGTTGGCGTTCGAGTTCTCGTCCGCGTCCTTCGGCATGAACCGGTAAAAGGCGTCGAGGATGATGACCTTGTACTCGCCCGACTCCATCTCCGCGAAGTAGGTGCCGAGGCCCACGATGTCTTTCAACCGGCCCCGCAGGTTCGAGATGACGATGCGGTCGCCGACCTCGTTCATGCCGATGCCGCGGGCCTGCATCACTTTCGGGATGCGGAAGGCGCTCGTCTCCTTGTGCAATTCGTTATCGATGATCAGCACGCGCCCTGGTTCGCAAGGAAACGCGTCGAGCCAAGATCGGCCGAGGGCAACGGCAAGGGCCAGGTCGCTGACGAGCCAGGACTTGCCGGTCTTCGAGGAGGAAATCACGTTCATGGTTTCACCCTGCCGCAGCAGTCCATGAATCACCGGCTCGCGGAGGGTGGGGTATTGATCCACCAATTGCCGCAGCGTCAGGGTTGGCAGCCGTGACGGTGGCGGTGGCTCCCCTTTCTCAACGGGGGCGATCACCGGCTTCGCACCCGTGCGCAGAAACGCCAGGTTACCAATGCGTGGCACCTCGCTGACCCGGCGTGAGATGAGCGTAGGTTCTGGCGTCATGAGCTGCTCCTTGGGTTCGTCTGGCCATGCGTCATCGGGGCGTGGCGGGATCGAAACTCTGGCCGGGTCGAGTTCCTTCGCGGCCCACGACGCAACACGTTGGCCCCAGGGCGCGATCACCTCGGCGGCGATCCGTTTGTCGGAAAGGCCACGATCTTCGCCACGATCCCACGTCTGGGCCACGAACTCGAACGCCTGGACGCGGCCGCGAACCCGTGCCGCCGCCACGATGTGATCGGCGCGGAATTCGTCCGGCTTGATTTCGGCCTCATCGCGCGTGTGCCGGCGTTCTTTCCAAGCCTGGTCGAGCACGGCCTGGTCGAAGCAATCGTCCAGCCGGACTGCCTCGTTGGCCGCATCGAGGAACGCCTCGCGGTAGGCACGCTCTGCGTCAACCCGCAGCGGCGAATCGGGTGGGTTCGAGCCATCGTCGTAGAAGCGAACCGGATCATCCGGCTTGGCTGTGGTCGCCATGATCCACCTCCTTTTGTTCCTTGCGCCATTGCGCAACGAGCCACGTCGCCAGCGTCTCGACGCGCTGGTCAAAACGGGCTTGTGATTCGGATGTTGGTTCGCGGAAGTCCACGCTGAACGTGAACCGGCCGATGGTCTCGGTGCTGGTTGCCATGATCCCTCTCCTGCTGAGTTCATGCATTTGCAGGGAAGAACCCGTTGAGGGTTCAGGCGACGGCTGGCCTTTTGTGGCAAGCCGCGTTCGCCAGGAAGCGAAGAGGGTCGGTCGAAGAGTCGGTAGATGGCTGGGTTGGTCAGGTTGGGATCAGTTTTCGCCCTTGGCCTTGTAGGCTGCTCGATGGTCTGCGAGGGCGGCGCCGTAATCGAAGTAGACGCGCCAGGACACCGCCAGCTTGTTTGGCTCGGCGTCGAGGCCGAAGAACTCGACCGTTGGCGTCTGCTGCCCTTGGAGGAACGCCACGATCAGTGCCGTGTCGGCCGCGCCTGCAAACAAGTACCATGCCTTCGTGCTGGTGCCGTTGAACCGCACCGAGTTGGACAAGCGTGGTTCGACCTCCAGCGTGACGGCGTTCTTGAGTGCGTTGCCGGTCGGCTGATCGTTGCTGGCCCGCTGCATGTAGTCGGACAGCAACAGTTCCTTGGCCGTCTGCTGAAGCTCCGGCGGCGTCAGTAACACCTGCGGGCGAATGTCCAGGTCGCGATTCTCGTCGTCGCGCTGGGCCATCATCTTGGCGATGCCGGTGCCCAGCGATGTGCTCGACAGCGCCGTCGCCGTGCCGGTGTCGTAGTTGGCATGGCCGCTCGAGAAGAAGCTGCCCGCGTTGGCCAGCAGCACCTGGTACACGAGATCGGACAGTGACCGCATGGCCGCGCGGCCGAGCGCCCGGGCCGTCTCATCGAACATCGACAGGTCGTCGTTGATGATGTCGCGGCGGTCGATGCCGAGCATCTTCGCGAACGTGTCGATGCGGAACGGATACGTCATCTCCTTGACTGAGCCGTGTTTGATCTCGCCGCCAGGAGCCAGTTGCGTCAGGTCGCCGGCGTCGCTGGGCCGCACGCCAGTCTGGTCCTTGAAGTCATTCGCAGACTTCACGCTGGCGAAGGCACGCCAGGTCGCCGGCGATTCGGTGTAAGCTTCCATCAACACCTTGTTGGCTGCATTGCCCAGGGCGACCGGCAACGAATAGGTGCTGAGTGCGGCCCTGATCATGGCCTCACGACTGTGCGGCGCGTCTTTGCCTTCGAGCTCGAGGGCGGTTCGGCACAGGTCGATCAGGTTGGTCGCGCGCAGATCGTGTGCCCGCTGCGCCACGCCGGCGCCGAGGTGTTTCTCGGCCAGGTGACCGCATCGCATGCGGGCCAGGATCGCGGCCTCGAGCACGACGCCCATCGCCGGCTCGTGCCGACCTTGGATGCCGGAAATGACCGGACGCGATGCCCTCAGCACTTCAAGCCGGGTGCGCTGAACGTCCCAGCCATCGCGGATGGCCAGAAATTCAATGTCACCGTGCCGACCGTCGCACGCCGCTCGGATCGCGTTGACCCGCTCCGATTCGGCCAGGGCAGCAGCCCGGATTTGCTCGGCGGACATGGTCTCGTCTTTCGTCATGGTCTTCTCCTTCCCGTTGGCAGCGATGGCGACGGACGTATTCGCGTCGGCGCCAATCGCCACGATGCTGACCTCTTTGAGAACGGATGCCTTGACCAGGGTGAACCCGCTGGTCGGCGCTTTGATGAAACGTCCGTTGACCTGGATCTGTTCGCCAGGGCGCACGCGCTCGTAGTCGTTAGGCGCAACGCCGACCGATGCCTGGAAGCGAAAGCCGGCGCGCGCCAGATCGACCACCTGGCGTGCCGCCTCGGTCGATGGCGTGATCATGCCCTGCACCAGCAACCGATCGCCGGCGACCACGGCCTTGCCGTGCCCGACGATGCCGGACAGCGTGGCGTCGTGATCCGCCAGGATGCCAATCTGCTCCGCGCCGGCGTCGAGGCCGGCAAGATCTATGACGACCGGCCCCCAGCCAGGCACGACCATAAGGCCGCCGGTGTAAGCCGTGATGTTCACCGATGGCGGCTTGCCCGCCGTGGCCTGAATCTCGACCTCGGAAGCCGAGAGCAACAATTCATCAAGTGCTGTGGTCATTCTTGCTCCTTGTTGAGACGACGACGGAGAGTGAAAGCGATGGCCTTGCGGCCTTCTTTGGTCGATTCGTTGATGAGTTGCTGGACCAGTTCCTGATCGACGGCATTCAGCCGTCGGCCCATCTCCCATCGCTTGATGTGGAGATAGCCGTAAATGTGTCCCCGCACTTCGCGTGCGTGCTTGCCATCTGTGTTGACTATCAGGTCGATCAACTCGTCAACAGTCGAAGCGTCAATTCGAGCTTGCAATTCGTCGTCGTAAGGGATTGCCACGATTTCAGCTTCATGTTGGAGTTCCCAGACGGTCTTCTTCTCATCGTGACGACCGTACTGCCAATAGCGCATCCTTTCCAACTGCATGGCGAAATCAATGACGTTCTCCCGCGACCACAGCAATCTGCGTTCCTCGCTCTTGGGCGGCTCAATGTGTTCGTGGCGAACACAGTAGTCAAACTCCTTCCGCGAAGCGCGGTATCCCAACCCGTTTAGCATCAGAAAGGCGTTCTCCGTTTCGAGCGGAAAGCGGAATATGAAACGTCCCTCGGAACGCTCTCGGATAGCCTCGATGTAGCGGTCGATTTGGTAACTCAGGCGGCGACGCCCGATTTCGAGCCAGTTTTTTGCCCCTTCTGGCGGGCCGAAATACGCTTTGGCCGCGATATCCTGGTCGCTGACGAAGCCAGTTCCCTTGTGCTGTTTCATGTGACACCTCAAGTGCAGTTCGGTTGACTACGGTATTATTTCATACCGCATGTGCTGTGTCAATGCGTGCTGTCAGGTGCTGTTCTGTTTGTTGCCGCAAGTGGCTTTGAGATCAGGGGTTCCGATGAAGAAGATTTTTCCAGAATCCCGCCATGTTTCGTGTGGTCAGCCAGTGCGGATTCCTCACGTTCAACGGAGGAAGCAACAAAAGCATATTTCAGATATGCTTCGGGAATCAGACTTGAATGAATCAACTGCATCGAAGAACAGATGGCCAAGACTACGCAGGCGGAGCGTCGGCTCGCGTGCCAAGCGTACTTCGCGGTCGCGCAGGAGATTCTTCCTGCGGTCTTTCATCCGATTCTTGGCGAGGCCAACGTCGCCGTTGTCCTTGTAATCCTGCCAACCAGCCAAGAACAGCAGCTGGCTGGCATCCTCGACATCCTGCTGGTTCCAGTCGTGCTGTCTTGGCCTGAGTTTCCGCACGAGCGCATTGGCGAACGAAAGAAAGTCCTCAGCAATCTGCGTTTCGTCAACCATTTGTCCTCCTGTCGGGCATTTGGTCCATGAATCACTAATCCACGAGCTAGGGGAAGAAACCGTCAGGAAAAAGCACGTTTCTGGGGACCGATCTGATTTCGTCAGAAATGGGAACTGGGACCGGCGTTCACGAATCCGCCAAGCCGCAAACCGCCGAGCATCAGCACATGACGAAAGCAATCGGCCCGCGCTTGCAGCTTCGTGACGAGAAGTTGAACGAGCAGTTGATTCCGTTCTACGACCCAACGCGCCGGCTTTTCTTGGCATCCGAAGATCCGTCGCCGATTGATCCCGAGCAGCAATAGCAAACCCTGAACATCAACTTGGAGTACGGCATCGTGACCATCAACGAGGCACACGAGTCGCAAGGATTGCCAACTGTACCGTGGGGCGATAAAGCGGGATAACCGATCATGAGGACAAAATAATTTCAAAATGTTTCTCGGCGCCTCTTGCCAATTGTCATTTCTTTGTTACCTTCACCTCCACATCTCATTCCCCAGAACTTTCAGCAGAGGGCGCTCATCATGTCGAACAACCGCACCGCCAGGCTCATCGTGGAACTCTTGGAAGATCGTACCCTCATGTCGGCTTCAGGCCTGATCGCCGACGCCGACGGCCCTATCTCCACATACAAGAACACGCCAATCACCATTGACGTACTGGTAAACGACATCAACCAACACGGCGATACGTTGTCCATCGTCAACCTCACGCAAGATCCCAAAGGAATTGCGACAGTCAACCCGGACAACACGGTCACGTTCAATCCGTTCATGGATATGATTGGGTCGGTTGCCTTGGGCTACGTCGTCACCAATGGCCAAGAAACCGCTTCCGCCAACATTTACATCGATATTTTCAAGTCGCCGAGCGAATTGTACTCTGATTACCAAACCACCGTCGCTCAGGCCGATCAAGCATATGCGGGCCAGATCGCTGACGCGTCGAGTGAACGGCTGACGACGATCATCACCGCCCGTGCCCAGGCGGAATCAACTGCAGTCGGCCTTTATGCGAATTACCAAAGCCAACTTGCGCAAGCCAACGCAGCATACGTGTCGGCCATTGCAAACGCGCTCGCCGCTTATCAAGGTGCCGTGCAAAGTGCTGACAATGCCCTCAATTCCTCATATGCCCAGGCCCAATCTGTCTATGACACAGCCACCGCTAGCGCTGACAATGCCTTCGAGAACGCATCGAGTGCGGCGCATCTGACCTACCTAAATGTGTTGGCGGCAGCCGATGCTGCTTATGCTTTGACCGTCGCACCCTATCAAACCTCGCTCGATGAGGCGTCGGCTGACGCCGCAAGCACCCAATCGTGGCTGAGCAGCGCGGAGGCATCGTTAAACGCGGTAATCGGTTCCACCACTACCAGTCGCGATGCCAGCGAACAACTGGCACTGGCAGCTTACGAGGCTGCGCAGGCTAATTCGCAAGAAGAACTTGACGCCGCGGCGCAGACATACGCCGATGCGCTCGCCGCGGCCCAGGCAATGTATGTGTCCACAGTCGCGCCGTTCCAAGTCGATCGGGACCAGGCCGATACCGCCAACCAGAGTGCGCAGATCGCGGTAATGTCCGTGCAAGCGGCATTAACGAACGCGCAAGCCTTGGCTTCCGCGACCAAGGATCAAGCGTACGCAACTGCTCTCGCCAATTATCAAGGGAGCCAATCGCAAAACGAACAAACCTGGGGCGTCGCCATTGATGCAGCGGCGACCACGTTCCGTGCAAGCGCGGAGACCGCCGGGGCAGCTTGGACGTCTGCGAACACAACGGCATGGGGCACCTACACTGGTGCAACCAACAACGCGGAGGCGTCCGTTATCGACGCGGAGGCCACTGCGTGGAATAACTATACTAGCGGCCTCTCCAATTTGGAGTCGAACCGAACGTCTGCAGAGGCCTCTGCGCAAGACCAATTCAACACGCGCGTTTCCACCGCCTTTTCCAGCTGGTCAACGGATGAGACGACCGCTTGGACAACATACGTTACAGGGATGGCAGGCCTGCCGGGAGCACTAGAATTCGGCCAAAGGATCAATGCGCCTGCACCCGTGGAAGTTGCCGCAGTGGTTCCGTTCTTAGGATTCAACCCTGGGGCACAGCAACAACCGCAAATGCTGGCCCAACCTGCCGGCGGCGCAAACAACGTGTACGCTCAGGCTGCGCCGCCCCTTTTCCGCCCGTCCCGCCAAATGCCTTTCGAGAGCGACGAACAATATATTCAGCGTGAGCTTAATCGGGCCATCCAGGCGGCAGACGCCGCTCAGCGAATGGTTGATCAGGGCACTAACCTGTTGAATGCCAGCGCGCCATTTTTGGCCGCTATCATTGTCTCGAACCCCTTCCATTTCAGCACCTCCCCCGATTTCGTCTTGCTAACGTCAGAAATGAGTCGGATTTCGGCAATCCGCGAGTTTTGGCAAAATCAGGTCAGTACGCTCGATGAACATATCATGTATCTCCGCGGGCGTCGGAACAGCATACGACCACTTGTGTAGGTGCATTCATTTGGAACTACCGAATTCCGTGGGAATTCAATTCTGGCCATTCTGGACCCAGGACTGGGTGGAGGACAGCAGCAGTCTTGTTAGCAAGCGTGGAGAATTTCACCTAGTTACGGTTCTTGTACGACCGCTAGGGAGAAACGAAATGTACCAGAAGTTATTGCGCCTTGATCTGACCAAAGGAATCGTGGTTTTATGCGCCTCGCTTCATTTGTTTTGCGTAAATGTCATTTGTTGCCGAGGACAGAGTGAAGAAGAAAAAGCGGCTTCACATGTAGAGTCTTTAGGGGGGAAGATAACAAAAGATCCTGATGGTAAGGTGCGGGACATCATTTTATGGGGTAAGCCTAAATCGCCGTTAGTTGGATTCACGGACGAGGACATCGAGTCGATTGATTTTTCTGCTTTCTCCCGAGTCAAGAATCTCATGGTGATTTCTGGGATAACCAGGCAGATAACCGACCGCTCAATAATTCGCTTTGAGAAAATTCCGGCGGAGTTAGAAACTCTCGACCTGAGTTACAGCCAAATCACAGATAAATCGGCTAGCAGGCTTCTCAAGAAGCAACGATCCTTGTATACCGTAAGCTTCATCGGAACCTCGTTAGGAAATCAGGCCTTGTCAACAATCGGGTCACTGGAAAACCTGCAATCACTCGGGCTGGATGCAACACAAATCGATGACAACGGGCTTGATCAACTCGTCAACCTCAAGCATTTGCGTATGCTCTCTTTAAAGCGTACTAACATCACCGATGCGGGCGTTCTGAAAATCAAGAAACTCTCAAGTTTAACGCACCTGTATCTTGATGGGACTAGAATAACCGATGTTGGGTTGGCCGAGCTTTCCGCTCTTAACAGCTTGTCAAAGCTTGGGGTGTCATCCACCAATGTGACCGAGGAAGGGAAGGCATCGCTTCAGAAGATTCTACCAAACCTAAAATTTGAGAAATAGCCATTGACGCCTAGTCTATTCCCATTCTTCTGTAAGCTATCGTTTCTCTCTTCCGATAGCGTAATCATTCATCTACCATGCCTCTGGGTTTTCAGACCTGGAGGCTTTTATGGCAACCTCGACCAATTCCTACGGCCCCAAAGGCCCACTTGGCTTCTCGCTTACCGACAAGCAGACCCGCCAATGATATTACCTCGCCTCCACGCAAACCCCACCCGCACCACACGGCTACCCCTCCCGTCTGTGAGACACACGGAGGGTTTTACCATCACGGCACTGGATGTCTCTCTGGGGCCGAGCCTCACAGAAGCGGAGGCTCGGGCCATCTTCGCCAAAGGCGAAGAAGCAGTCGTGTTCGCGCTGTTGACGTTGTCGCACATG
>SYHD01000089.1 GCA_005799265.1 Planctomycetia bacterium | reverse complement strand
TCCAGAATACTGTCATCATCTGGGAACGCTTCCCAGCAGCTTCCTTGCCGCGTCATAGTCACCGCCATTCTGAGAACTTGGTCTTAAGCAAACACAAGTTACCAGATGGCTGTGACTTGCGCGTAGACGAACGGTATTGGGTTTAGACGATGCCCGCGTGGAGGGAATTCGATATGGTTGCCGCTTGATTCCGAACGTTCAGCCGCAAACGACAGAGATCAAATCGGGAGAGAAACATGAGCATGAAGGCTATTTCGCGCCGCGTCTTCGTTGCCGGTTCTGCCACCGCACTCGCCGCCCCACTCGGCGCCGCTCAGTCGGAGCCGCGCGTGCCGATTGTGGACACGCACCTGCATTGCTTCGCGGGGCCAAACGACAAGCGCTTTCCTTATCACGAACGGGCCACCTATCGGCCGGACGACGTGGCGTCACCCGAACATTTGCTCCGCGTCATGCAAGGCGGCGGCATCGATTACGCGATCGTCGTCCATCCGGAGCCGTATCAGGACGATCATCGCTACCTCGAACATTGCCTGCAAGTCGGCAAGGGCAGACTCAAAGGCACGGCGCTCGTTTTCGCCGATCGCATGGGCTCGACGGCGCAACTGCCCAACCTCGTCAAGCGGGTTGGCATCGTCGCGGTGCGAATTCATGCGTACGCGCCGGATCGCCTGCCTCCCTTTGGCCGCCGCGAGCTGCGCGACCTGTGGACGCAAGCGACCGATCTGGGCATTGCCGTGCAGCTTCACTTCGAGCCGCGTTATGCCGGCGGGTTCGAGCCGTACATCAAGGAATTTGCAAAGACGAAGGTCATCATCGACCACCTCGGCCGACCACTGCAAGGCTCGACCGAGGAATATCGCACCGTGCTCGGTTTCGCGCGCTACCCGAACACGATCATGAAGTTATCGTCGATCCCGGCGGCCCGGCAATATCCGCATCGCGACATCGGACCGATCATCAAGCAACTCGTCAACGCCTGGAGCGCCGACCGCCTCATCTACGGCGGCGGTTACAGCAGCACCACCACGGCGGAATCTTATCGCGCCAGCTGGCAGCGCGTGCGATCCTTGCTCGACGGCCTGCCGCGCGCCGACATCGACAAGGTCCTCGGCGGCAATGCGGTGCGGCTATTCCGCTTCGGCGACCGCATGCCGTAGGGCGAGCCATTGTTTTTCTCCCCTGTCCCCCCTGTATTCAGGAGGGACAGGGGAGAAAAATTAGGCGACCGCAAGCCGTAGGAGAGGGACGGATCGCAGCTGCAATGCTGGGTCGCGATTCAGGTGATCCTGAACTGGTGCTGGCGAAAAACGAGAATCACAAATGAACACGGATGTCCATGAAGAAATGCAAGAATTGCAAGTTAATTGAATTTGCGCTGGTCGTACCAGGTCTGGTGGACGCGTGTTTGGGGGCGTCCTGTATTTAATCTGTGTTGATCCGTGTTCATCCCTCGTTGCATCTTTGACGGCGTGCAGCGGCAATCGCCGCCAATTTTTGATTTCGTCAACGGCGCTTACGCAATTCTCTCGAAAACGAAATGACTGACTCAGAAAAAAGCTGACACGCACACACGAGGCCTGTCAATTGTCCGTCGCCATGGCGCGGTAGCGTTGTCGCGCGGCCATTCATTCCTATCATGAGCAACTATTGCATTCAAGGATTTGAGGAATAAACGGCCCGTCGCCGGCTCATTCAATGGGAACATCACTCTCATCGCTCACGGTGGGCCGGAGAGTTGTTTGGACGTAATTTTAGGAAGGACGCAATTCATGTGGCGTATTATCTTCGGTAGTCTGTGTATCGCTTTGTGCGTGAGCTTGATTGGCTGCACCAAGCCAGACGCAGCCAAGGACAAGACCAAGGAAAAGGACAAAACCAAGGACAAAGACAAGACCGGCGCGAAGACGGAAGACAAGGACAAGACTAAGGACAAAGACAAAACCGGCGCGAAGTCGGAAGACAAAGACAAAACCGGCGCGAAGTCGGAAGACAAGGACAAGACTAAGGACAAAGACAAAACCGGCGCGAAGTCGGAAGACAAAGACAAAACCGGCGCAAAGACGGAAGACAAGGACAAGACTAAGGACAAAGACAAAACTGGCGCGAAGACGGAAGACAAGGACAAAACCGGCGCGAAGGTGGACGACAAGGCAGTAACCATCACGGCTGACGGAAAGCTGGAAATCAAACAAGGTGCTGACGGGACCGTCGAACTTACGTTTGCACGCGGCAAGGATGCGGACAAGGACAAGGAAATCGTGTTGACGGTCAAGGGCGACGATGACAAGAAGGTCACGGCAAAGGCGGATGCGGTGAAAGATAATAAATCGAAGGTGACGATCACGGTCGGCGCCGAAGCCAAGGAAGACACAAAGGTCTCCGTCACCGTAACCGCGAATCTCGCCGGTTCGGCTGCCGCGACCAAGGATATCGAAGTCTCCATCAAGAAGAAGTAGGGTTTACCTATCTTGTCCGAGAAAATGAACATGTACCCAGGCGTTGATGCTCCTGGGTATTTTTTCGCGCACAGCAGAGCCGCTCGCAATAACAGCGCCCCCTCAAGCGTCTATCACTTCACCTAACTCCAACATCACGGGGCCAACCATGTTCCGCTGCCCGTTGCTTATCTTGTTCGCTATCCTCGGCGCCACCACGAATCCGGTTCGCGCCGACGATTGGCCGCAATGGTTCGGCCCGCAGCGTGACGGAATCTGGCGCGAGCAGGGTATCGTCGCGTCCTTTCCGAAAGACGGGCCGCCCGTGCGCTGGCGCACCCCCATCGGTTCTGGCTATGGCGGCCCCGCGGTCGCCAACCAACGCGTCTATGTCATGGATCGCGTCCTTACCGGACCCAAGATGAAGAAAGGGTCCATCGGCAAGGAACGCGTTCTGTGTTTGGAGGAAACGACCGGCAAAATCATCTGGACGCACGAATACGATTGCCCCTATCAAGTCGCCTATCCCGCAGGGCCGCGCGTCACGCCAGTGGTCGCGGCCGGCAAGATCTACACGCTCGGCACAATGGGCGATCTCTTGTGTCTCGACGCGCTCAAGGGCGACGTGCTCTGGTCGAAGAATCTGCGCAAGGAATATCAGGCGCCGACGCAAAACTGGGGCTTCTCCGCGCATCCGCTGCTCGACGGCGACCAGCTCATCTGCATCGTCGGCGGCGACGCGGTTGCCGTCGCCTTCCACAAGGACACCGGCAAGGAACTCTGGCGCGCCCTGCCCGGCGCCGAGGCCGGCTATTGTCCTCCGATGATCTACACCTTCGCGGGCAAACGCCAGCTCATCATCTGGCATCCTTCCGCAGTCAACGCGCTCGATCCCGAAACCGGCAAGCTCTACTGGTCGCAGCCATTCAAAGTCAGCAACGGGCTCACCATCGCCATGCCCCGACTCGCGGACAATCAGCTCTTCGTGTCCGCCTTCTATAACGGCCCGATGATGCTCAAACTCGATAACGACAAACCCGGCGCCAGCGTCCTGTGGCGCGGCAAGAGCGGCAGCGAGCAATCGCGCCTGACCGACGGCCTGCATTGCCTGATGTCCACCCCCGTCATCAAGGACGGCTACATCTACGGTGTATGCAGCTACGGCCAACTGCGCTGTCTTGAAGCCGCCACCGGCAAGCGCATTTGGGAGAGTTTCAAGGCGACCAGCGGCGACGAGGTACGCTGGGGCAACGCGTTCCTCATTCCGCACGAGGATCGCTATTTCATTTTCGACGAGCGCGGCAACCTCATGCTCGCACGCTTGACGCCGAAGGGCTACGAGGAAATCAGCCGTGCGAAAATTCTCGAACCGACGAACCGGGCGGCCGGGCGCGAAGTCGTGTGGTCGCATCCCGCGTTCGCGAACCGCTCGATGTACGCACGCAACGACAAGGAACTCGTGTGCGTCTCGCTGGCCGCGCCATGATGATTTGTTTAGCCGCGGCTCACAGAACCGCGCGGTTCTGTGAACCGCGGCTAAACGTCTGATTTTGCTCTCGACGCACACCCTGCCGTTTGAGTAATTTATGAGCACCGCTACTAAAGGACCCGTTGACACTTTTGGAGGTTCTCACGATGAAGACGTTCCGTTTCGCTCTCATCGGCACGATTGTGTTGCTCGGCGCATCGTCGGCGTTTGCGCAGCGCGTGCCGGCTCAGCCGGTGCAAGGCCGCATCGGCCTGTTCGGCGATGCTCCGCTCTTGACGCCCGATGCGGTCGAGAAACTAAAATTCACCAACGAGCAGAAGGACAAATACACGAAGATCGACGCCGACTACAAAGCAAAAGCCAAGGCGGCGCAGGACGCCTGGCGTACCGCGCTCACGGGGCTGCGCGACCGCGAGAAGTTCAAGGAAGCGCAGGAGAAGTTCCAGACCGACACGAAGAAAGCCCGTGAGGATTCGCTGGCCAAGGTCGAGCCGATCCTGTCCGCCGAGCAGAAGACCGTCTTTGCCCAGGTCAAGACACAGCAGCCCCAACCGGGCGGCATTGGTGTTCGTCCTGGTGTTCCAGGCATCGGCATCGGCGGCGGCATCGGCCAGGTTCTTCCCCCAGCAGTGCAGACGCGTTTGCAATTGACCGACGAGCAGAAGAAGCAAATCGAAGCAATTCAGAAGGATGTCGAAGCCAAGATCATGAAGGTTCTCAATGACGAGCAGAAGAAGCAGCTCGATCAGTTGAAGAAGAGCCCGATCCGCCGCCCGATCCCCGGCCAAGCTGATCAAGCGAATCCGCGCGTTCGGCCCGCGGCTCCAAACGCCCAGCCCGCGCCCGCCATCAAGCGTGATTGAGGCGCGTAGCCGGGTTCGTTGTGAATTCACGAGCCGCGACCGTTAGGAAGCGAGACCGCAACCTCACTCCCTACCGGTCGCGGCTTGTTAGAGCGAAGCAAATGCTTGTATTGCGAAATAGCTGCCATATACTACTCATTCGCCTGCATACAATAAAACAAGTGATACGAACCGACATCGACAAGGAGAACGACATGACTTTCTACCGATTTGCCGCGGCCTTGGGACTCGCGGGCTGCCTGGTGATCGCCGGCGCCAGCGCCAAGGACATCCTCTTCCCGAATATGATGCCCGACAAGGGAACTTATGACGCCCCGCATGCCAAGCTCGGCGAAAAAGGCAAGGCCGAGTGGAGCCAAACCACCCTGGCCGCCGGCGTCGATGGCAAACCGCTGCCCGGCAAGAGCGTGACACTCGTCGGCGAAATCATCGACGTCGCTTGCTACACCTCGCTTGGCAAGCACGGCGCCAAGCATCGCGACTGCGGCCAGAAGTGCGCCAAGAACGGCGAACCGATCGGCCTGCTCACCAAGGATGGTACGGTTTACATCCTCATGGCTGAGGAACACGATCAGAGGCGCGACGGCCTGACCACCTTCCGCCAGGCGGCCATCGAAAACATGGCCTACATCGTGGAGATCACGGGCACTTTGACCGAAATCAAGATGGGGAAGGCCAACGTGCCGGCACTGTTCGTGCGCGGCTTTGTCAAGAAGTGATGTGTCCCGTTAGCCGGACGCGCAAGCGACGTTTTTTTGCATTTCCGTCGCTTGCGCGTCCGGCTAACGACGAGTCGATTTACGGGGGGGGCCTCATGCGAATCTCTACCGGCGTTAGGCTAGTCATCTTTGTCGCGGCGATCGGCTCGACAACTGTCGCGGCAAATTTCATCAGCCAGGACAAAAAAGGCAAGACGCCGCAGACCGCTTCGCTCTTTCCGAAGGATGGCCCAAAGATTCCCCTCGGGTTGGTGCCGATCCTGTGGCCCGATGACAATGCCTACACGCCGGAGAAGGCGGAATTGGGTTGGCTGCTCTTTTTCGACCCGCGTCTGTCGTCGGATAGCACCGTGTCGTGCGCGAGTTGTCACGCGCCGGCGTTCGCCTTCGCCGATGGGCAACCTGTCTCGACTGGCATCAAGGGGCACAAGGGAGGACGCAGTGCCCCGTCCGTCATTAACCGCGGCTATGGCGCCCTGCAATTCTGGGACGGCCGCGCGGCCTCGCTCGAAGTTCAAGCGAAGGGTCCGATCGCCAATACCATCGAGATGACCAACGAGAAAGACGCCGCCAAGGCGCACGCGACCTGCCTCGAGCGTCTGCGCAGCGTGAAAGAATATCGCCAGCTTTTCAAGAAAGTATTCGGCGTCGAAGACTTCACGATCGACCAGGTTGCCCAGGCCATCGCGACCTTCGAGCGCTGCGTGCTGTCGGGCAATTCCCCCTACGACAAGTTCAAGGCGGGCGACAAGAGCGCTCTCACCGAAAGCCAGCAGCGTGGCTTCAGCATCTTCTTTTCCAACAACGCACGCTGCGATAGTTGCCACGACGGCAGCGCGTTGACGACGAATCAGTTCGCCAACATCGGTATCGGCATGGATAAGCCGAGTCCCGATTGGGGCCGTTTCAACGTGACCAAGCGTGAAGATGACAAGGGCGCCTTCAAAACGCCTGGCCTGCGCGAGATCGCCCGCACCGGCCCGTACATGCATGACGGCAGCCTGAAGACGCTTGAGGACGTCGTGGAGCATTACGACAAGGGCGGCATCAAGAACCAGTGGCTGCACCAGGACATCCGCCCGCTCAAGCTCTCGAAGCAGGACAAGACCGATCTCGTCGCGTTCCTGCACGCACTCAACGGCGAAGGCTGGCAGCAATTCAAGGCGCCGGTGGCGTTCCCGAAGTAGTCTGACTTTTCTTGTGGTTTGGCGTTCGCGCAGTGCTGCGCGAACGCCAAATCGCAAGCTGCTGGAATCAAATCTCGCGTTGAATCATTTCCTCCTTGTAGAGCACAAAAC
This sequence comes from Planctomycetia bacterium, assembly GCA_005799265.1. Lineage (GTDB taxonomy): Bacteria > Planctomycetota > Planctomycetia > Gemmatales > Gemmataceae > SIAQ01. The sequence goes on along the minus strand of SYHD01000089.1, from coordinate 999 downwards.
CCGCTTTCTGATAATTGGGCAACGCGTTTGGATGGTCGAGCGTGCAAGTATGTAGCCAGAATCGCTCGGGCGCATAGCTCCAGACTTTGTCGATGGTCCATTGCAAAAAATACTTGCCCAGCCCTTGACCGATGAAATCGCCGATCAAGCCGAACTGAACCAACTCGATGTTGCGGGCGTCGCTGCGATCGATCTCCGCGAAGCCGGCCGGACAGCCGTCCACGTGCAGGACGTGTACCTCGTTGAGCGGATGCTGAACGACGGAGGCGAGGTCGACGTCGGACAATCGGCCGCGGCTGTACCAGTGATAATTCTTGCCGACTGCGTTGTAGAGAAAGCGATAATAGGCGACGCTCGGCTTTTGCGCGTGCAGGACAGTCAATCCGCTGCGCGGTGTGGGAGCCGAGCAACGAACGGGCGCGAGCATCTGCAGGTAAAAAACCTTAACATCGACGATCGGCATGCGACTCTCCATGCTTGCAGATAATGCTATCAGCTGACGAAGCTTATTTTTTGGTATTATCTCAACTCGTGACAAAACAAAGATTTATACCACTTCAGCAATGTCAGGAACAGAAAAATCGACTCCTCGCCACGAGAAGCATGCTATACTGTACATAAGTACATAAAGGAGCGGCGTATGAATCGCGAAACCGTGGCCGATCTCGCGCAACGCATTCACGAAATCGAAGCGAGCGAACGGCCGCTCGTGCAGACGACGATCCCGTTTCCGCCGCTCGCCGACGCGCTTCCAGGCGGCGGGTTGCCTTCGGGTTCGCTCGTCGAAATCATGTCGGCCCTCGACGGCGATGGCGCGTGGACGTTCGCCTTGCTGCTCGCACGCTGCGCCTGCGCGGAACGCAAGACGTTCGTCGTCGCCGATACGCAGCGAACATTCTATCCCCCCGCCGCCGCCCGGCTCGGCATCGATTTGCAACGCACGTTGATTCTGCGTCCGGCCTTCACGTTAGCCGGAAGCGCAAGCGACGGGCTGGGCCG
>SYHD01000088.1 GCA_005799265.1 Planctomycetia bacterium | reverse complement strand
CTCTCCCAGAGGGAGAGGGGAGAAATACCTTCGCAAGCCGGCGTGTAAGCCGGGTTTTGTCCGAAGCCCCTTCACCCCAACCCTTTCCCGCGAAGGAGAGAGGGAGAGCTAAGGGACCTCGCGACGGTCATTTATCTAGGCGCCGAATTGCTCCGGCGCTCCAGCGGCCTACCCGGAAGTCGTAACGGATCGGATCAGTCCTGCTTCCCTACGTGGCCTTGCTCCCGGTGGGGTTTGCCGAGCCAGCCGGTCACCCGGCTGCTGGTGGGCTCTTACCCCGCCGTTTCACCCTTACCGTCGGAAGGATGAAGGATGAAGGATGAAGGATGAACCAAGATGTTCATCCTTCATCCTTCATCCTTCATCCTTTCCGATGGCGGTATACTTTCTGTTGCACTTTCCCTATCCTCGCGACGATCCGAAGATCGCGCTTGGACGGTGGACGTTATCCACCACCGTGATCCGAAGGAGCCCGGACTTTCCTCTCTCCGCATTGCTGCGGACAGCGACCGTCCTGCCGACTCGCGAAGGTCTTCTTATCCTATCACGACACGCCACAAAGGTGTGAGGATCACGCCGCGAAAGTGCTTGACCGCCCGTTCGCGCGAGCCGTATACTGAACCTTGTCGCCTGGCCCGACGCCAAGTCTCGACCCGATGAGATCCCCAGCCATGAAACGCATTCTCGCCGTAATTGCCGTGACGTTCGCGTGGGCCAATGCGCTTCCCATGTCCGCGCAGGAGCCGGTGGAAGCGGAGATTGAGCTCGTCCGCCAGCTTCGCAACAAGGGCTGGCATGATCTGGCGAAGATCAAGCTCGAGGAGTTGCTGAAACGCGATCCGAGTTTGAAAGCCGTCATGTCGTTGGAACTGGCGCGCATCAACATCGCCATGGGGCGGCAAGATCCAAAACAGCAGCTCACCCTGTTCGCGGAGGCGCGCACGCTCTTGCAGGATTTTGTCGCCAAGAACAAGGATAAAGCGGACGGCGCCCTGGCATCCGCGGAGATGGCGCGGCTTTCGTCGGCCAGCGCGCGGGCGCAGTTGACCAGGGCCATGCGCGCCGACGAAGCCACTCGGCAAGAGATCGCCCGGACTGCCGAGAAAATGTTCATTCTGGCGGGCAAGGACCTCGAGGCGGCCGTGACGCTGATCGACGCTGCGCTGAATGACCCAGCCAACGCCAACCTCAAGGCCGTTCTACAGAAGGAAGTGGCCCAAGCACGCTTCGATGGCGCGATCAATATCTTCGATCAAGCGCGCACGCACTTTGACAAGTTCCACCCCGAACGCGTGGCGGCGATCGAAAAGGCGCAAAAGGCGTTCATTGCCCTACGCGGCGATGACGAATACTACTGGCTTGCCAACGCCTGGCTCATGAAAATCGCCATGGAGCAGACCGCGCCGGACGAGGTCGTCAAATACCACACCTTCATCATGAAGAACAAGGACGACAAGGCCGCGCTGCCTGCCATCCTCCCCGCGGTCCGCCTCGTGAAATTCTTCCAGATGCAGGACCTGACCCTCCGCCGGGACGACGAACCCGAAACCCTCGGCCAAAACGCCATCCACACCAAAAAATTCCCCAAGGACAAGCAAACGGATCTACAACGGCTGCGCGCCGTCCAGACCGCGGGGGAGACCTGGCTCAAGGACTACGGTGGTTTCGTGAGGACCTACGAAGGGCAAGGCGTCCTCTACGAACTGGGGCACGCCTATTACCAGGACGCCTTGACTGATCCGAAGCTGGCCAACCAGAATTTCGAGAAAGCGCTCAAGTACTTTGACGAGCTCGTCAAACTCGACGGCGACCTGGTCGAGCGCGCCAAGCAATTCAGCATGTCGATCAAGTTCAAGCGGCTCGACGTCAAGGCGGACCTGAAGACGTTCGAGGAATTTCGCATGAAAGCGATGGTCGAAAAGGGGCATGTCATCGCGCTGTCGCAGAAACTCGCGGACCCGAAGCCGGCCGAGAGGAAGACGATCGAGGAGAAGCGCCGGAAACATTTGAAGGAAGTGATCAACGCACTGACGCGGGCCTTGACTTTGACGACGCCGCAAACGCCGCTCAAAGAAGTAGACGATGCCCGCTACGACCTGACCGGCGCGTATCTGGCCTACGGCGATCCCTATCGAGCGGCGATTGTCGCGGAATCGCTGGCGCGCGCCAAACCGGCGACGGCGCACTCCGCGGAAGCCGCCGCCACCGCCATCCAGACTTACTCCGCCTTGCAAAACCGCCATCCCGATGACGCCGCAATCAAGCAACGTCTTCATGACCTGGCCGAGTTCGTGCTTTCGCCGGAAAAGCAGAGGGCCTGGGAAGCGGAGCCGGTCACGGGGCGGGCGAATTATCATTTGGCGATGAGCGCGCGCCGGGCCAACGACCCGAAGAAAGCGCTCGCGTACCTGGAGAAGCTGCGGCCGGAATTCCCGGACTACATCTATACGCAGGGACAAGCCCTGTTCATCGCCGAGGCTGCACGCGAAAAGGCGGAGGACAAGACGGAAAAAAAATTCTACCTGGACGCCGCCAGGGCCGCCCTGGCGCGCATGCCGAAGCTGAACCCCAAGACGGAAGCGCCGTCCGTCATCGCGATGTACTTTTACGCCAAGCTCGAGAATGCGAAGTACCAGTACATGGAAGCCATCGAGGACTTGAACGCCAAGGCAGACCTGAAAACGATCAACAAGTGCAACGCGATGTCCAAGTTCGTCCAAGAGCTCGTCGGCGAGTTCGAGCAGGTTCGCATGCACGCCGGCGGCGATGATTACATTCCGAATGGCCAACTCTCGAAGCAAAATCACGAACAGATTCAATTCAGCATGGCCACCTGGCTGAAGTATGCTGACCTGGGGATTGCCGAGACGCGCTTCCGCGGCGATGCCAAGGACCGCTTCGATCTGGTTCTCAAGGCGACCGACAAGGTCGTCAATGACACCCTGGCGCTGGCCCAAAAGACCAAGGCGCCGGACCCGATCGCCATGAAGGATTATCGCGTCACCGGCGATATCCTCGGCCTGGCCCTGCGCGCCAACGTGCAGAAGGGGGAAGTCGAAAAAGGCCGGGCGATCCTCGACGTTCTCAAGCGGATCACCAGCCCGGCCGGCGAAAAGGGGCCTAACGTCGTCGCCGTTTTGCTCAACGACATCGCCGGGCAGATCAAACGCATGAACACCGACAAGGACCCAGCCCTCCAGGCCACCAAGAAACACTATGTCAAGTTCCTCGACGAAATCACCAAGGAGTATGACGCGAAGGGGTACGACAACGCCGCCGCCATCATGATGGCGCATGCCTTCAACAGTCTCGAGTATCCCTGCAAGGCAGCCGTCGTTTTCAGCAAAGTCAAGCCCGGTGTTGATCTCGACAAGAAAATCGAGAAGAAGAAAATTGAGACCGAGGCCGAGCTCAAAGCCAGGCAAGCCTGGGAAGAAGAGAACAATCGCTACTGGGGCGTGCAGGTCGAGTATATCCGCGCCTTGCGTGCTTGCAAGGAGAAGGACTCCCTCACGGCCGCGGAAAAGGTCGCCGACACGGTGCTCAAGCATCCCAGTGCCGCGTTCAAGATCCAGGCCATGATCGAGAAGAACCTGCTGCTCGAAGATCAGCAGAAGTTCCGCGAAGCCTATCTGCAATGGCAGCAATTCATGAAGCTGCCCCCCTTGCAGAACCTGGGCAACGCCGACGTGCAGAAGGTCTATTTCACGGGCTACTTCTATAACGCTCGCACACTATACAAGGTCGCCACGCTCGACCCGCTGATCAAGGATCGGCCCAAGCTCGTCAACGCGGCGGCGACGATGATCGTCAACCTGGAGTTCGCCAAGACCAAGCAGGGCTGGGAGATCGCTGGCCCGCTGTTCCGCGACCTTCTGAAAGAAGAAAAACAGCTCGCCGACGCCTACGAAAAGGCCAAGGCCGCCCGGCTAAAGACAGGTTCCCGGTTCGATATGCCGCGCAACGTCTGGACCGGTCAACGCGCCCTGTCGATGCCGATGAACCACGTGCAGCCAGGTATGTCAAAACCGCAAGAGAATCACGAAAGCACGAAATTACGAAAACACGAAAAAGAGACCTGGGTGAGATACTCTGTGAGCATTGTTGAGAGATGGTGATTTTTCGTAATCGTTCTCCCCTCTCCCCTGTACTCAGGGGGAGAGGGGAGGCGAATGATTACGATTTTTCTTTCGTGATTCTCTTCTTGAGGGAACCTACCATGAAGTCTCGCATTCTCCTCGGTGTGGTGTTTTCAATAGCGGCATTCAGCATGGCCCGTGCCGACAGCGTTTTCGTCAAGGGGCGCGACAAGGCGGTCGTCGGCACGATCAAGCTGGAAGACGGCAAGGGAGTCGTCGTCAACACCTTGGTTGACAAGAAAAAAATCGACGAGTTCTTCCCGGCCGCGGACGTCATCGAAGTCCAATACGACGACCTCAAGCCCGGCGAGTTCTACCTCAAGGGAGGCGCCTACCGGACGGCACTTCAAGCCGAGCGCGACTACAACGACGCCGCCGCCGACGCCGCCAAACGGAAGACAATTCTTGTCGCCGCGCTGAAGCAGTACAACGATGTGCTCAAGGCCATGATGCCGCACAAGTACGGCAAGCGGATGGTCGAGTACAAGCTGGCGACTCTCACGCTACGGCAAGCGCTGGTCGAGCAACAGCCGACCGACAAGGCGCTGGCCCGTTTGCAAGGATTCAAGGTAGCGTATCCCAATAGTTGGCAGATCGTGCACGTCATGCCGCTCATCGCGCAGACGCAGTTGGACTCCAGCGACTTCAAAGGCGCCGCCGTCACCTTTCAGGAGATGGCCGACATGGACACGCTGCCGGCCGACGTGCGCATCGCGGCTGAGCTGGAAGTGGTGCGCGTCATCGTACGCTCCGGCGACGTCGATAAGGCTCAGAAAAAGCTCGACGCCCTGACAGCCAAGGCGGCCGGCATCCCGACGTTTGCCGCGCGCGTCAAGATGGTCAAGGCCGAGGTGCTGGTCAGCCAAAAGAACATGAAAGAGGCGGAACCGCTTCTGAAGCAAGTCATCAAGGACAGCAGTGATCGACAAGTCAAGGCGATCGCCCACAACGCGCTCGGCGAATGCCTTTACAACGCCAATCGCCACGGCGAGGCGCTATGGGAGTTCCTCTGGGTCGACGCGGTATTCAATCAGGATCGGAGCGAGCACGCCAAGGCGCTCTACTATCTGTGGAAGACGTTCGAGCAACTCAATAACGCCGAGCGCTCGCAAGAGTGCCGCGTGATGCTGCTGAGCGATAAGCAATTCGCGGGCACGGAATACCAATTGAAGGCGGCCAAAGAAGCGGCGAAGTGATGTGGCCGCAAGCGTCGGAGATCAACGCCGCAGCGCTTTCTCCAGCACCACCAGCGCCGCCTTGCCGTGCCAAATATGACCGCCTTCGAAGCGTTCCAACATCAAACGCTCGGCGGCCCCATGTGCTTTGTAGGCCCGGCGTTGACGCAGCAGGATCTCGTCGGCCCACAGTGGATCGATCAGCTTGTCCTCCGAGCCGACCTCCCACAAGCACGTCCGCGGCGCGATGAGCGATGCGATCTCCGGCACGTCGCCGTATTGCAACAACCCTGGGATGATCTGCGCACCGCAACCATACGGCCGGCTGACGCGCTCCTGCATCGCGTTCAACGCGCCGGAGATGACACACGCCTTGACGCGCGGCTCCAGCGCGGCGGTCAGCATCGTCATGCGTCCGCCGTACGACAAACCGACACAGCCGATGCGCTCGGCATCGACGGCGTCGTGGCGCGCAAGCAGTTCGATCGCCCACAGGCAATCGCGCAGGTTCTCGCCCATCAGCGTTCGCCCGAGGATCTGCATGCGAATGAAAACGTCGCCGCACGCATCGACCTTGCTCCCCCATTTGCCCAGCCGATCGCCGAACGGAGTCAAGCACGGCACCGCGACGACGTAGCCCTGGCGCACGAGCTGCCGGCCGTAATCGTAGTTGTTGTTCTTGATCGCGTTGTCGACGCTGGGCAGGTCGTCGCGCCCAGCGACCGGATGATGTCCGTGCCCGCCGTGCCCGTGAATCGCAAGGATGGCGGGGAGTTTGCGTTTGCCCTCACCCCCGGCCCCTCTCCCAGGAAGTGGACGCTTCGGAATCAACACATAGATCGGCAACGGCGGATGGCCGTCCGCGTTGAGCAGCAACTCCTCGCGGCGATGATCGTCGAATTCCTTGACGCTGACCACCGTCGTCTTCCATTTCGCCGGCGGCGCGTGCGGCCCTAGCAGCGTCTTCAATTTGGCGGCGAAGTCCTTCTGCCAGGCTTTACAATCCTCGGCGGTCGTGCCCTTGAATCGCAGCGAAAGCGGGGCGTCGGCGACATCTTTTTTCAGGCGTTCGTTGATCGGCGCGACCTTGGCGGGTCCGCCCGCGTGGACAGCGCATTGCGCCAACAAGATCAAGACCATCGACAATCGCATGGCAATCCGCCTCCCGTCTTCGTTTAGCGTTCGCCCTGAATCGCCATGCGACTTGACGGCAGCACTACGAACGCTAAACGGATTCATTTTGAGAGCGCGTAAATCTGCACCTGCCCCGCCATGTCCGCGGCGGCGAGCCAACGGCCGTTGGGCGAGATCGCGATGGCGCAGATCCAGTCCTTGAACTGACCGCCGCGCCCTTGGCCGAGATCGCGCACGTGTTTGCCGTCTTCGAGCTGCCAGATCTTGACTAGCGTATCGCGGCCCGCGGAGAAGACGTGTTTGCCGTCGGGATGGAACGCGAGATCGGTCGCGCCGTCGAGATGTCCGGGGGAGGTCTCGCGCACCTTTTTGCCTGTGGACGGCTCGATCAACGTGACCTTGCCGGAAAGGCCGCCCGACTCGCCGCCGCGCACGCAGGCCAGCCACTTGCCGTCCTTTGAATAGGCGCAGGCGGCCATGCGTTCCTTGATTTCCTTGCCAAGCTCTGCTTTCACCGTGCCGGTTTCGACATCCCAAAGCCGTAGGCCGGTCAAGGCGCCCGGATCGAAAATAAGCGGCTTGCGTTCGGCGATGAGGGCGTTTTTCCCGTCCGGCGAAATCGCGAGCCCCCACGCCCAGCCTTGCAGTTGCCAGCGGCGCAGCTCCTTTCCGGCGGGAAGGTCCCAGACGATGACGACGCCCTTGTCATCGCCGGTCAAGAGCGTTTTGCCATCGGGCGTTTGGCTCAGGCCCAGGACCCAGTCCTTGTGGCCGATCAATTCTTTCGCGAACTTGTGCAGGCTCACCTTGGCTTCGACCGGTGTGGGGCCTTTCTTTTTCTTGTCGAGCGCACTTTGAATGGCGCGCGAATTCAAAACAACCGTGCCGCCGGAGCCGTCCTTCGCGGTCATGTCCCAGTATTTGACGGTGCGATCGTTGCTCGCGGAGATGAGCATCTTCTGATCGGGCGTCGTCAACATGCGCGTGATTTCGTTGCTGTGCCCGACGAGGTTGCGCGACGGCATGGGCGCCTTCTCTCCCGGCGCGGGCAAGTCCCACACGAGGATATCGCCCAGCTTGTTGCCCGCGGCGACACGATCATCGCCGACGAAGCTGACCGCGGTCACCCAGTCGGCATCCCACGGCAATGTCCAGGCCAGCTTGGCGTCGGCAAAGGGAGCGGGCTGCGCGGCCGCCGATTGGATGGCGATCAGCAGAAGGCCGAAAACGAGAATTTGCATGGCATGGCGTTTCATGGAAGGCACTCGAATCGGGTCAGGGAACGATGTTCAGCATGGAGCCGTCGGAAAGGCGATAGATGCGAAAATCGCTGTCGAGAGTGAAGATCTGTTTCAGGCCCAAGCGTTCAGCGGTTGCGATAAGCGAGGCGTCGGCGAGGTCCATCGGCGTGTCGTGGTATTTCTCCATGAGAACGATCATTCGCGCGATTTCGTCCGCCTCGATGTCATAAAAGATGAGTCGCCCGCCTTCATGCATCTCCCAAAGCGACTGTTGGGCAATTTGTCCGCCGTCCCGAAATAAAAGATGCATGGCTTCGGTGAAACAAGGCCAAGTTGTAAGCAGAGGATCGGGTGGCAAATCCACCAAGGTTCCCATACACCTTGCGTGATTATGGTCCTGGCGATCCAAAAGAGCAACCAACGGCCCGGTGTCGGTAAGCGTCATTTTCCGGTGGCCTTTTTGTGTTTCTCGACCAAATAGTCAGTGAAGCGCTCACCGCAGTTCTCGGAAAAAGCTTCGCCGGTTCCGTCGAACGTGCCGACATAGCCGGCCAAGAAGTCATACAGCGTCTCTCCCTCTTTTGGTGCCGGCTCGGGTTTCGCCGGAGGGAACTGCTGCCGGAGTGTTTCAAGAGCGAGCAGTTCCGGCGTCATCCCTTGTTTGCGTGCGGCGTCGGCAAGCGGAGATTCAATTTCGGGGGGTAGTGTGATTGTCGTCATGTTCGCCTCCATCTCATTCCAAACTTCCATTCTATCACGGACCTCATACGCCCTTCAGGAAAAACAAGACGATTTTCTCGCCATCTGCCTCCTGCGCCAATTCACTCACACGATACATTCGGTCCCATAGGAGATCCATGCACCCGTCAAAATAGCTTCCGTCCGCGTCGGAAAGCGCCATCCACTTCTTCGCGGCTTCGCTGATCGTCGCTTTTGGAAGCTTCGCGAGAGTCTCGCTGGCATCGCTGGGTAGTTCAAGGACGGTTCGCCGCGTCGATGGATCGTTGAATATCGATCGCAGCTTGATCTTGGCATTGACGCCCATCATCTGTAGCAATTCCGCAAATTGTTCTTTCGTCATGTCCCACATGAACACCTTGGGCACGTGGGCGGGTATTTTCTTGAGGCTCGCCACCTTCAACGCGGCCGCGCTGTCCACAAGACAGACATCCACGCGATACTTGCTGGGGATCAGGTTCGCTTGTTGGGCCTTGGCGTAAATATCGGGCGGGACAAACACTAAGCCGACAAAATCCGGCGTGTCAGGCAGTTCGATGAATCGTTGCGCGATCTTGCTGTCGGCCAGGGCCTGATTGGCGAGATCGAACACGTCTGTGCCGGCCCATTCTCCTGATTCGGGGACGGTCGCCGCATAGTTCTTGCCGCCATGTGTGAACGAAAGCAGCGTTCCGTCAAAGGCGATTTTGGCCGGTGCGAAGACTCCGTTGGAACATTTCGCCAGCAGCCGAAGCATGTCTTCTGGTGAATCATCCGATTCGCAGGCAGTTTGCGCGAGAGCGACGTGAGCGCACCTTGCAACTTTGGCTGCCAGGTTTCTTTCGAGCGTTTCCCGAACGTCCGCGTGCTGTTCTTCGGGGAGATAATCAAGCCAGCCGATCGCGCGGAGCTTTTTCCAATAGGCGGCTGCATTCACAGGGGAACTCCATCGATCTTAAGTTAGGCGAGCAGCGCCCGCACCGGCCGCGAACCCTCCGGCGTTGCCCAGATCGGCCGGGCGCCGACGTAATGGCGGACGCGCGGGTTGATGCCGAGCGCGGTGTAGATCGTCGCAAACAGGTCGCCCTCGGTGACGGGATTGTCGCGCACGTCGATCCCGTTCTGGTCGCTGGCGCCGTAGAGTTGCCCGCCGCGAATGCCGCCGCCTGCCAGGACGACAGTCCAGGCGCGGATGTAATGGTCACGGCCGGCGCGGTTGTTGATGTAGGGAGTTCTACCGACTTCGCCCATCCACACGACCAGCGTGTCTTGCAGAAGGTTCCGCTCCTGCAGGTCCGTCAACAGGCCAGACCACGCGGGATCGAGCACGTCCATGTTCGCCTTGTGGCAGACGAAGTTGTCGGCGTGGCTGTCGTAGTTTTCTTGCCCGACCTCGACGAACGGCACGCCCGCCTCGACCAGCTTGCGAGCCATGAAGCAGCCGCGGCCGAACGAGGTGTTGCCATAGCGCTCCTGAGCGCGCGGCCAATCCGCCGTGGTGTCGAAGATGGCGCGGGCACGCATCAAACGCAAGGCGCGCTGCTCGGCGGTGCGATGCGACGCAAACGGCTCGGCCTGGTGCGTGCGGGCGTGCTCGGTTTCCATGAAGTCGAGCAAGGCGCCGCGCCGTTCTGCCGATTGCGGTGTAGCCAGCGGCGCCGCGAACGTCGGCATCCGGCCGTCCGAGCCGACGCTAAACGGCTCATAGCGCGGGCCGAGATAGCCCGAGCCGGCGTTGCCCGTCGAGCCCATGCGGATAAAGCTCGGCAAGTCGGCTTCCGCGTTGCCCAGGTACTTCGCGATCATGGCGCCGATTTCGGGGTGCGGCATGCGTTCATTCTGCTTATAGCAGGTGTGCATGTGATAGATGCCGTCGGGATGATCCGGCGACTGCGTGCGCATGCTGCGAATCACCGCGAGCTTGTCCATTTGCCGCGCCATGAGCGGCAGATACTCGCAGATTTGCGTTCCGGTGACATTGGTCGCGATCGGCCGGAAGGGCCCGCCGGTCGGCCTGCCCGGCTTCATGTCGAAGGTATCGATCTGGCTGGCGCCGCCGTTCGCCCACAAGAGGATGCAGCGTTTGTTCTGCCGCCGCGCCTCCTGAGCGATGCTTTCGGAGCTGACGAGCCCGCCCCAATTGGCGACGGCGAAACCGCCGGCGGTCGCGAGAGCGCCCTTGAGGAAGGCGCGGCGGCCGATGTGTTCGCGAGTGGTGTTAGTCGGAAACATGCAATCCCCCAATTGTTGCGAATCCTGCCAGTCCTCCCGGCAGGGATCGAACCTGCGACCACGGGCTTATAAGGCCCACGCTCTTACCACTGAGCTACAGGAGGGGATGAAGACGAACGAAGGTATGCCATCGCGTATCATCGCTTCCTCCTTTCTCGAATCATGTTCTATCAAACCTAAACAGCTTTCCGAAAGCCTTGACTCACCCAGCTTTCGCACGCCGCGACACCGACCTGACCGCCGGTAATTTCAGCTTCACGACTTCGACTAATCGATCAATCGCGTCCGATGGCAACGTCTTCTCGCCCGTGAGGAAATCGTCAAGATCCTCCCAGCTAATCCCGGCGCTCTCGGCGATTTTCATCGGCGACGACGGAAAATCGTGGATGGCCCGGCGCAAGCGGCCACTCAGCGTCTTTTCCTTCATCGCCTTGTCTACGAGTCGGTCGCGACGAATCAAGTCCGGAAGCTCCTCGGAGACTTGCCGACGCCATTTGTCGAGCTGGCGTTGGCTGACCGGACTTTCCTCGACGTAGACCCGTTTCGCTTTGCGTTTTTCCATGTCAGTCGCCAATTTCGTAAGCTGTCACCGGGAGGATCGTCATGTCGTCCAAATACTTGTAGATCGCAATGATGTAACGTCCATCCTCAGTATAGCCGAAAGCGGCCGGTAGACCGGACGATCGGCTTTTGCGGATCTTCATGGGATTGCAAACGACTTTCTCGAAGTCCTCCGGAGTGATTCCATGTTCGGCCAGGTGCTCGACGATTTCATCCGTCCACTGGAAGAAATAGTAGGGCATGTCGTCCCTCGCCTCAAGAGCAAGCCCGCACGGCTAACGATTAAATCGGAATTCCGAACAGCTCACCAGCACCCAAATCGCCTCCTCCACCAGTGCCGGCGTCAACTTCGCATCGCTCGTCAAATGCTTCACGAAGCGGTCCCGCTCCACCATCGTCGGCGTTCGGCTCAGGACCGACAGGAACAGCCGATCAACCTTCGCGTCCCACGGCTCCTTGCTCGTCAGAATCGACTCCGCCAGATTGCCCTTGCGCGACTGGCCGAGCTGGCGGATCTGCCCCGCGTTGTTGAGGAACAGATGCTCAGCCAAGCTACCCTGGAAATGCCCCTGGCCGTCGTTCGGTTCGCCGAAGAAGCGGAGCATGTACTCGACCGTGGCGTTTTGCGACTTCACCGCCCAGTCGGCGCCGTGGCCGGTCGCGACGCCCAGCGACGCCATCAGCTCTTCCGCGGACAATGGCCGTACTCGTGCGCGATCATAATAGCGCGGCAACGCTTCGGTAGTCTCGCCAACGTCGCCGATCTGGTAGGCGTCGCTATTGGCGATCTCACGAATGACCCACTTCAAGTCGAACTTGTTCGCGATCAGCCCGTCGGTGATCGCCTTGAGTGCGATGGGATGCGTCGGTTCGTTTTTTTCACTCAGGTCATCGACAGGATTGACGAAGCCGCGCCCCATGAATTGGGCCCAGACGCGATTCGCCAGCGCCCGCGCGAAGAACGGATTGTCCTTCGACGTCATCCATTCGACGAGCTTTTCCTTGCGTGAAAACACAGGCTTCGGCAAATCGCCTTTCGGTTTCACTTTCAAGTCGACTTCCTTGAAGCCCACGGGAAGGGCCGGCTCCTTGAGCACGTCGCCGCCGAGGAATTTCGGCTTTACCGGCTCACCCTTCATGCCCGGCTTGAGCTCCTTGACCGAGCCGGCGAACAGAACGTCGCCCGTGCTCTTTTCAGCGACCTTGAATTTTTTCTTCCCTTCCACACCGCCGCCATCGATGACCACCAGCCGGACGAAGAAGCCCGCCAAGCCGAAGAAATCCTTCTGCGTCCAGTGCTCGAAGGGATGATCGTGGCAACGGGCGCACTGGAGCTGCGTACCGAGGAAGACGCGCGACACCGCCGTCGCCGCCTCTTCGGGCGAGTTCTTGTACTGCACGTAGAACATCTGCGAACCGTCCTCTTCGCCCAGGAGGATCTTCTGAACGATGCGATCGTACGGCTCATTCCTGGCGAATTGGTCCGCCATCCACTTCGTGAATTGGTCGTGCTTGCGCGTGTCGAAAATGTTCTGCGGATGCCGACCAAAGAGAATCAAGTCCCAGACGTGTGCCTGTTGCCCGGCGTAGCGCGGATCGACGAGCAGCTTGTCGATGAGTTTGCCGCGCTTGTCGGGATCAGCGTCCTTGAGAAACGCGGTCGTCTCTTCAATGGAGGGAACCATGCCGACGAGGTCCAGATAGATTCGCCGCAAGAAGACCGAATCGGACGCCCGCCCCGCCGGCTTGAGATTCTCTTTCTTCCACGCCGCCTTGAGTTCGGTGTCGATGACCTGTCGCAACGGCGTCTGTGCCGCTGCCGGAGCGGCCAGCACGCAGCCAACGATGAAGCACCCAGCCAATGCGCGAACGCCAAGCATCATGGATCTCCCGGCAATATTCGAGTTCAACAAGAAGGCCGCGGTCCACCGCAACCTGGAGGCAGGATCGAGGAGCGGAAGGGGTGGGGGATGCACCCTTCATGGGAATATTCTTGCGTCGGGGCGAGTGGAAGTCAATCGAAAAGTCCAGGACTCCGCGGTTTCACGCCAAAACAGAAGGCAAACGTGGAGGCGGCCCGACACCCGTGGCCCCGACGCTGGCCTCAACCAGCCGAGCAAGAAATAGGTATAATCTCTGTCCATGCTCCCGTGCAGAGATAAGATACTTGCGACGGATCGCCGCGCGGGGCAACATGCTTTCGACCTTCTTACCCGCGCATAGCCTATGCGTTCAAACCGAAGACGGCTCGAGACGGCAAGCAATGCCGTTCGGGTTCGCCGCACCAACGAAGGCGTTATCCGTTTCTGTCGCCCAGATTCTGGCGCATGAATGAGACGCCGACTCTTGACTAGAGAGGACACTGATCATGGCGAAGAGGAAAACCTTCAACAACGTTTTCCAGATGGACCCCGCCGACGCCAAGGCGATGGTGGACGACCTGACTCCGCGCGAACGCCAAACCGCCGAGCGCATCGCGTTGGGCCTGTCGCAAGTCGCCATCGCCAAGGAGCTGGGCATCTCCCCGAAAACGCTCGACATCTTCCGCGGCAAGGTCAAGAAAAAATTCAAGACGACGATGCACGGCATCGGCCGCGTGTGGTTCTGCGCCATGTCCGGCAAATAGTCACACGGTCATCTACGATCCCTTTTCGCGAGCGTTGCCGTTCGCGAAGAAGTGATCCGTATCAAGCAACCGAACCCCAAGAGGTTGTTTCCGAATGTGGAGCAAGCTGCCGAGCTTGCTCCACAGAGTTCTGAAACCGCGTCCAGGCTACGCGGCAATCAGGGGTGTCGTCGTACCCAGAATTATCCTCATCGAGGAGAACCTCGAATTCGGTGAAGAGTTGAGTCGGCGTTCGCGCCATTCGGCTCTGAAGTACAATTTCAAGCCGCATGGAGAATATTCTAGCGGATGGCTCAGCGCTGGAAAATCGGCAGATAGTGAGCCGGCACGGAAAGAACGATGATCGCGATCGATGTTTGATAGACCGGCCCGACTTCGCGGCGATTGGTCGTGGACCAGCTCCCGTCGGGGGCCTGGCTGTTGGAGGTAACGAAGTAGCGAACCAGCCGGCCGTACCAGTCCTCCCAGTCCTTGCCGCCGGCCTGGTGCATGGCGTGGGCGGCGTAGTAATGGCCGTAGTAGAAGTGCTGCGGCGAATCGAAGTTCTTGTGCAGGTAATCGATCGGGTTGGGTTTGCCTTCCTTGCGCATCTTTGCGAGGCGGTCGTCCTCGTATTCGCCCGTCAGATAAAGCACGCAGGCGCCGGCTGCGGTGCGCGCGAAGCCGGGGGCGCCGCTCGACGGCATGTAGGTGAAGCCGCCGCTGGTCGGGCGATAACAGGAATTGATGTAGGCGATGGCCTTTTTCAAGGTGGAATCGGGCACATGCATGCCGGAGTTCTTGGCGGCGCGCAAGGCCATCACTTGCATGATCGTCACCGACATGTCGGCGCCGGTCGGTTGCGGTTCATAGCGCCAGCCGCCGTTGGCGGCCTGGGAGCGAACGATCAGGTCCGTCGCTTTTTTGACGGGTTCTTTCAACAGGTCGTCGCCGGTTTGGCCGTAAAGCTCGGCGAGAGCGAGCGTCGCCATGGCGTGGCAGTACATGTTGCCGCCGCGGGCGCCGACGAGATAGCCGTCTTTTTCACGCTGTGACGCGACGAGGAAACGGGCGGCCTTTGCCACTTCGGGACCGTATTCGCCCTGGTTCGGCAGATGGCCCTGCGACATGAACGCGATCATGGCGTAGGCGGTTATCGCGGTGTTGTGGGCATAGGCGCCATCGGAGAAGGAGCCGTCGACGTTCTGGCGGTCCTTCAGCCAGGCGATCGCCTTGGCCGTGGCTTTCTTGGTCGCGTCGTCCATCTCGACGCGTTTTTCCTGAGCGCGGGCCAAGGGAACGAGGAAGATCATCGATGCCAGGACCGACAAGACGAGGCGTCGCATAGGTATGTCCACCTAGAAAAAGTCCCGCAGGATCTTTCGATGCCCGCGGGGCTGGTTAGCGGAAACTCCAGCCCCGTGCATCATTGCGCGGGGCTTGGGTTTGACAACTATTTGGGCATCGGCGCGGGTGCCGGGGCTGAGCCGGAACCGGTAGCGGGACGTCCGCGCGCGATGTTGATGTAGTACTGCTGAATCAGGTTGGCGTACTCAGGGGGCAGATTGCCGCTGATCGCCTGACGGATCAATTCGCGTTGGCGCGGCGGAAGGTGCAGGAAGCTGCCGTCCCCTTCGGCGCCGTTGGCCTTGGAGTCCTTGTTGCCAAGCCCTTGACCATCTGCCTGGCGATTGCCCTCGCCAGGTTTCTCGTTCTTTTCATCACCCTTACCCTGCTGTTGGCTTGGGGTTTGACCAGGCTGGCCAGGTTGTTGACCAGGCTGGCCGGGTTGACCAGGTTGACCAGGCTGGCCAGGCTGGCCAGGTTGTCCCGGCTGGCCGGGTTGGCCAGGCGGAGCTTGCGCGGACTGCATCGGCGGGCCTTGTTGGCCGGGTTGGCCAGGCTGAGCGCCGGGCTGACCTTGCTGGGCCAATGCGTTATTCAACTGTTGCAGGGCCTGATCGAGCTTCTGGGCGGCTTGATCCTGGGCCTGGCCGGCTTGGCCGGGCTGGCCTTGCTGGAGATCCTGCTGGGCCTGTTGAAGTTGCTGCTGAGCTTGTTTCAACTGGTCCTGAACGCCTGGCGGCGCCTGGGCCTGAGCTTGGGCCAGGGCTGCCTGAGCGGCCTGGTTGGCGTCTTGCGATTGGGCGAGCGCCTTGGTCGCGTCCATCAAAGCTTTTTGCTGCTGAGCCAATTGATCCGGGGTCGGAGGTTGTCCGGGTTGCTGGCCAGGCTGTTGACCAGGTTGCTGGCCTGGTTGTTGACCAGGCTGTTGTCCCGGTTGCTGACCCGGTTGTTGCGCCTTCGCCATCGGCTGTCCTGGCATCGGCTGTCCCGGCATCGGCTGTCCTGCCATCGGTTGGCCAGCTGGCATGGGCTCGCCGGCCGCCTTCGCTTGGGGCATCGGTTGTCCGCCTGCCATGTCGCCTTGCTTGGCCTGAGCGGGTTGCGGCTGACCTTGCTTCGCTTGACCAGGTTGACCGCCCTTCGGATCGCCGGCCATCGGATCGCCCATGCCACCCTTCGGGTCACCCATGCCGCCCTTGGGATCGCCCATGCCACCCTTCGGATCACCCATGCCGCCCTTGGGATCGCCCTTACCACCCTTCGGATCGCCCTTGGCCGTCATGGGGTCGCCCTTGCCGCCCTTGGGATCGCCCTTGCCGCCTTTAGGATCGCCCATGCCGCCCTTGGGATCGCCCTTACCACCCTTCGGATCGCCCTTGGCCATCATGGGGTCACCCTTGCCTGCCATCGGATCACCCTTCTGGCCCGCCATTGGATCGGCCTTGGCCTGCGCCATCGGCTGATCGCCCTTCTTGCCTGCCATCGGATCACCCTTCTGACCGGGCATCGGTTGACCGGGGTCTTTAGCCTGGGCCATCGGCTGATCGCCCTTCTTGGCCATCGGATCGGCAGGTTTGGCTTGACCTTGCGGCTGACCCTTCTGCATCGGGTCGCCCTTTTGCATTGGATCACCCTTGGCCATGCCGGCGTCGGGTTTCTCTTGCTGCTTGGCCTGGCCTGGGTCGTCACCCTTCTTGGGATCGCCCGGTTTGGCGTCGCCCGCCATCGGCTGCTGAGCTTTCGGATCACCCTTCATCGGGTCGCCCTTCTGCGCCATCGGATCGCCCTTCATCGGGTCGCCCTTTTGCGCCATCGGATCACCCTTCATTGGATCGCCTTGCTGCGGCTTGGCCATGGGCATTGGGTCGCCCGGCTGCATCGGATTGTTCTTGGCGGCTTCTTGTAGCTTGTCAAGCGCCTGCTTTTGCGCTTCGAGAGCTTTCGGAATATCGCCTTGCTTGATGGCGTCCGCAGCTTTCTGAGCGTCCTTGGCCGCCTCGGGGAGCTTCAAGTCCGCGGCCTGTTTGGCGAGGTTCTCTTGCTGCTTGGCAAGGTCGCCCTTCTGCGCCATCGGATCGCCCTTTTGCGCCATCGGATCAGCCTTTTGATCGTTCTTGGCCATGTCCGCTTGCTTGGCGGCGTCCGCAGCTTTCTTGGTTTCCTCGATCGCCTTGGCGATTTGCTGGGCCGCGGCTTGCGGATCTTGCTTCTTGTCCAGGGCGATCTGGTCGGCAAGCTCTTTACCCTTGAGGTCGTTCAGAGCGTTTTGCAGCGCCTTCTGAGCTTCGTCGAGCTTCTGGGCCGCCTGTTTGGCTTCATTGGCGGCGGGTTTGGCGTCGTTCTTGGCCAAATCTTTCTGGGCCGCCTGCATGTTCTTGGTGCTGTCCTTGATCTTGTCGGCTGCCTTGGGAGCGGCCTTTTCGATGTCCTTGGCGATATCGTTGGCCTTGGGCGTGAGGGCGCCCTGCTCTTTGGCGAGCTGCTGATTATCCTTGGGGTCGGCCTTGGGCTGAATGGCGTTTTGATCGGCCTGCTTGGCGACATCCTTTTCTTTCTTCGACAGATCGGCCAGCTTCTGGCCGGCTTCTTCGAGCTTGGCGATGTCCTGGCGGCGTTGCTCGATCTCCTTGGCTTGCTTGTCGAGATCGTTACGCGCCTCCTTCAGCACGGCCAGCGCCTTGTCCTGCTGCGGGACCGCATCGGGGGACTTCTTGGCGTCGAGGTTCTTGGCCGCGTTCTTCATTTCGGTGGCGGCCTTGTCGAGCGCCTTGGCGAGCTGGTCCTTGTTGGGCAGCGGCGCGTTCTTGAGATCTTCGGTCTTGTTGGCGAGTTGTTTCTGCGTGTCGGCGATTTCGGGGAGCTTGAGGTTCTGCGGTTCGCCGACGGTCGCCTTGGTGTCCTCGCGTGTTTTGGTCTGGTCCTTGATGATGTTGTCGAGGTTCTCGATCGCCTTCTGAACGGCGGCGAGCGGATCGGTCTTGGCTTTCTCCAGCTTGGCGATTTCCTTGTCAATTTCAGCACGGGCGGTCTTCAATTCGTCGGCCGCCTTTTTCTGCGGCTCGCCAGCCTTGTTAGGATCGTTCTTGAGGAGATTGTCCTTGGCGGCGTCCATGGCCTGCTGAGCTTTGTCCAGCGCCTTGGCGGCGTCTTGGGCCAGCGGCTTCACGATGTTGGCCGTGTCCTTTGTGTCGAACGCGAGCTTCGCCTGCTTCTCGGCGATCTTGGCGTTCTTCTCGGCGTTCATGGATTCCTGGATGGCCTTGTCCAGCTGCGCCTTGGTGTCGGCTGCCTTCGCTTGGGCTGGTGTCAACATTGGCAACTGCGTCGTGCCGGGGAATTTCAGGTCCTTGGGATCTTTTTCCTTGGGTTCTTTCTTTTCGCTCTTGGCCAGATCTTCCTTGACCTTGTTCTGCTGATCCTTGAGCTCATCCTTGATGCCTTCTTGATTGGCGATGGCCTGGTCAACTTTCTCGCGCGCCTCCTTGAGGGTGCTCAAGGGATCGGAGGCGACGCGCAGGATGCGCGCCAGTTCCATGAGGTCGGCGGCGTTCTTGGCTTGCAGATCGTTGCCTTCGCGGAAAAACTCCAGGCGGATGTGCGGGAAGCCCGCCATGCGCAGGAACACTGGCGTCGCCAGGTTGTTCAGCACTTCCGGCTTGAACTTGAATTCTTCGATCACGCGCGCCTTGAATCTGGCGACTTGCCCATCCATTCGCAGCTTGTCCTTGGCGATTTGCTCGTCCATCCGCTTGACCCGTTCCTTCTGTTCCGGGTCCAGCTTCGGCAACAGATCATTGACTTGTTTGACAAGGATGCTGACATCGCGTTCGACATAGGATTGGTTGTCGCTATGATTTTTCATTTCGGTGGCGTGCGTAACCATGCGCTTGGCCATCATCAACTTGAGCGTGGGCGGGGCGTCGGGCTTGCTGTTCTCGACGAGGTCGCGAATCGACTGACTGGTCTTCACGTGCAAGCCGAACTGACTCTTGGCATGCTTCTCAAAGCGATCGGCAGCCTGATCGAGCGTCTTGACGGCGTCGAAACGCGCGACCATCTCGTGAAGGGAAAGCAACACCTCGGCATGGCTTGCTTGCGCCTTGTCGTAGGCCTCTTTCGACTTGTCCACGTTTTCCAGAGCGGCCGCGCTCTTGAGGTTATCGATGACGTCCTGCATTTGCTTTTTGCTCAGGCCGGCAAGCGTGTCCTTCATTTCTTCCATGACGCGCTTTTCGGGGGATTCGATGCCATTGAATTGCATCACGCGCAGCATGGTGGTGATGCGGCGCACGATGTGATCGGTCTCCGCCTGGACGCGGCGCTGCTTTTCCTGCTGGTCGCGCAGCTCGTCCTCATTGTTGTTGCTTGCGAAGAGACCGGCGGCCAGCGCAAGGCTGGCGAAGACCATAACAGTGCGATGGATGGACTGCATGAAATCCCCCCTCATGGTGGCACGGGCGAAGCGGCCCGTTCGCTCTATCTGCTTGACCGCCAATGGTAACGGTCCGTCAAGCACAATACCAGTGGAAAATCCCGCTTTTTTATCCGCTGAAGCCTAATCTATGTTAAGAACCGTCGTCCGGGAAGGCAATGCGGTCGCCTCGCTACGCCATTTCTCCCCAAGGAGTCGCGATCGTAAGGGAGCTGGTAACGAACCTTCACCGCTCCCTGACGGTCACGGCTCGTCGACGAAACCCGCCTAACTATGAGGATTGCGCAACAGCCGTTCAACCCATTAAACCCCGGTATTGGCCGGGTGTACCGTTATTTGAAGACGCCTTTCTGCAACAATTCCAGTGCCTTCACGCGTTCGTCTTCCTTGCCCACGTTTTGAATCCAGGCCGTGAATTCCTTCTGGTCCATGACGGTGCTCACGCGCGTTTCCGAGCGCGCCGACGGGACCGCTTCCTTGCGATCGCCCTTCATGGCGAACACCTCCACGCAAAATTCGATTTGGTCACCCGATTTCAGCTGCACGGGACCTTTGACGTCGATAAGCCCCTCCGTTTTCATGAAATAGCGTCCGCCGCCCAGGGTGCGGCCAAGCAAGATCTCTGGAATGGGCGAGGGGGCCGCGTGAAACGGCAGTTGCTGTTCGAAGGTCATGTTTCCGAACACGCCCGTTTTGGGATCGAAGGGGAGGTCGTTGGGCCCAGCCGCTACTTCAAACAAGGGAGAGGGGATCCATTTTTCGTCTTCTACCGGATCGTTGCCGCTTTCGTGTTTCTTGAGGACGCGATAGAGCACGCGCGCACTGCTCATGCCGTAAGGGGCGTCGCAGCGATAGGGAATGCGAATCCGGCCGCCCAAAGGCACAGGCAACCCTTCGAGATCGAAATCGCCTCCGGTGCCGAACGTATCGCGCAGGAGCGTAACCATGGGCGGCGGCTCCGGGATCAAGCGCAGCGAGCGGCGCGGCGGCGGGCTGTTGTCGAAGCCGTGCTCGTCCTTAACCTTGACCGTGTAGCCCGATAGCCCCGGCACGAGATTGAAGCTGAGTTCCGCGGACATGCCGTCGGCGCCGACGAGCATCTTGCGCGGCTTGTCACGCGCCACTTCCGGCGAGGGCGTATCGTCATCGGGTTTGGTCGGGTCGAAGCGCTCCGGGCCGCGCAATTCGAGCCAGGCCTCGGTGATCGGCTTTTGCGTTGTCACGCGGATGCGCACGGCGGAGTTGGGGATGCCGACGACCTCGCCGCGGGGCTGCGGCTGCTCGTAGCGCGTGCCGTCGGGACGCGTGCCGCAATAGGCGGGGATCTGAATCCACGCCATGTTGTCGAGGATGACCGGCCGGGCGACGATCTTCATGACGCTTGAAAACTTCGTGCGGCCATCGACGAGGCGCGCGGAGTAGGTGAGGTCGTTGTAGGACGGCTTGACCTCGGCGTGGAAGATGGCGCCCTGAGCGTCCTGCCTGACGAATTTGAGCGGATAGCGATCGGTCTTATCGCCGGCCGGCGTCACCTTGACCGAGCCGACCATCTTCTCGTTCCATTTGCCGGTCACGCGGTAGGCGATTACGATGTCTTCGCCGATGGGCCAAACCTCCTCCGACGCGCTGACGAGCGTCACCGAGTGAGGGACATCGACCGGAAACAGGAATTGCCTGGCCAACAGCGTGAAGCTCAAAGTCGGCCAAACAGCCAACGGAATCAACACCAGCATGACGACCGGCGCCGCGACAGCGATGCTCCATTTGAGTCGGCCGTGATCGGCGAGCTGCGCGAAGCCGACCTGCGCCGCACGCGTCTCCGCCTCGCGCGTCACGACGCCGACCAATTCCTTCGACATGCCGCCCAAATCCGCGTCCGGCTCGTTGAGCTGCACGGCGCTGATGAGCCGATGTCCGAATTGCGGCATCTTGTCTTCCACCCACAACGCCAGCTTCGAATCGGGCAGAAAGCGCATCTGCGGCCAAACGATGAACACGAACCCGGCGGCCGCGGCGATGGAAATCTGAATGAGCAGCATGCCGATGCGGACGAGCAATGGCGTATCGCGACTGCGATCGATGAGCCAATCGAGCAGGCACGAGGATGCCAGCACGACCAGCACGATCGAGAGCACGCAGGCGACGCCCCAGATGAACGTCAGAATGCGTTCGCGGACGCGCAGCCCGGCGAGATTGCTTTGGATGGTTGGTGGAACCATGGTCCTGTTTCCTTGAATTGGTTTAGCGCTCGCCTGGCGCCGCGCAAGCGCTCAACGAAATTCAGCTTAAGTCAGAAAACTTCCTTACCAGCCATTCGGTCGTTAGCAAGCCAAGAAACAGCAGGATCGCGAGCGGGTTCCACAACAGAACCTCCTGGCGGCGCGAGAACGACTTGCTGGGCACGGCACTGCGGGCAGACAGTTCGGTGACCTCGGTCTGAAGCCGGCCCTGTTTTTCTCCGAGATCCTTCTTTTTCTTGGCGAGGTCCTCGTTGGCCTCGGTTTTGTCTACGGTCTTGAGCGTCTCCGTCACTTCCTTGAGTTCGTCCTTGGCCTTCTTCAGCTTCGCCTTGACACCCCAGAAATCCTCGGTGAGAGCGTGTAGGTCTTCCTCGCGATAAAAGCGCCCGCCCGAGATCTTGGCCGCCTCGCGCAGCGCGTTCTCCGCCAGGCCCGCTTCTTCCAGCTCGTGCTTGGGCGGTAACTCGACGCGATAGGAGAACGTGTTGGCCTCTGGGTTCTTCACGGTGAGGTTGATGCGCCCCGGCCGATCGTGGGTCAGCAGGTAGGAATACTCGCCCGGCCGGTCCTTGAGGTTGATGGCCGTCAGCTTGACCTCAGTGCGGCGTTCTTCGCCCACCTTGGCGTCGAGAAATTCCAGCTCCGCGGTCACCGTGGCGTCTTTGCGCGGATTAAAGTCCTTGTCGACGATGCGCACGAATATCTTGCTGGGCTTGTTGAGCGTCGCCTGCGAATGCTCCAGGGCCATCTGCACGCGCTTGGCGCCGTCGCGCAGCATGTGCGGCAAACCCGCCTGATAGATGAGCTGGCCCCAGAAGCGGACGAAATACTTGTCCTGATAGTTCCAGCGCCAGCGCCACGTCTCATCGGTCCCCAGCCAGATCACCTGTCCCTTGCCTGCATAGTGCGTGGCCAGGATCGGCATCGGCTCTTGTTCGGGCGCTTCGCCGATCTTCATGCGCGGATTGACGATCAGGGAGGTCGCCGCCGACTTTAACTTGTAAGCCGGATAGTTCCAGTGAAAGCCCTGTAGATCCTTCTGCCAGACTTTGAGGTTTTCTTCCGGCGTGTCGGCCAAGGCGAGCCAATCGGTGCGCTGCCCTTCCGCGGTCAAGGTCGGCGGGTAGTCACGCGTGCGCACGTCAGCGTCTGGGCCTGACTTTTCTTTCTTGAATTCGATCGGCAACAACTCCGCGATGGGCGTCTTCTCGTAGCTGCTCGGCATGTTCTGTCTACCCGACATGACGATAAGCCCGCCCCCCTTCTGCACGAATTCCTTGATCCACTCCTGCTGCTCCTTGCTGAAGTAGCTCGACGCCACATCCCCCAGGATGATCAGGTCGTACTTGGCCTCGAGGAATTTCTCGCGCGTCTTGGGAAATTCGGGGAGATACGGCGCCTTGTCCGCGATCTCCTTGGCCGCATTGACCAGGAGGAACAGGCGTTCCTTCTTTTTCTCGGGGTTGTTCGGATCCTCGATCTGGTTGTTGTGGATGCGCCGATCGCGCATCAGGGCCGGCTGCAAGAACTTGAACTCCCAGCGCGGCGAATGCTCGACGTAGAGGACGCGAATCTTGGTGCTGGGCACGCGCACCGACTGCGTGATCTTGTCGGTGAACGTCTCGGTCCCCGCCTTGTATTTGATGGTCGTTACCAGGTCGTGGCTGTCCCCCTTGTCGATGCTCTTGGGCAGGTCTTTGGGAACTTCGAAGCTCAGAATGTCGCGCAGGTCCTCGCCGGTCAGATTGACGGGCAGCTCGAGCTTCTTCCGGGCGATTTCCTTGCCGCCAAACGTTGTGACCATCTCGCCGGTCTGCGGATTGATGGTCCGCTTGATGACCTCTCTGCCGGCCAGCGTCGAGACGATCTCGACCGAGCCGAGGTTGCCTTGCTTGAATCCTTGAGCGCGCCAGCGAATGGGGATCGCGACATTGTCCTCGGCGAAAAGCGTGTCCGGGGCGAGCACTTCCTTGAGCTGCAACTGGCCCGCTTCGGAGCTGCCCGCGCCAATGATGTGCAAGGGAACGCCTTTCTTGGCACACGCCTCGGCCGCCTCGCGCAGGGTGAACTTGCTGGCGTTGTCCTGCCCGTCGGTGATGACGACGATCGCGCTGGGGGGATCGCCGTCTTTCGAGTTCAGAATTTTGAGGATGCTGTCCGCGAGGGACGTGCGCCCCTCGCCCTCGCCCGCCTTGTAAGCGTCGATGATCTTGTCGGCCAGCTCCTTCTTGACAGCTTCGCTGTCCTGCAGAGCGCGAGCGTCGGCGCCGAACAGATAAGGACGCAACGGGCCGAATTTTTGCAAATCGTCGAGCAGCTTCAACTCGGGATGCTTGAGGAGGCCAAGGACCAAATCGCGGCGCGACGGGTCCTTGAACTTCCCGCCCGACAGGACATCGGGAGGCAGGTCGCCGATTTTCTCCGACAGCGGTTCTTTCGCCGACCGCAACCCCATGGCGATGGCGACGCGCGCCTTGTCTTGGTCGGTGAGCCGGCGATCCCGCTGCTGCATACTCTGCGAGTTGTCGATCAGCAGTGCGACGCCTTGCGCGCGTTCCCCCTTGAACTCCGCGAGCAAAACGGGCCGCATGATCAAGAAGAGCAGGAGCAGCAACAGAGCTGCGCGTAGGCCAATGAGGATGATGCGGCGGATGATGCCGAGCGTGCCTTTTTCGAGCAAGTTGAAGAAGACAACGGCGCCCATGCCGACCATCATGACCAAGAGCAGCAGAATGAGCCAGCCGAGCGTGAAGCCGCGGAAGGTCAGTTCGGGTGGGAATTGCAGCGCCGTGCCGGCGGGCACGTCGATTGCCAGGATTCGGGTAATCAGGTTCATGAGTATCCGTCGTTTCTTCGTTTAGCGTTTGCTCTGTTCGTTGCAACGGCGTCGCACCCTTGCAACCAACCAGCGAGCGCTAAACGGAATACTACCACGCGCGCCCGCACCACCAGGCAAACGCGACTTCAAACAACACCAATAGCAGCAGCACCAGCAGCGCCCACACCGTCCACTCGCGATTGAGGCGATCCTCGCCCGTGGACACCGATTCCTCGCCGGCGACGATGTGGATTGGCTCGAATTCGAGCCTCTTGTTGATGTCCTTCACCGATAGCGTGCCGAGATCCTCGGTCTCCGACGGATCAGGGAGCACCGCAATCGGGATGCCCTTCTTGACCAACAAATCCGAATCGGTCGTTTCGACACCTTCGGTCCCCGGCGCCAGGGCGGTGATGCGATGGACGCCCGCGCGGTTCAAGTCGGTCGCGGTGAGAAAATAGCGATCCAATTTGAGCGCGTCACGCTTCTTTTTCACGTCCTCGGCTAGATCGTCCGAATCTTTCCGCTCGATTTTCACTGGCACCCCCAGGCGCGTTACGCTGTGGTCGGGATGGACCATCTCGTAGGTGTGATCGAGCTTGTCGGCCGCGTACCAGTTCAGGGCATCACCGGCCATGACGTTGTAGGTCTGCGTTTGCCCTTTCATCAGATGGGCCAGCGTCACGTCCAGAAAATAGACCAGGTGCGGCAACTTGTTGAGGATGGTCCAGTTCGGCGAGCGGGTTTTCGGATCGGCGCCCTCGGGCTGCGTCGCCGTCGCGAAGAAGACGACCTCCCCCTTGTCGGCCCGCTTGGTGACGGCGAGGGGCTTGCCGTTGTTTAGGCGGACGATCACCTGCATGGGATTGGTTTGATCATCCGCGGGCGTCTTCTTGACGGCGGCGTCATCCTCTTTTTCTGTCTTGGCTGGCTTCTTGACGGCGACCGGCTCGTCCATGTCGAAGAGCTGCCAGACCGGGACGGCGTCGAAGCTCTCGAAGTACTTGTCTTCGCTGAAGCGCCAGTAGGAAGCGGGCCCCTTTGCGAAGGTGTCGCGGTTGATGAAGAATGGCACCACGTCGGGCGGCTTGATCGTAGGCTTGAGCCGCGCGGGGAGCAGGCCGTATTTCTTGTCGAGGATCTCGTTGTAATCGACCGGCTGCACGTTATCGCCGCTGAAGATGATCAAGCCGTGGCCTTCGCGGACGAACGGATCGAGCGCCTCGATGAAATCGGTTTTCAGGGCCGTGCCACGCATGCGCGACTTCGGTTTCAACGCGCAGTTGACGAGGATGCAGATGTCGGCGTCCTTGAGGTCCGCGGCGGACACGATGCTTGAAGGCCGCGAACGCGGATTGTACTTGTAGGTCGATCGATCGGTGTCCTTGACCGGCATGAGCGCGTGCATCAGGGCGAAGCTCGACGCTTTTTCCGCGTCTTCACCGGGCTGGCTGGGGCTGCCGTCCACGACGAGAATGTTGACCTGATCGCGCACGAGGATGACCTGATCGACGCGATTATCGCCCGGCACGTCATCGTGATCGATGCGCGCTGTCAGTACGCTCAGGCCCGGCTTGGTCAGCTTCGCGCTCAGGGTCACGGCCTGTGAAACGCCCCCCGCCAGCTTGGGGATGATGGTCGATTCGATTTCTTTCTCATCCGCCTTCGCGCCTTTGAGCTTCTTTTCGTCCTCGTCCACGGTCAAACTGATGCGGATGTTGTTCATCGCTTCCGAGCCGGTGTTGCGCACGACGATCGCGAAATCGACGCGCTCCCCCGGCCTGGGCACGCCCGCCTGCGGCACGATGCTCTCGATGGTCGCGTTCTTGAGCGTGCGCGTGCCGCAGCGGACCATGTGTACCAGCGTCCGCTCCTTGACCTGCAGCAGCGTCGCCTTCAGCTTGTCGGCTTCCTGGTCGAAACCCTGGCCCTGCATGTCGCTGAATACGTAAAGCTCCCTATTCGAGGCCTGGCCGCGCTCCAGGACCTTCTGCGCCTCGCCCACCCCGGTGCTGAGATTGGTGGCCAGATGGGTCAATTCGATGTCTTTGACGAGTTGTTTGGCCTGATCGAGATTGCCGGGCGAACGCGGCCCGATGAGGTTCTGCGTCTTGCCCGCGCAGGTGATGATCTGCACGGTGGAATGCGGCGGCAATTCGTCGATGATCTTGACCGCTTCCTCCTGGGCACGCTCCATGCGCGACTTGGCGCCGTCGTTGGCGCCCATGCTATAGGAGAGATCAAAGACGAACACCGCGTCCACCGCTTCGCCGCGCCCCGCCCCTTTCAGGACCGACGAAATGGGCCGCGCGAACGCCAGCGCCAGCATCAACAGCACGGCTATACGCAGGAGCAAGAGAAGCAACTCCTGGAACTTCAGCCGCCGGCTCGTCTGCTCGACGCTGGTCAGGAGGAACTTCATCGCCGCCCACGGCACGGTCCGATAGCGGCTGCGGAAGAATAAATGGATCGCAACCGGACTGCCCGCGGCCAATGCGCCCCAGAGCATGAATGGTGTCAGGAAACCCATAAAACCTCATTGCCGCTTGCGGGGTGGATCATCGAACCTTCGTCCGCAGCCGTTGCGCCAGATACGCCGTCAGCGTTTCGCCGAGTAACTTGCCGGTGTTCATCATCACATAGTCGATGCCGTTGCGTTCGCAGCCCTGCTGAAACTCTTCCAGATATTTCTTCACGGCCCGCATGTAAGTCGGACGAATCAGCTGCGGCCGGGTCAACAGGTGCATCTTTTCTTCCATCGCGTCGAATTTCACCATGCCGTTGAATGGGAAATCGACCTCGTCGGGATGGAGCACGTGGAACACGACAACCTCGTGCCCGCCGAAACGCAGATGCTGCAGACCGCCGAGGACCGATTCGACGTCGTCGAAGCAATCGGAGATCAAGAAGAACAGCCCACGCCGACGCACTTGATTGGCGATGTCGTGGAGGAGCGGCCCCATGGCGTTC
Source organism: Planctomycetia bacterium (assembly GCA_005799265.1). Classification (GTDB taxonomy): domain Bacteria; phylum Planctomycetota; class Planctomycetia; order Gemmatales; family Gemmataceae; genus SIAQ01. The sequence continues at coordinate 1,066 of SYHD01000088.1, read as the reverse complement.
TTGTCGCGCGGATTGACGCCGGAGAGCGTCTCGAGGATGGTTTGCACGTGCCCCATTTGGCCGCTGGCCGGGAGCCGTTCGCGCCAGTCGGAATCGAAGACGTTGAGAGCCACGCTGTCGCGCTGGTGAATGATCAGATATGCCATCGCGGAGGTCAGGACCTTCGCGAATTCGAGCTTGTTCGTGTCCCCTTCGCCGTAAAGCATCGACTTGCTGGCGTCGAGAATCAGATGCGCCGTGAAGTTCGTCTCTTGCTCGTACTGCTTGATGGTGTAACGTTCGGAGCGTCCGTAGCCCTTCCAGTCGATGTGCCGAATGTCGTCGCCCGGCACATATTCGCGGTGCTGGACGAACTCGACGGAAAAGCCGCGGTAGGGGCTTTTGTGATCGCCGACGCGCAGGCCCTCGACGAGCGTTCGGGCTTTGACGCCGAGCGCCTGGGCTTTGGCGATGACTTCGGGATGGAGGTAATTGGCCATAGTAGAACTAACCCTGAGCGCAAGCGAGGGGATCGCATGCTGCTCGGCTCTTGCTTGCTATCCCCTCGCTTGCGCTCAGGGTTGGTAAGCCAAATCCACCTACGCCGCCTAGTTCTTCGGCACCGCTTTGAGAAGCCGTTTGATCACGTCCTCGATGGTGACGCCTTCGCTCTGAGCGGCGAAATTGAGGATGAGCCGATGGCGCAGGATGGGATGCGCGACGGCGGCGACGTCGTCCGCGGACACGTGATGGTGGCCGTTGAGGATGGCGTGCGCCTTGGCGGCGAGAATGAGGTTCATGCTGGCGCGCGGGCCGGCGCCCCAGGTCAGCCACTTCTTGACGAAGTCCGCCGCCTCGGGCGTGCCAGGCCGCGTCATGCGAGTGATGCGCTTGGCGTACTGGAACACGTGATCCGCCACGGGCACGCGCCGCACGATTTGCTGCAGGCGCAGGATGTCCTCGCCGTGCAGAACCTTGGAGACGTTCAGCTGCACGTCGGAAGTCCCTTGGCGCATGATCTGCTCTTCTTCGCTGTCGGTCGGATATTCGACCTTGATCATGAAGAGGAAGCGGTCGAGCTGGGCTT
>SYHD01000087.1 GCA_005799265.1 Planctomycetia bacterium | reverse complement strand
GCGACTTCGACTGCTTCCGGTCGGAACAATAAGATACCGGCGTGGGTTTCGCACCCACTGGATCACCAACACTTGCACGGCGCACACCCGAAGCGTTAGCGAGGGATGCAGTGGCCCTCGCTAACGCTTCGGGTTGGTATACTATTTTCTGCCGCTCGCCTAAGCACTCGTTCTGTCGACGGACCTGATATAATTTCCCTATGATTGCATGCCTATTCGACATCGACGGCACGCTGCTCGCTTCGGGCGGCGCGGGCAAGGCGGCCCTGGAGTCCGCTTTCACCGAGGTATTCGGCGTCGCCCCGCGCGAGCAGATCCCCTACGCGGGCCGCACCGATCGGGCGATTTCGCGCGATCTCTTGCGGCTGCACGATATCGACCCTGTCCAAGAAAATTTGGAAAAATTGCTCGCCTGCTACCTGGCGCGCTTGCCCGAGAGTTTGACCAACCACAAGGGGCACGTATTGCCCGGCATTCTCATGCTGCTGGCGACGCTGCAACAGCGCTCGGACATCGCACTCGGGCTGCTCACGGGAAATGTGCGGGCCGGGGCGCGCGTCAAGCTCGGCCACTTCGGTCTTTTCGAGCACTTCGCGTTCGGCGGCTTCGGCGATCACCACTTCGACCGTGACGACGTGGCCCGCGAGGCCCTCGCTGCGGTCAAGACGCATGTCGGCGCACACGTGACGCCTGAGCGCATCTGGGTAATCGGCGACACGCCGCTCGACGTTCGCTGTGCCCGTGCCATCGGCGCCAAAGTCGTTGCGGTAGCGACCGGACAGCACACGGTCGAGCAGCTGCGCGAGGCGGCGCCCGATTTGACATTGAGCGATCTCGCCGATCCCACGCCGCTTCTCGACCGGCTCCCCTGACGACGCGGCCGTTTCTGCTTGCAGACATCGAAGCCTTCCCAGAAGCGAAGAAGAAGAAAAAGGATCGCCGCGACGCCTGAATAGGGAGGCCGCCTTTGTTTCCGCTGACGAGCATCCAAATCATTTATCGTGCCTGCTCGAAATGGAGCGAGAACGGCGGCGCCCGCCTCAGCGCAGCGCTCTCGTACTACACCCTCTTTTCCGTGGCGCCGCTGCTGCTCATCGCGATCCATGTATCCGCCGCCATCTTTGGCGATGACGCGGCGCACGGCAAGGTGCACGAGCAACTTCAGGGCATCATGGGGAATGCCGTCGCCCGATCGATCGAGAACATGATAGACACCGCCAACACGCAAAACGAGAGCGCCTGGGGCATGCCGGCGCTCAGTATCATTCTCTTGGTGGTCGCCGCCCTGGGCGCGTTCGTACACGTGCGCGGCAGCCTGTGTATCATCTGGAAGATTGACCCGCCGCGGGGCAATTCGTGGCTGGGCAAGCTATGGGATTACGCTCTCGCCCTCATCATGGTGTTCATCACGGCGACGCTGATCTTGGGTTCGCTGGCGACCAGTTTGGTCGTTCCAATCGTGCTGCGAATGATGCAAGAATCGCGAGTTCCCGTCGAAGTGCCCTACCAACGGATTGAGTGGGCCGGTTCGTTTGTGTTCCTTACCGCGCTGTTCGCGGCCGTGTATCGCGTCTTGTCGGGCGGACGTATCCCATGGGGCTACGTCGTCTATGGCGCGTTCATCACTGCAGTCCTATTCACGATAGGCAAATCGCTCTTGAGCTATTACCTCGTGTATAGCGGAATCGAATCGATGTACGGCGCCGCCGGCTCGATTGTCGTGTTCATGATGTGGGTTCACTATTCGTCGCAGATCCTCTTCTTCGGCGCGGAGTTGATCCAGGCGCGGCGCACACGTCATGAGTGGATCAACGGCGCTGAAAAACCGAGCAATTCGTAACGCATATCAGCGACGCTTCCTATGCGAGGAGAAACTCCGGCATCGGTGCGCCTGTGGCGTGCCGCCCATGCGCATACACGGTGAGTCAACCCGTCAACGTCGGCCGTCTTTGGCTCGGCCGTGCAGGCGAATGTTGAAACGCATCGCCTACTCCTTCGGGCTCACCTTGAGGAAAATGCTGTTTCGCTTCACGATTCGAGTCTTTGCAGTGTTGCAGGTCGCTCCTTACTTCATGCTATTCTTGATGGTCGGATCCCCTGTCAACCAGCCGAGCGAGATCAGAAAGCGATCGACGCGTTCCAGGGTAACATAGAAGTCAGGATTGGTCTTGTTCGGGTTCCAGTTGTGGAAATCGTGCGGCCTGCCGGGATAGATGACGGCGTCGCAGCGATTGCCCGCTTCCTTCATCGCCGCGGCAAATTGCTCGACGCGCTTGGGTGGGATGATGCCGTCCTTTTCGCCAACAATGATCAGGCTCGGCGGCTGCATGGGGCGGACGTTATAGAAGGGGGAGAACTCTTTGTAGCGTTCCTTGACGCGCTCGTGGCCCCACTTGCCTGGGCCGTTGTCGAAGGCGGGGTCGTAAAGGATCATGGCGTTGGCGCGTGCCGAGATTTTCGTATCGTCGTCCGGGGCGTCGAAGCCGTCCATCATGCCGACGAACGCCGCGAGATGCCCCCCCGCCGAGCCGCCGCCCGACGCGATGCGGTCGGGATCAACGCCCAGCTTGGCGGCGTTGGCGCGCACCCAGCGTATTGACGAACGCGCGTCCTCGATGCACGGGATCGGTGGCTCTTTGGCGTTACGGTCGAGCAGCCGATAATCGACCTGGATCGCGACCATGCCGCGGCTCGCCAGATACTTGCAGTGCTCGTTGAACTGCGTCGGCCCGCCGACTATCCAGCTGCCGTGATGAAAGAAGACGATCGCGGGGCGGCGGTCCTCGGCCTTCCAGTCCTTCGGGAAGACAACGTGCAGCTTCATCTCACGATCACCGGCCTTGCGATAGATGAACGCCTGGCCGACAGCCTTCACTTGCGCGAGGGCCGAAGGCGTAGTGCTCAACAGGAGTGGAACGGCCAGCCAGATGAAACGCATGCGCGGAACCTCGCGTTGTGGAAAGTGCCTTGAGAGTACAATTCGCACATTCTCCGGTCAGGCCGCCTAAAAGTCCAGAATCAACTGGCATTGCATAAACCCGGCCTCTCACTTACACTCCCTAGCGCCCCCAATCCCAGGATCAACGAGATTCGCATGGATGCGAGCTGCGAACCGACCAACGCCAATACCGGGCAACCCGGGAACTTATGGACGACGGCCGCGCCTTGGGGTCTGATGGTGTTCTTGGCGATCGTTGGGCTCAGCGTTTCCATCTCGTTTGTTCTTCGCATGGAAGCGGAATTCGACTACGTTTATCGTCAGGCAGGCTTGGATCTTGCCCAGGGGAAAGACTTTTACTCGACCGACCAGTACGTCTACCCTCCTTTCGCGGCCTGGTTGGCGATCCCCTTAGCGAACCTCGCGCCACTGCCCGCCCGGCTCATCTGGCTGGCGATCAATCTCATTGCGTGCTGGCTGCTGATCCACTGCGCCTGGCAGATCGCGCGGGGCGGTAAGCTGCTCGGACTGCGGTTCGAACTGCGCGAGCATCTGATCTTCTGGTGCGGCCTGGGCTCGGGGTTCTTCTATCTGCTCAATGCCGTCAATCACACGCAGACCGATATTGTCATCGGCGCCCTCGTCATGGCCGGATGCCTAGCGATATCGCGCGGCAAATCGATGACGGCTGCGGTCTGCTTCGGACTCGCCAGCGCGTTCAAATGTACGCCGCTGTTGTGGATGGTCTACTTCGTCTGGCGCGGCCGAATCGTGCCGGCACTAACGGTTGCCGTGGTGTTCCTCGGCGTCAACCTGCTGCCGAATCTTGCCGCCTCTGATCCTGACGGGGGCTGGTGGCTGCAATTCTGGTCCCAGCGTTATCTCAGCGGCGTAACCAAACGGACGGCCGAGGTCGGCGCCTGGCACACCTTTCCGCGCTACAATCAATCGCTCAACGGCGCGGTGCATCGGCTCTTTTTCGTCGATCCCGTCTGGACTGACTCCGGCCTTCATGAAGTGTCGCGTGAGCGACCGGTGGATCGGCAAGTCGTCAAGTTCGTCGTCCTCGGCAGCGAAGTCGCTTTGGCTCTGGGGTGCCTCGTCATAATGGGACGATTCTGGCGGCGGAACTTTGGCGAATTCAGCTACGAGGCGCCGGGACTGCGCGACGGCCTGGATTGCAGCATCATCTGCATCTTGATGCTGCTCCTGTCGCCGATGTCAGGTAAAGCGCACTTCAGCCTATTGGTCCTGCCGGGATTCTGTCTCGCTCGGTTGGCGATCATTGAGAAGAATCGGCCCCTGGCTGTCATCCTCGCGCTCAGTGTGCCGTTGATAGTATCGGGCCGACTCTCCCTGGGCGGACTCGGATTGTATGCGATGTGGTGGGGGAACGTGACGTGTCATGCTGTCTTACTGTTGGCGGGCTGCCTGCTCGCGCTGAGGCAAATGAGAACACGGGCAGACTGGGCGGCCTTCACTTCGCTTCCTTCGTCCAACGTCCCCGAACCTCGACAACATGCCGCTTGATGACAATCGTTTTGGGATGGGCGAGAGGTGTCACTTTCTCTTTAGGATCTCGAGCTTGACCGGCTCCTCGATTACCTTGCCCTCCTCACGCCGGATGCGATACGCTTTCCCCTTGCCGTCAATGCTGACAGCGCGGGCCAGATGATCACCTTCGTAGAGAATCGCCGCGCCATCGTCACATGCGATGCCATCTTTGAGCTCACCGGCCAGAAGCATCCTAGAGCACGTGAGTTTGCGTTGAGCTTCGTTGCTGTAATGCGGACAGGCGCTTCCCTTGAGGAAGCCCAGGCCGTCGAGAGCTGTCAGCTTGTCGGCCCGCGAATCGGTGATGCCTTGCTCGAACCAGCATATCATCCCCGCACTTTCGCCCGCCAAAACGGTGCCGCGTTCCCAGGCTTTGCGGAGGATTTTGTCAACGCCGTGGATTTTCCAGACCGCGAGCATGTTCATGGTGTTGCCGCCGCCGACGAAGATGGCGTCGGCCGACAGCAGTTTGGCTTCGAGGTTCTTGAGCCCGTTGGAGTCGTTGAAGAGCCGCAGATGGCGAGGCCGGCACTCCAACTCGTTCATGGTTTCGTACCATCTCACGATGCCGGGCGGAGCGTCCCCGGCCGCGGTTGGGAGGTAATAGACGAGCGGGTTCAGCTTACCGGTGAGCGATAGCAGATACCTGGGCAAAGGGCGATCGACGCCAGCATAGGCTCCACCGCCGATGGCAAGAATGCGCCGCGTCGGCTTTGCGTCCTGGGCGTTGGCGGAGGTAACCAACGCAACCAGGAACGTCACGGCCGACACAAGGGGAACAAACGGTCGAGAGCGTGGTGGTCTCATCGTCGTCCTCTACTTCTTCGCACCCAGATGGGCGCCCTGCTCCGTCATGAATTGTCTTGCTTCGCGAATCACATCCTCGGTCATCGATATGTGGCCCTTGTTTTGATAATGAACGAAACGGTGCTGGACCTTCGCCTTCTTCAGGGCGTTCACCATGTCCAGGGCTTGCTGGATCGGCACCGACTTGTCGTCGTCGGAGTGCAGGATCAAGATCGGCTTCATCTTGGCCGAGATGTGGTTGATCGGCGATGCCAGTTGACGAGCGGCGACCGGCTCCTCGCTCGACGGAGTCCAGCCGCTGCCCCAATCCAGTTTCGTGAGTTCGTACGGGGACGAGACGCATATCATGGCGCGGAAGTCGTGCGGCTGATCTTCCCAGCCGCCCGTGCGTTTGAAGGGGCCGTCGCCGAGAGTTGCCGCGAGGGACACGAGATGGCCACCCGCCGATTGGCCGATGAGGAAGATGCGTTTGTTGTCGATGGGGTACTTGTGAGGATTGGCGTGGAGCCAGCGAATCGCGCACAGCACATCCTGATAGCACGCCGGCGCGGGGGAACAGCCGATCAGCCGATAGTCGATGGACACCGCGACATACCCGAAGGCGGCCCAGTCGCGCACCTTGATGGCGCTGTGCGTCGATTTGCTTTCGCGGAACCAGCGGCCGCCGTGAACCGAGAGAATGACCGGGAATGGCCCCTTGCCTTCGGGGTAGGCGACATCGCAAAGCAGGCCCGCGCCCTGAACTCGGCCGTAGACCACGTCCTCGTGTACGATGATTTTCGCTCCCTTTTCGCCATTAGCGGCTTCGGCGGAGACACTGCTTGCGGCCGCGAGCGACAAGGCACACACAATGATAAGGGACATCTTCATGGGGATGGGTTCCTTATTGCCGCGCGCGGCTTAGCGCTCGCGTGCTTGAATCCGAGCGCTAAGCCGCAAGCGGTACAATTGAAATCATCGCACCGATTTCGAGCACGCCGCCGGAGATCACCTGGACCCTCAGGCCACCGCGGTGGATCAGGCCCTTCTCGACCCCTTTGCACGTAAGTTTCTCTAAATGTCCGCACGGTTCGCACAAACGAATACCGTGCAGCACGACATTACCGATCTTGAACGTCTTGCCGACGAGATGATTGAGTGGGACGCCTCGCGTCAGGAGGTTGCGGCGCGATTGGGCGGGCGAGAGCGTGATTTCGTACTCGCGCGCCAGACCTTCAAGGGCTTCGAGTTCGATGAGCGTGACTTCGCGATCGGGGCCGTCCTTCGCGGAGTAGGTTCCCTCCTTCAGGAAGTAGCGATCACCGACGAGACCGCGACCCGTGACGGCTTCGACCTTGTCGAGAGGCTGCAAGTCATGCCCCTTGCGCGGGGCGATGAAGATGCCGATCAGTTGGCCGTGAATCATGAAGACTTCTCCTCAACGCTCGCCGTACCGCACATTGGGCGCATTATATGGCGTTGGTTCGTTTGGCGTCGCATTTTCTTTGCAATCGTCGTGGACCTCTCCTACACTGCATCCATTCGCTCATGTAGGTCTTGTTTTTCAGCCTGACTGTCAGGCTAGAAAGCCCGACTTACGACAGCACCAACTCGAAAGGATCCGCAACCATGTGGCACGGCGACATCTCTAGCAGTCTCGACACCATCGGCGTCGCGGTCGT
>SYHD01000086.1 GCA_005799265.1 Planctomycetia bacterium | reverse complement strand
CATTTCGCTGTCAACATGGTTCAAGGACTACGTCTACATTCCGCTCGGTGGTAACCGGACGGTTCGCTGGCGTTGGTACTACAACCTCTTCATCGTCTTCGCTATCAGTGGGTTGTGGCACGGCGCCAAATGGACGTTCATCGTTTGGGGCATCCTCCATGGCTGTTACATGATTGCTTCGGCGATGACGGGCGATGCCCGTGGTCGGATGGTCCGCGCGATCGGCCTCGACCGATACCCGCGTCTGCATCGCGCGATTCAGGTCTCCTTGACATTCCAGTTGGTGTGCTTCGCCTGGATCTTCTTCCGGGCCAATAGCATGGAGGATGTCAGCACCTTGCTTCGGACGTTCGCGGTCTCTGACTGGAGGTTCGGCGAGTTGAAAGGGCCATTTACGCGGCTGGAACTCGAATGGGCCCTGGCGGTCGTCGCCTTGCTGGAGGTCGTTCACCTGAGCCAAGGCCGCCGAAGGTTACGAGAAATGGTCGCGGCCCAGCCGATCTGGGTTCGTTGGGGTCTGTACTACGCCGCGATCTGCGTGATTTTGACCATGGGCAGGTTCGATGAGACTCAGTTCATCTACTTCCAATTCTGAATCAGCGGTGCCAACTTGGCGCCTGCTGGTGTTGAAGATTGCCGTGTTTGCCCTGCTGTTCATGGCTGCGGATCAGGTGTTTGCCGTCTTCAACGACACCCGCGTCAACATCTTCGGCAAGGCGGCCGAAGAAAAGATGGCCCAGGCAGCGGCAGACCTGCTGGACTCCCAACGTCCGGTGGACTGGTTGTTCATGGGCTCCTCGCATGCGCAGTTTGGTTTCGACACGGACACGATTCAAGCCATGTCCGGGCGCCGCACCTACAACCTCGGCTACGGCGGCGGCTTCCATCTGGGCGAGCAGGCCATGCTGCTCGACGCCTATCTTCAACACAACCCCAAGCCCGAAATGATTGTGCTCGCTTTGGACGTGTTTGCCCTCAACGAGGCGGCGCAGGGAGACGGGTCGCTGATCAGACGATTTGCCGTCGGTTCAACCTCCGGACCGTCGTGGCTGGCTCGTTACCGCGCCTTTCTTGCCCGGTGGCCGGTGTTCGTAAAGACTTATGTGGACGGTAGGCATCTTCTGCAATGGGCCAGTTACTGCCGGAGCGGCGACTGCACACTGCCAGCATTCCGGCGCGATGAGATTGGACAAGGCGAACTCGGGTTTTTCAGGGAGTATCGGGGCTACCGGGTCACGCCGACCGGGTTTGTTGGCGGCGACGCCGTGCTGAATCGCGCCAAGATTCGGTATAGCGGTGTGAGGTTCGCTCCACGCGGCGATAGCGTCGATGCGCTCGATGGAATTGCCCGAGTCTGCCGGGACGCCGCAATTCGGTTGGTTCTGGTGCAGGTGCCCGAGCACGAGGTGGCACTCGCCTTCGGCCAGAAGTATGTCGAATTCAATGGTTGGGTGAACCGGTTTGCGAGCCGTTGGAACCTCCCGTACTTTGATTTCAACAGTGCCGAGGCGTTTCCCGTTGAACGGGACGAGCTGTTTTTTGATTCGGACCACTTGAACATCGCGGGCGCCGAGCTGTTTGCGCGACTGCTCCTCAAGCCACTACAAGACAGACTGAAGTAGGTCGCCTGGCTGGAAACCCGAGATAACGCTTGTGAAGTACGATGGGTAGATTCAATTGACCTCCGGTTTGCGGAGAGCATTCTGACGTAGCTGAGATTCGTGCGGCGTGAACCGAGGCGATTAACCGATGACACTTCCCGATCTGAAAACTAAAATCTTTGCCGATGGCGCCGAGTTGGACGGCATGCTGGCCATGTATCGTGAGCCGCACATCAAGGGCTTCACCACCAATCCGACCTTGATGCGCAAGGCCGGCATCACGGACTACCGCGCTTTTGCGAAGCAGGTCGTGGCGGCGATCCCCGATCGGCCGATCTCCTTCGAGGTCTTCTCGGACGAGTTTGCCGACATGGAGCGGCAGGCCCTCGAGATCGCCACCTGGGGTGACCACGTCTACGTGAAGGTCCCAGTGACCAACACCAGGCGGCAGCCGTCCTATGACCTCGTTCACCGGCTGTCGCACGCCGGCGTGAAGCTCAACGTGACCGCAATCATGGGGCTGGATCAGGTGAGGGACGTCGTCGCCGCCCTCAAAGGCGGCGCGCCCTCGAATGTTTCGGTTTTTGCCGGCCGGATTGCCGACACCGGCCGCGACCCGGTGCCGCATATGGCTGCGGCCATGGAACTACTGAAACTCGAACCCCAGGCCGAGCTGATCTGGGCGAGCCCCCGCGAGCTACTAAACGTGTTCCAGGCGCATGCGATCGGCTGTCACATTATTACCGTCACCAACGACATCCTGAAGAAGCTCGCGCTCTACGGCAAGGGACTCGACGACTATTCGCTCGAGACCGTCAAGATGTTCCACGACGACGCGCTGAAGGCCGGATTCGCGCTGTAAACCGGCGTTGCCCGACGGCTCAGTGCCGCAACCGCCACGGCGAGGGTGGCGTCATTCTGCCGCAGAGCAAAGCATCTGAGCCACTCATTCGACCCGAATCCCGGCGGCGGGCGATTCGCTATGCAATTGGCGGCGTTTGCGCGGTCGTTGCGTTGTACGCCAGCATCGCCAATGTCGAATGGGCGCGCGTCGCTGCCGCGTTCCGCAGTGCCAGCGCGTCCTGGACGATTGCTGCCGCCGCCTCGGTGATGGTCTCGCTGGCTCTCGTCACGCTTCGTTGGAGCCTGTTCGTAGGCCGAGGCGGCCCTGCCAACCAATGCGACCAACCCGGACTCTTCAGCCGAAGGTGGCGCGTGCTGTGGTCATCGGTCGTGTTGGGCCAGATGATCAACATTCTCGTGCCGCTCCGATTCGGCGAGGGCGCGCGCGTGGCGGTGACCACTCGCGGCCTCGATGTGCCGGTAGGGCGCGTGATGGTCGGCGCCGCCCTCGAACGGGCTTTCGACGTCGCGGCCTTCGGGACCTTCGCCGCCCTGTTGATCGTGAGTGGCTGGATGCCGGCGGGGTTTCGCGGCGTCGTGCCCGCCTCGGCCACCGTGGCGGTGGGGACGTTCCTCGCAGGGCTGCTGTTTGTGAGGCTGCTGCCCACGACGCTTGCGTGGCTGCGGACACGGCTGGGTGTGCTGGCGCCGGCAGCGGCATGGATTGAGAAGCAGGAGTCGGCAATGCGCGACGGCTGGACCGACATCATGCGGCGGCATCAGATCGCGGCCATCGCGTTGCTCACCGCGATCATCCCAATAAGTGCTGCCGCCACCAACCTGTTGGTATTTCAGAGCTTCAATCTGCAGGTACCCGCCTTCATCGCGTTTGTCCTGCTCGTGGTGATTCAGATTGGCACCGCGGTGGTGTCGGTCCCGGGCAACGTCGGCGTATTCCACTACATCACCGTCGCTACGCTGACCGCTTGGGACGTACCGCAAGCTACGGCGCTAGCGGTGGCAATTGTGTTGCATCTGGTGAGCATCGCTCCAAAGGTCTTCCTTGGCGCCATGTCGGCCAAAAAGTATTTGTGACGAGGGTGGTGTCGGTCGTCATCCCGTGCTGCAACGAGGCCGGGTTCATCGAGAATCTCCTCGCCGCCGTGCTCGCGCAGGACACGCCGCCTCTCGAAACGATCGTCGTGGACAATGGCTCAACCGACGCGAGCGTCGCGGTCGTCAACGCCTTCGCGTCGCGGCATCCGGAGATGACGCTGCGCGTGATCGACTGCCGACGCCCTGGCGCTGCGGCGGCCATGAACGCGGGCATCAGGGTCGCGACCGGCGACGTCATCGT
>SYHD01000085.1 GCA_005799265.1 Planctomycetia bacterium | reverse complement strand
GACGCGCAAGCGACGGATGCGTCCTCCGTCGCTTGCGCGTCCGGCTAACATGATTGCCAGAGTTTGTGGAGAACGTCGCATGCCTTCCGCGTTGACCGCCCCGGCCATCGATCCGACGCCGATCTTCGAGTTCTTCCGCGGCAGCTACGCCACGGAACTCTTGACGGCTGCGGTAGCCCATTTCAACGTGTTCGGTGAACTTTCTCAACACGCGCTGACGCCGTCCGAGTTGGGCCGCACTCTTGGATTGGTCGAGCGTCCCACCGTCGTGCTGGTGACGGCCCTACGTGCCTTCGGATTGCTGTCGACGGACGCCCAGGGACGCTTGCGCCTGACCGACCTGGCCCGTGAACATCTCTTGCCTGGCGGCGCGTTCGATGTCGGCGATTACATCGGTTTGGCGGCGAACAGCCCCGGCGTGCTCGAAATGGTCGAACGATTGCGCACGAATCGCCCCGCGGAGCACGGCGCCGGCGTCGCCTTCATCTATCGCGACGGCGTGCGTTCCGCCATGGAAAACGAGGCTGCCGCGCGCCACTTCACGCTCGCGCTTGCCGGCCGAGCCAGGAATGTCGCCCCGATCCTGGCCGAGAACATTCCCCTATCCGACGCACGCGTCCTCGTCGATGTCGCCGGCGGTTCGGGCATCTACAGCATCGCCCTCTTGCAAAAAAATCCGCATCTTCGCGCCATCGTGCTCGATCGTCCCGAGGTGCTAAAGGTTGCCCAGGAAATGGCCTCAAGCCAAGGCGTCGTGGATCGTCTGAGCGTGGTGGCGGGCGACATGTTTCGCGATCCGATTCCACGTGCTGACGTCATTCTGCTCTCAAACGTCCTGCACGACTGGGACGTACCCGAGTGCAAAACCCTGATCGCGCGCTCGGCGGCGGCGTTGAATCGGAGTGGGCGGTTGTTGATCCATGATGTGTTCCTCAACGACGCGCTCGATGGCCCACTGCCGATGGCGTTATACTCCGCCGCCCTGTTCACGTTGACGGAAGGCCGTCTCTACAGTGCGGCTGAGTATCGCACGTGGTTGGCGGAGGCGGGCCTGGAAGCGGGAACGCCGACGCGGACGCTGATCCATTGCGGCGTATTGGCGGCGCGGCATGTTTAGCCGCGCCGAACCGTATCGTTCATTGTTTAATGAGTGCATTCAACTTTCTTCGAGGTACCAACATGAATCGATTCATCGCTACGCTCTGCATCGCCTCGTTCGTGTCCGTCTCATCCGCGCAGGAAAATCCCTGGGTGGTCTACACCGGCACGGACGGCCCGGGCAAGGGCAAACACATCGTCCTCGTCTCCGGCGATGAGGAATATCGCTCCGAGGAAGCGCTGCCGCAGCTCGGCAAAATCCTCGCCAAGCATCACGGCTTCAAGTGTACCGTTCTCTTTGCGATCGACCCGAAGACTGGCGAGATCCACCCGAATTTCAGCAACATCCCCGGCCTCGACGCGCTCAAGACTGCCGACCTCATGATCATCGCCACGCGTTTTCGCAATTTGCCCGAAGACCAGATGTCGCATATCGCCGACTATATCGAAGCCGGCAAACCGATCATCGGCATGCGCACGGCCACGCATGCCTTCAATGGCATGAAGGGCAAGTTCGCCAAGTACAACAACGGCGGCGCCAAGGATTACGAGGGGGGCTTCGGCCGGCAGATCCTCGGCGAAAAATGGATCAGCCATCACGGCAGCCACGGCAAAGAGAGCACGCGCGGCATCCTCAATAAGGAGCAGGCCGAGCATCCGATCCTGCGCGGCCTCAAGGACGGCGACATCTGGGGTCCGACCGACGTCTACGGCGCCAACCCGCTCAAACCCGCGAATGCGCTTGTTTACGGCCAGGTGCTCGTCGGCATGAAAGCGACCGACGAGCCGGTCAAGGGCAAGAAGAACGAGCCGATGATGCCGGTGGCCTGGACGCGCGAGTACAAGGGGGGCCGCATCTTCACGACGACGATGGGCGCCTCGCAAGACCTGGAGGCCGCCGGCACGCGCCGCCTGCTCGTCAACGCCGCGTACTGGTGCGTCGGCCTCGACAAGGCGATCACACCGATGTTGAACGTGGACGTCGTCGGCGAATTTCGCCCGACGCGCTTCGGCTTCAACACGTTCACCAAGGGCGTGCGGCCGAGCCAGTTGCAAATGAAGTAGCCCGATTCGTTTGACGTGGGCACGGCGCTCTCCGTCGGAGCCTGAAGCGTAAGCGAAGTTTGCGCGTGAACTTCGCTTACGCTTCAGGCTCTGATCGGCCCTACTCACCCAGCGAATGGCACTGATCGATCTTGCGATCGCAATGGCTGATCAAGCGATGCAGTTCGCGCCGTACGTCATCGCTGGTGATGTGAGCCAGGCATTTTTGCGCGACACGGCGTAGGAACAGGTACTTGTCCTCCATGTCGCGCATGATGTCGCGCACGGTCGGCCAGTTGATCTGGTAGCTCGGCAACCGGCGCATCTGATCGACGACCTTGTTGACCTGGCCCGCGTACTGGTCGGCGATGCGTTCGAGGTTCGGCACGATGTTGTGCACGAGAGCCGCGCCGCGTTCCTCGACGCGCGAATCGTTCGGGAAACGCTGGGCAATGCGGCGCAGATCGCTCATCAGGGTGTCGATGTCGTCGAGCTTGCGGGTCTCGCGCACCTCCAGCTCGAACAGCTCGGCCTGCGGATCGTTCGGACGCACTTCGCGCAGTCGGCGCAGGATCTTGCGGGCCTCCTCCGTTTTCTTGAGCTGCGTGTACATGTGAAAGAGCCGTTCCAGCGTCTCGTAATCGGTCGGACGAATGCGGTGCGCCCGCTGTAAGAAATTGGCGGCCGAGCTCCATTTTTCCTTGCGCGAGAACAGGTCCGCCAGCCGGCTCGCTCCCTCGAAACCCAGGATCGGCAGGTAATCCGGCGGCAGCGAACGCGGCACGTAGTGTTCCAGATAATCGAGGTATCGGCTCCAGTGCGTCTCGGCGACATCCAGGCGATTGAGCCATTCGTTACCCAGGGCGAGATTCTGCTCGATCCAGGCGCCGAGATAAACGCCTTGTGAGTTGAGATAGCGGTCGGTCTTGCTCGCCGGCCCCGGCGCGGAGAAATCACGCTGAAACGCCTCGGCGGCGGCGCGGAAGTGCGTCAGGCCGCGCTCGAAGTCCTGCGCCATCGTGGCGGCGACGCCGAGCATATTGAGGATGGCGATGAGATAAAACGGATCGAGCTTGACCTGGCTGTTCTCCAGGCGGCGTTTCAAGGGAGTAAGCAGCAGTTCCGCGTCGCTCCACTGGCAGCGATCGACCAGGTTCTTGGCCTGCACCATGGCCGCGCCGATGTAGCCGCGGAAGGCGGCCTCGCTCTGCGGCCGTGCCGACACGAGCTTGGCGAGCAGGCGATAGACGACCTCGAACTGGTTCAGGCCGACGATCATGTCCAGGAGCCGTTGCTCTTCCTGCGCCGTGATGGAGCCGAGCAAGAAGGCTTGCTCAGCGCTGGCTTCGGCGCCGGCTCGGCCCAGCAGGCTGCGCATGAGCGTCAGAAAGCGATTCTCGGCGGGAGACGGGGCAAGCGGCACGAGCTTGTCGAGGATCTCAAGAGCGCCTTCGAGCTGACCTTGGCAGAGACGCGTCAGCATCAGGTTGTAGGCTGCGGGATACGAGGCGGGATCTTTCTGCCAGGCTTTCTCGAATTCATCGGCAGCGGCGGGCCATTCCTTGTCATTGAACGCCAGGACGCCGCGCTGCAGGAGGACGTTCGCATCGGGATCGCCGATCTTGGCAAGCATCGCCCGGGCCTCGCCGCCGCGGCCTTGGTGCTTGTACGCCATCGCCAAGAGGTAAAGTGCATTGGCGTCCTGATTGCCGGCCTTGACCGCCTGTTCGAGAAAACGAATCGCCTCGGCCCAGTCGGGTTCCACTATCGGAGTAACCGAAATGACGTCGAGAGCTTCAGTCATAGGATGCCCGTGGGTAACGTCAGAGCCTGATGCGTAAGCGAAGGAATCTTGTCCATCCTTCGCTTACGCTTCAGGCTCTGGCGATCATGCCATCATGGCGTCAGTCACGTTTAGATTCGAATACACGTTCTGCACGTCGTCGTGTTCGTCGAGGGCTTCGAGCAACTTGAGGACTTTTTGGCCCGTCTCAGTGTCGCAATCGATGGGGACTTTGCCGACCTGCGTGATCGACGCGCTGCCGAGCGTTAGCTTTTTGTCTTCGAGGGCGGACTTGACCTGGGCGTAGACACCCGCATCACAAGTGATCTCGTAGGCATCGTCGAGGTTCTTGACGTCATCGACGCCCACATCGAGAGCAATCGTCATCAACGCGTCCTCGTCGATGTCCTTGACGGCGATGGTGATGACTCCCTTGCGATCGAACATGTGCTTGACGCAGCCGGGGGCCCCCATGTTGCCGCCGCCGCGCTCGAAGATCTTGCGAACTTCGGCGTTGGTGCGACTGCGATTGTCGGTGAGGATATCGACCATGATGGCAACGCCGCCGGGGCCGAAGCCTTCGTAGGAGATTTCGTCGAAGGTGACGCCTTCGAGCTCGCCGGCGCCTTTCTTGACGGCGCGTTCGATATGTTCTTTCGGCATCGAAATGCTGCGTGCCTTGTCCATGGCGAAGCGCAAGCGGATATTCATGACCGGATCGCTGCCGCCGCTGCGTGCCGCGACCATGATTAGGCGGGACAGCTTGCTCCACGCTCGCCCCTTGCTGGCATCGGCGATGCCTTTCTTGTGTTGAATATTCTTCCAGTGGGAATGACCTGCCATACTTCCTCTCCGGCCCTCATAATGAACGCGAAGGATTGGAGTATTGTAGATCGGATTGGATGGGATGCAAGCTTCGACTGCCGCTTGCGGTTTGGCGCTCGCGTGATTGCCTACGAGTGTCAAGCCGCAAGCTGTCATCGTCACTGTTTGACCTGTTCGAGCTTGCGCTGAATGTCGCGCACGCGCTCGTCGTCCTTCTTGCGGATGCCGTTGTTGTACAACGCAAGAGCGCGTTGCCAGGCGCGGCTCGCTTCCGGGCGCATTTGGAGGCGTTGATAGACGTCGCCGAGGTGATCGTAGATGACTGGATCCTCGCCGTCGTCGAGGGCGGCAGCGCGTTCCAGTTCTTTCCGCGCCTCGGCGATTTGTCCGCGGCGGTAGAGCACCCAGCCGAGGCTGTCCACGTAGGCGGCGTTGTCCTTGTCGTCCGCGCTCGAGAAGTTGGGATTGCGGCGCCGTTGCAGCCGGTCCAGCTCGATGGCGCGGCGGATCATCTCCTCCGCGCTCTGGAGATTCTTGCCCTGATCGGCCCACGAGTAGCCGAGGTCGTTGTTGACGGTCGCGTTGTGCGGATCCATCTTGAGGATCATTTGCAGTTGCTCCTCCGACTTGGCGCTGTGCTTGGCGGACGAGTAGATGTTCGACAAAAGATAGCGCAGCTCGATGACCTCGCTGGGTTTTTCGTTCCCTTTGATAAGCGCCTTGCACTCGGTCTCGGCGTTGTCGAAACGCTCGGCCATCGCCAGGATGCGAATGCGCAAGAGCTTGAAGACGAGCTTGTTGTCGTCGCCGGCCTGGGCGTCCCCCCTATCGGCGTGCTTCAATGCTTCGTCGTAGCGATGCAGCCCGGCCAGCGCGCGCGCGATATCGTTGTAGAAGAGCAACGAGTTAGTCGCTTGTGCCGTCTTGAGTCCCTGCGTGCAAATCTCAACGATGGTCTCGTGCTTACGCGCTTTGCCCAGCACGCGCAGGAGGCCGGTGTAAATCAAGGCTTCGTTGCCGGGCGTCGCCGACTTCAGGCACTGGCGATAGAAGCGTTCGGCTTCCTCGGTTTTTCGCTGGCGATCCGCGAGAATGGCAAGGAAGTAAACGGTATCGAACTTCAGCTCCTTCTGATCGGCTTTCTGTTTGAATGCGATCTCGACCAGCTTCGTCGCCAGCTCGGCGTCGTCGCGCAGGGCCGAGATCATCGCCTTGGCGTGGACGACCGTGCCGAGCGGGACGGGACCGTCATTGTTGGCGGCCTTGTCCATAACTTTGTCGAGCATGCCGAGAATGCGCGTCATGCCGGCCGCGCCTTCGCCCTTGTAGAGATGGAAGAGCCCGCGATAGGCGTCCGCGCTGGGTGAGTCCTCGGCAAGCCTCTTATAGATCGCCTCCGCCTTCTTCTCCTGCTTGGCGACGGCGTACTCGCGCGCGAGCAAGAGTTGCAGCGCGTTATTGTGCCCTTCGCGCGCCGCGGCCGTTTCGATCCAAGGGACGATGTCGGCGTTTTGTTTCAAGCGGCGCAGGATGTCGATCTTCGTCTCGTAGGGATCGACGCTCAGGGGCCGAGTGTGAAGATACGCATCGACGTGCGTGAGCGCGCGTTTGAGGCTCCCCTGTTCGACGCAAATCTGCGCGATCACGTAATCGAGCGGCGCCGTGCGCTCCGGGGAGTGTTTTTGCGCCTTGACGAACGCGGCGATGGCGTCGTCGTGACGCTTGGCCTTGTTATAGAGCTGGCCAATCTTTTCATAGGTGTCCGCGGCGCGGGCCAGAATCATCGCTCGCGGGAAATTTCCCTTGGCCATGATGAGGTCGGGATGTTCGAGGATCTCGGCGGCCTTGTTGAAGGCGTCCGCGGCGGGGCCGAACTTCTCCGTGTTTTCGAACAGGCTGCCCAGCTCGAAATAGAGAGCCTGGGCGGCTTCGGGATGGTCCTTGATCGCCGCAGCATTCAGGCCGCTCTCAAGGGCGGCGATGGCGTCGGCGTAGCGGATCGACGACTTGTGCAGCTTGGCGAGGAGAAACCACGTCTTGAAGTCGCCCGGATCGAGGGCGACGACCTTCGTGCAGGCGTTCTGTGCGTCGCCGAGCCGGTCCATGCCGATCAAGATCGGGATTTGCACCCTGACGAGCGCCGGTGCATTCGGATCGAGTCGAGCGGCCTCCTCGTACGCGCGCAGGGCGTCCTTGAATTGCTCGGCGCGTTCGAGTCGGAGGCCTTCGACGTATTTGTGGAGCGAATCACGCCGTTCGAGTTCTTGTCGCGTGGGGGGGCTTTTCGGCACGAGAACCTTCAACGGTTCGTCGACGCGCAGGTCTTGCGCCGAGATCGAACCGGCAACGGCGAGAGTCGCGATGGCTGTGAGAAACGAGACGCGCATGGGATAAACCTCTTGCTCCGTTATTGGATGGAACGGGCATCAAAGAGGCAACTCACGGATGTGGGAGGGATTGTACCGCGGGCGAGCGAAATCTGCCAAGACCGAATTGGATTCCGTCTCGCGGCGTCAAGGAATGAAAAGTCGGCCCGTTCCGCGCAACGACTCGATTTGAAGCAATGCCTCCAATAAGGCCTCGATGACACGGTCCGCATATGCGCGACTCGTGCGCATGCGCGGGACGTTGGCGACGGTGAACACTGGCAAACTCGCGGGAGTGTTGCGCGTCTGAATGGCGGCTTCCAGAGAATCCGAGTCCTCATTGTTCCGGTTGTCCGTGATCAGGATCAACCCGTCTCTCTGGCAGGTCTCCCAGATTACGGAATCGAGCGCATCGGGCGCCAGACCAACATCGGAGAAGTGCAAGTAGGGTAATTGGAGATGGTCCCAAAATGATTTCCACGGCTCGGCCTGCATGAGAACAACAAGCAGATCCACGTGTCCCTGGATGTTGACGTCGGCGAGGATGCCTTTCACTTGGCCTCTCCGTTCGCTTGCTCCTTGCGCAATTGTTCCATAATCGCCAAGCGTTCTTTGCGGGCGCCCTTCAGTATCGCTTCCACCCATTCCGGGTTTTTCCGTGTCGCGCTCCGCTCCCTGATTCTGCGATCTTGCTCATCCAGCTCTTCACGATGTTCGCGGTAGTACTTGTCGACAACCGCGATTTCCTCATGCGTAAGCGTGGGAATCCAGCGAATGATCTCGTCGTAGGTGCAGGCGTCCTGAAAATAAGGAACTAAGTCCTGCACCGTCACTCGGCTCGTTGACAACTGGAGGCCGCGCCCGCGATTGACAATCTCGATTGTGTTCATGATCGCTCCTCAAATCGATGCCATTCACCCAATGATTATACACGAATCAAGCGCGGTGAGTCCAATTGCTCAAGGCCTTCCCATATCATGACCCTGTCCTCTCTCAAGGAAATTATCCACATGGACCCTTACGGCATCGCCCTGATCGGCTGCGGCACCGTCGGCAGCGGCGTCGCGAAGCTACTCCTCGAACAGCCCGACCGGCTCGCGGCCCGCGCCGGTCGCAAGCTGGAACTAAGACACGTCGTCGTTCGCGCCGCCCAAAAGTCGCGCGAGGCGATGATACCCCAACATCTGCTCACGACCGATCTGCGCCGTGTCATCGACGATCCGGGCGTCCAGGTCGCCATCGAAGTCGTGGGGGGCATCGACTGGGCGAAACGAGCTGTTCTCGATCTGCTCGCGGCGGGCAAGCACGTCGTCACCGCGAATAAGGCACTCCTGGCGACCCATGGCGCCGAGATTTTCGACGCAGGCCGACGCCATCAACGCGCCATCGCCTTCGAGGCCTCGGTGGGGGGCGGCATCCCGATCATCGGGGCGCTTTGCCAGGGGCTCGCCGCCAATCAGATCCTCTCGCTACAAGGCATCCTTAACGGCACTTGCAACTACATCCTCACGGGCATGGTCGAGAACGGCCGAGCGTATGCGGACGTTCTCGCCGAGGCTCAGGAGCAGGGCTACGCCGAGGCCGACCCGACGCTCGACGTGGACGGGACCGATGCCGCCCACAAGCTGGCGATTCTGGCACAGATCGCCTTCGGCATCGCGGTGCCCTTGGGCACGATCAAACGGCGCGGCATCGCCGACATCGACTTGCTCGACATCCGCTTCGCCAAGGAGTTGGGCTACACGATCAAGCTGTTGGCCGAGGCCTGGCTGGAACCGGCCGCATTTCTCCCCTCTCCCCTTGGGAGAGGGGGGGGCAAGACGGGCGACCAGCTCGCGATGCACGTCTCGCCCGTGATGCTGCGTCAGACGACGCCGTTGGCCTTGGTGCGCGACGCTTTCAACGCGCTGTTCGTGGTCGGCGACGCGGTCGGCAGCACGCTCTACTACGGCCGGGGGGCCGGGCAGATGCCGACCGCGAGCGCCGTGGTCGCCGACGTCATCGACATGGCGGTGGGGCGCGCGCAGCAGACGTTTAATAGCCTCCGTTTATGGTCTGGTAATCATCGCAACATCGTTCTGCGCGAGCCGAGTACGATGCGCAGCCGTTTCTATCTGCGCATGCGCGTCGAGGATCGCCCCGGCGTCATGGCAGACATCACGCGCATCCTGGCAAACCACCGCATTAGTATCGCGTCCGTGATTCAGCACGAGGCTCTCGATCATGCGGAAGCGGAACTCGAACTCGTGCCGCTCATCATCATGACGCACACCGTCGCGACCGGAGACTTTCTGGCCGCGCTCGCCGAGATCGATCGCCTGCCAAGCGTGCGGCCGCCGAGCGTGTATTATCCGGTCGGAGATTGAATTTCCCATTCCGTCTTGTTCGAGGAAATCAGTTTCTTCTTGAGGAAGCACCCATGACCCGCTGGACCCTGGCAGCCGTCAGTTTCTTAGCAATCACAGTTGTTGCGCACGCTGACGTCATGATCCTCCCCCCTGGAATCGATCGCATCGTGCTGTCCGATGCGATTGTGGTTGGCCGAGTTATTGCCATCGAGCCTCAAGACGTGGAGATCCCGCTCACGCCCGACGGCAATCTCAAGTTTCGCTTTCGCATCGCAGTGGTTAACGTCAGCGAACCGATCGTCGGCAAGAAGGACGTCAAAACGCTCCGCGTCGGCTTCGTCCCCGCTGATGAAAAGCGGAACCCCATCGGCTTTGGCAAATATCCCGAACTGAACTTCCGACTCGAATTGGGCAAACAGGGCCTGATGTTCTTGCGCAAACACGCCGGGACCGGCATCCTGCACGGCCGGCTGTATCACGATTTTGTCGCCCACGATTCGGAGCCCAAGGAGAAGCCGCAAGGGGGAATGCCGCTGAGCTCCTTCTCGGAGGAGCTGAAGAAATCTCGGCAGATAGCCAGGCTGATGGAGAAACCCGTCGTGGGTTTGCAAGCGAAGGATGGGCTCGACCGGTATCTGAGCGCCGTCGCGCTCACCGTGCGTTATCGTACGCCGACCGTGGCGAAGGCCAAGACGGAGCTGATTTCCTCGGACGAGAGCAAGCTGATCTTCGCGGCCCTCCTGGAACGGGATTGGACCATCGTCGCGCCAACGCCGACTCCCTGGCAGTGCTTTCAGATGTTAGGCATCACCGAACGAGAAGGGTGGAAATCGCCGACGAAGATCGCCAACGCGAACGACCTGCGCGCCGCCGTCCGCACCTGGCATGAAAAGCACGGCGAATATCGCATTTCACGCTTTTTGCCCGAGTCGGCGCCGTGACGTTTCGCCTTGACGACAAGACGCGCCCGCTCTAAGTTGATTGAGTTCACAACGCAGGGCGCATAGCTCAGTTGGCTAGAGCACCAGCTCGACACGCTGGGGGTCACAGGTTCAAGTCCTGTTGCGCCCATTTTGAGACACCTGTTGACGGGAAACGTCAGCGGGTTTTTTCGTTTGTCAGCATCGGCACTTACGGCAATTGCACGCTCGGCTTGTCTCTCTGCCGATTCAGTGTTCAATCTGTCACCAAATGACAGCGGCATTACACGATTGTCGAGAGTCGGTGCAAGCGGCCGAATCAGTGGAACGTCTGCGGTCCCGGTCCGCAACACCACGTTGGCCTGTGCCAAGGGATCGGCGTCGAGGGGCAGCGTCGGCAAGGTGTCAATAGCTCCGCGCACGTCGAGCAAGCGCGGATCGGTGTAGACGCCCATCGTCAAGCCGATGTCGGCGTGTCGCATGGCGGCTTGCGCCGTCCGCGGAGCAACGCCCCCCGCGCTCAACAGCGTGCCGAACGTCGTCCGCAGCGCATGCACGTCGAGAACGCGGCCCCGGTCATCGACTTTCGCGATGCCCGCTCGCTTCAAATCGCGATTGAAGATTTTCGGGCTCTTCCGTTGTAAGGTGCAAATCCCTGGCGCCGGAGGTATTTCCGTAGTCTGGCCTGTCCATACATTAGTCGCAGCTGCGAGGTCGGCAGGGAGTCGGCCACGCCTTCATCCTTGCCAGGGACGGCCATGGCCAACCTCACCATCGACATCGATCTGCCCGAAAACGTCACCATCACCGGCTATCATCGCCTCCCCGAGGCTCACGGCATCGAAGTCTCTTGGCCCTTGCCGGAAACGTGCTGCTGT
>SYHD01000084.1 GCA_005799265.1 Planctomycetia bacterium | reverse complement strand
CCTCGGCCCCGAAGGCGGCGACGGGGGCGGCCTGCTTGTCTGCGCGGGCACGCCGCACGACATCGCCGCGTGTGCGAGCAGCATCACGGGGCGCTATCTGCGCGATAGAATTCCTTCATGAAAACCATTCGCATCGGCAACGGCTGCGGCTTCTGGGGCGACAGCGTCGACGCGCCGATCAAGCTCGCTCAGCGCGGCCGGCTCGATTATTTGACGCTCGAATATCTCGCCGAGCTGACCATGTCGATCCTGGCGTTGCAAAAGCAACGCGATCCGAATGCAGGCTTCGCGGGCGATTTCCTCGACGTACTCGGCACATTGACGCCCATCCTCGCGCAGCAATCAAAGCTAAAGATCATCACCAACGCCGGCGGCATGAATCCACATGCGTGCGCGCATCGCGCCAAGGACATCCTGCACAAAGCCGGGCTGACGCGCCGCATCGCTGTCGTATCGGGCGACGATCTCATGCCGAACCTTGACGTCTTGCTGGCGGCGCATCCGTTCACGAATCTCGACACCGGCGAAAACCTCGCGACGATTCGGCCGCGCGTCGTCAGCGGCAACGCGTATCTCGGCGCCCGGCCCATTGCCGAGGCGCTTGCGCAAGGCGCGGACATCGTCATCACCGGGCGCGTCGCCGATGCGTCGCTCACGGTCGGGCCGGCGCTGCACGAGTTCGGCTGGAAGGCCGACGACTGGGATCGCCTGGGGGCCGCCAGCGTCGCCGGGCATCTGATCGAGTGCGGCGCTCAAGTCTGCGGCGGCCTGTGGTGCAACTGGCACGAAGTCAAGGATTGGTCGGACATCGGCTATCCCTACGTCGATCTGGCCGAGGACGGCAGCTTCACGATTTCAGCCGATGCCGGCCCGGGGGTCAATCGCGAAACATTGGCTGAGCAACTCCTCTACGAAGTTGGCAATCCCGCGCGTTACCTGACGCCCGACGTTGTCGCCGACTTCACGAGCATCGCGCTGGAAACGGTCGATGCGCGCACCATGCACGTCACCAAGGCGCGCGGGCTTCCCGCAACCGACACTTACAAAGTGTCGATCGCCTATCGCGACGGCTTCATGGCCAGCGGCACGCTCGTCATCGCCGGGCCCGACGCCGTCACGAAAGCGAAGCTCTCCGGCGATGCGCTCTTGAGGCGGATCGGCCACGCCTTCGACCGCAGCAACATCGAATGCCTTGGCGCCGGCGCGTGCGCTCCGGGGATATTCTCTTTGCTCGAGGGCAAGTTAGCCGGACGCGCAAGCGACGGAATGGCGAATCCGTCGCTTGCGCGTCCGGCTAACGAAGTGGTCTTGCGCGTCAGCGTTCACGATCGGCAAAAGGACAAAGTCGAACGCTTCGCCAAGGAGTTCGCCCCGCTCGTCACCTCCGGCCCGCCGGGCGTTACCGGCTATACGACGGGCCGGCCGCCGGTGCGCGAGGTGTTCGCGTATTGGCCCGCCTTGATTGCCAAGGCCGCCGTCGCCGCCCAAATCGAGGTGCTGTCATGAACATCAATCCGACGCTCGCCACTTTCGCGCACGGCCGCTCCGGCGACAAGGGCAATCACGCCAACATCGCGATCATCGCTTACACTCAGGCTGGCTACGCTTGGCTGCGCGATTTTCTCACGGCCGAGCGCGTCGCCGATTTTTTCGCGCCGATGCAGCCGAGCAAGGTCGAGCGCTTCGAGGCGCCGAACGTGTGGGGCCTGAACTTCTTGCTGCACGACATCCTCGCCGGCGGCGCGAGCCGATCGCTGCGCATCGACACGCAAGGCAAGACGCTGGCGCTGACGCTTTTGCAGATGGAGGTTGAACTCCCCCTCAATTTCCATGAAATGACGCGCAAAGAGAGGAATCCATAATGAGCGAATTGTTGGTTCTCTACGAACTCAAGAACGCCGCCGCCATTCTAACGCTCAACCGCGCCGACAAGCGCAACGCCCTGAGCCGCGCCTTGATTGAAGCGATCTCGAGCGCTTTCACCCGCGCCAAGAACGATGCGGCGGCGCGCTGCGTGATCCTGAATGCGGCCGGCTCGGTGTTCTGCGCGGGCATGGATCTCGCGGAGTTGCAGGCGTCGCTCGATATCCCGAAGGATCAGTCGCCGATCTGGGACGACGCGTTTCGATTGGCGAGCTTGTACGATCAGATTTATGCCTGCCCGAAGCCGACGATCGCCGCGGTGCAAGGCGCCGCTGTCGCGGGGGGAGCGGGGCTGGTGACGGTGTGCGATTTCGCCGTCAGCGTGCCCGAAGCGAAGTTCGGCTATCCCGAAGTGCGCCGCGGCCTCGTCGCTGCCATGGTGATGCCCCACCTGATGCGGCACGTCGGCGAGCGGATGGCCAGGTTTCTTCTCATATCCGGGGAATTGATCGACGCGGCGAGGGCCGTCCAGTGCGGCTTGCTCAACGAGGTCGTTCCCGCCGACCGCTTGCTGAGTCGCGCTCAGGAATTGGCGAAGGCGTGCGCGGAAGGCGGCCCGAACGCGCTGGCAAAGACGAAGGAGTACCTGCACCAGTTCTCGCATCAAGCGGTGTCGATGGAGGACGCCGCCAAGGCTAGCGCGGCGCCGCGGTTGACGCAAGAGTGCCAGGAGGGGCTGCGTGCGTTCTTCGCGAAGAAGGCGCCGCCGTGGATTTCATGAAATCCCAAAGCGGAATCACGTCGAGTTCAGGCGCGAATTGCTATGACGCGCCGCACAGGCGCACAAGACTGCGATTGCGGAAAAGAGCACGCCCACGAGAAGCGACACGGAGAAGCCGACAAGATGCGACCACGCGCGTGGAACCGCGAATTGCCCGTAGGAATCGACCATGCTCCGCGCCATCCGTATTTCCTGTCTCGTACCCTCGCCGCGCTCGCGTTCGGGGAGGTTCTCCAGTCGCGCCAGCCTTGCCTTGTTGTGCTCCAGGATTCTGACGTAGTCCTGATACGAATGCCACTGGATCGGCGTAAACACGCTGCCGATACTCAGACAAGGCAAGCCGACCACGCCGAGAAATGCCGCTGTAATTCCCGTGAGTCGCGCAACGCCCGTCGCGGCGGGGCGCGGTCCCGTCTCAGCGTCCTCCACGGCTGTCGCGTTTTCCGTGCAGAAGCACCGCGCCGTTCGGTAGATTGACTGCATGAACAAGGGGACGATCAGCAAATTCAGCACGGCGGCGCCGCTCCCCAAAAACGGTATGGCGGCGACGACGTAATAGACCGCCAACGTTCCGCCAAGAAGCACCGAGGCGCGCGGCGCGGCCAGTCGATGGCGATCCGCGAACCCATTCAATGCTTTGGCGAGACCGAGCGTCGCCACGAATATCCAGTAAAACTGAAACAGGGGGATGAAGAGAAACCCGACCGCCGCGCCTGGTGTCGTGGTTGCGTGGCCATCTTGCACGATAGCCCAGGCGCGATAAAGCACGACGAGAAAGTAGATGCCGCCGACGATCAGCGCCAACAGGGCGACGCCACCGCATCCAATTGCCGTCAGGATGAATATCAATTGCATCCGCCCCAGGATGCTATTGCCCGCGAGCCACTCATCCCATAGCGCCAGGAGGCTCACTGCGGAGCCGAAAAGCACCAAACCCAACGCGAACATCATCAGCGAGTATCCGGCTCGATACGGCCGGGCGAGATAGGATTCCGGATAGCGCGGGCGAAGATCAACGGGCGCGTCCTGATCACGCGGCTTGCACCTTGGTAACGGAAGCTCGGCCAACAGTCCGGCCGATTCAGGCCTGTCCTCAATCCGCCGCCTGCGCCTCGGAGGTGGAAGTTCAGCCAACACTTCGGCCAGTTCAGGCAAATCCTCGGCGGGCGTCCAGTCCGCACATCCCTTGAACCACACCAATGTGTCGCGCTGCAATCCGGCGGCGATTAACTCAGCGGAGGCGAATGGTCCTTTCTTCTCGTCGTCGGTCAAAAAATAGAATTTGGTGCTCATGTCTCTCGGCACCTAAATTAGCTCCCGCATGGCCTGCGCATTATCCTCGACAAGATACTGCGGCCGCCCCGTAAGATCGGAGATCGTCGCGGTATTCACGTCGATGCCCAGGTTGTGATAGAGCGTCGCATACAGCTCGCCGAACGTCACGGGCCGGGCCACCGCTTCGCCGGCGATGCGATCGGTCGCGCCGATCACTTGCCCCGTGCGCATGCCGCCGCCCGCCAGCAACGCACTGTTGACCTGCGGCCAATGGTCGCGGCCAACGCGTTCACTGATGCGCGGCGTGCGGCCGAACTCGCCCATGACGATGACGGTGCAGTCGTCGGAGAGCCCGCGCACGTGCAGGTCTTCAACCAAGGCGCTGACGCAGTTGTCGAAGATCGGGAAGTCCTCGCGTTCACGGGTGAAGATTGTGTTGTCGGCGCGGCCTTCGGCGCCGAAGCCGCCGTGCCAATCCCACTTGCTGTAATTGAGCGTGACGACGCGGGCGCCGGCCTCGATCAGGCGTCGCGCCATCAGCATGCTCTGCGGCACGCGCGGGGCGCCGTTGCCGTCCATCATGACGGCCGGATTGCCGGTGCCGTAGCGATCGACGATGCGGCGATCTTCGCGCGACAGGTCGAGCGCTTCCGCCAGGCGCGACGACGTGAGCAGCCCGAACGCTTGCTCGGTGAAGTGATCCATGCCGTGCAGGGTGCCGTTGACATCGACCTCGCGGCGGATGTTGTCGAAGCTGCGCAACAGCGTGCGGCGATCGGCCAGGCGATCGACGTTGACGCCTTGCAGAATCATGTCGTTGCGCGACGGTCCCATCGGGCGAAACGGCGCCGCTGCCATGCCGAGGAAGCCGGGGCCGGGTTCGTTGTACGGGCCATGCGTGCAGGTATAGCACAGGCTAATGAACGGCGGCGTGGCGCGATCGGTCGGTCCTTGCAGGCGGGCGACCGTCGAGCCGAACTGCGGCCAACCGCCGGTGGGCTTCGGTCGGCGCGGATGATGGCCGTTGAAGACCTGAATCGCATCGTGATCCGCCTGGTTGCCGACCAGCGAGCGCACGACGACGAGCTTGTCCATCATGCGTGCCAGCTTCGGAAACGCTTCGCCAATCTGGATGCCGTTGACGTTGGTCGCGATCGGCCGCCACGGCCCGGCGATTTCGCGCGGCGCGTCCGGCTTGAGATCGAACATATCCTGATGCGGCGCCCCGCCGACGAGGTAGATCAGAATCACCGACTTGCGCGACGAGCGAATGCCGGCCGCGTCCTCGGCCTTGAGCAATTGCGGCAAAGCCAGCCCCGCGACGCCGAGGCCGCCGATCTTGAGAAAACTGCGGCGAGGAAGAGAATGCGACATCATCGTTCTCCGTGAGGCGGCGGGTGGGAAACTTGCGGTGCGGACGACAGGTATCTTATCGCCTGGGGCAGGTTGGATGGAAGAGAATATTCGCAGAAAACAAGAAAATCTCGACCCGTTCGTCTTCCTCACTGCTTGACGACCCGTCGGCATTCCGCGAGAATCGGCAGTAGAAGTCCACCCAAGTTCCACACAATGAGCGTCGAATCATGAAATATATCGCGCTATTCACGTTCGGCTGGATCGCAACCGCCCTGCCGTCGCCGGCCTTGGCCCAGGACAACGAGGCGGAGAAACTGTTTCGCGGCATGGAGAAGAAGCTCCTGGCCGCCAAGGCCTTCGAGATCACGTTTGATTATCAGGTCGAGAAGCGCAAGGCCAAGGGTGAACTGCTCGTAACGCAAGACAACAAGCTGCGGCTAAAGGTCGTAGGCCACTTTACCGAGAAGCCGAAAGCCGGCTTCGAGCTGATCTCCGACGGCAAGCAGGTCAAGACGAAAGGGGCGAAGTTCTTTGTCGCGTCCAACGGCCGGCCCGGCATTGAGCCGGGCGGGCAATCCGAATGGCAAGCGCCCAAGAAGTTTCACGCGACGCTTGGCGGCATCGTGAGCCGCGCTGGCATGTGGTACACGATCTTCCTGATGCCCTATCTGCAGGGGAGCGCTGGCGACATTGATCTCGACGACAAGGGATCGCGGATGAATGCCTACGATTTCAAGTTGGCGGGCATGGAGAAAGTCGGCACAAAGGACGCCAAAGTCATTCGTTTCCGCTTCGGCGACGGCGGCAGCGGCAAAGACAACGCGGACATTACACTCTGGATCGACGTCAACACGCTCCTGCCGCTCAAGCGTACCTTCGTCCTCGAGGGCGGTCCGATTCACATCGTCGAGAACTACCATGAATTCAGGCTCGATCCGAAGGTCGATGCCAAGGCTTTCGTGTTGCCGAAGTGACCGTCGCTGCTCACAGCTCGCCCGGCACTGGCAGAGTAAGTAATTTACCTAGCGCGATGCCGAGCTGTTCGGACGCGCGTTTGGTATCGCGCGCCAGCCGCCAGAATTCGGGCACGAGGCTCGGATGCCGAACAACTGCTTTGAGGGCGCGCCACGGCGATACGGTTCCGCCTGCCAAGAGCGTCGTCAGGCTCGGCGATAGCGTGGTCGAAACTTCATCGGAGATCGCCCGCACGCAGGCGAACGGCAGCCTCGCCGCGGTGCAGCGCGCCGCGAAAATCGCCGACTCCATCTCCACCGCAATCGCTTGATGTTCCGCGGCCAGCACGCGTTTCTCCGCCGGCGTCGCGCTCAGGTGTTCGATCGTCAGCACGCGGCCGCGCTGCCATGGCCCCTCGGCGCCGAAGGTCGATGGCCAGCGGCCGCCGTGCCGATCGACGATTTCCTCCGCGTAGACGATATCACCAACGCGCAACGAATCGATCAGCGCACCGGCGTATCCCGCGAAAACGAGCGAGCGCGGCACATACGCAACATTACCTATCCGCGGCTTCGCGAGCAGCCAATCGAGAGCGCGGGCGACGTTTGCCTGGCCGATACCGGTCTCGACGATGAGCACGCGCAGCGAGTCCGCTTTACAGAAGGATGCCCAACACGGCGCCCCATCAAACGCACGGTGCGGCCGAAATTGGCGCCGCAGTGCGGCGCTTTCCCGACGCATGGCGAAAAGGATGCATGGTTCGTTCATGTGAATCGTCAGTCGCTTACGGCTCAGCGCACGCGCGGGGCAAGTGAAAAATAGGCGACGCCCCTGGAGAGATGCTACGGGTTTACGAGCGACCTGCGAGCATTGAAGCGCCGACCTTGCGCGATAAGATACTTCCCACCTCAGCCACCCTACCGCCTTTTTGCGAGATCCTGCCATGCCGCGTGTTGCCATCGTCGTCCTGTTCTTGCTGATCCTCGCCGTCCGGGCCCCGGGCGAAAACTGGCCCGAATTCCGCGGTCCGACCGGGCAAGGCCATTATCCCGGCAAGAACCTGCCGCTCGAATGGAGCCCGACCAAGAACGTCGCCTGGAAACAACCGATTCCCGGCAAAGGCTGGTCGTCTCCCATTGTGCAGGACGGAAAAATCTACCTCACTTCGGCTGAGCCGCAGCCCGATACGAAGGACCTATCGCTCGTCGCCATGTGCCTCGGCGCCGACGATGGCAAGCTCCTCTGGAAGGTCGAGGTCTTCAAGCAAGACAGCGCCAAGGCTCCGAAGATCCATGGCAAGAATAGCCACGCCAGCCCGACGCCCCTGACCGACGGCAAACGCATTTTTGTCCACTTCGGCCATCAAGGCACGGCCGCGCTCGATCTCGATGGCAAAGTGATTTGGCGCTCGACCGAACATAAATACGCGCCCGTGCACGGCGCTGGCGGCACGCCCATCCTCGTCGATGATCGCCTCATCTACTCCGCCGACGGCGGCGGCACGCAATTCGTCATCGCTCTCGCCGCCGGCACCGGCAAGACGGCCTGGAAGACGCCGCGAAAAAGTACGGCAATGAGGAAGTTCTCGTTCAGCACGCCGCTCGTGATCGACGTTGATGGCAAGAAGCAGATCGTCAGTCCCGGCAGCGACGCGGTCGTGGCCTACGATCCCGCCGACGGCAAAGAGTTGTGGCGCGCCGGTTACGACGGCTACTCCGTCATCCCGCGCCCCGTTTTCGGGCATGGCATGGTCTTCCTGTCGAGCGGCTATGATTTTCCCGCCATTCATGCCGTGCGCGTCGACGGCAAGGGTGACGTGACCAAGAGCCACACCGCCTGGACGTTGTCCAAGGCGGCGCCGCACACGCCGTCCATGCTCCTGATTGGCGACGAGTTATATGCGGTCTCCGACAACGGCGTCGCGAGCTGTCTCGACGCCAAGACCGGCAAAGCCCACTGGCAGGAACGCATCGGCGGCAACTTTTCGGCGTCGCCGTTCTACGCCGACGGCAAGATCTATTTCCAGAGCGAGCAAGGCGCGACCACGGTCGTCCGCGCGGCCAAGACATTCGAGCAACTGGCGAAAAGCGACATGAAGGAGCGCACCTTCGCGTCGTATGCGGTCGCCGACGGCGCGATCTACCTGCGTACCGAGACGCAATTGTATCGCATCCAGGCGAAGTGAAGCACCGCTTGCCGTCTAGCGCTCGCATGGCGCCGCACGAACCTAAACCGCAAGCGGCGAATCGGGGAGCCGCCATGGACATCATCGACGCCCACGTTCACGTCTACGCCGGCGCTGACCCGCGCTATCCGGAATTTCCCGGCGCCCCGCCGCGCGATCCGGTCGCGCCGCCGTCGTTCACGCCGGAGGACCTGTTCACGCACGCCAAACCCGCCGGCGTCGAGCGGATCAACCTCATCCAGATTCGTTTCTACGGCTTCGACAATTCGTACATGCTCGACGCCATCGCGAAATATCCGCGCGTCTTCGTCGGCACCGCGGTGATCGATCCGTTCGCGGCGGATATCGAACGTACGATGGGCCAGCTCGGCGAAAAAGGCATCCGCGGCTTTCGCATCCATCCACGCTTGAGCAAGCAGCCGGGAGCGACCTGGCTGCGTCCCGACGGCTACCGCAAGATGTTCGCCGCCGCGGCTCGTTCCCGTCAGGTCATGAGCTGCCTGATCGATCCCGATTGTCTCGCCGAACTCGACCGCATGTGCTCCGCCTATCCCGACACGCCAGTCGTCATCGATCATCTCGCGCGCATCGGCGCCGACGGCATCATCCGCGCCGCCGACGTCAACGCCCTGTGCGGCATGGCCCGGCACAAGAGCGTCCTGTGCAAGGTCGGCGGCTTCTACGCGCTCGGTAAAAAGAAGCCGCCGTACACCGATCTCGCGCCGCTCATCGAGCGCGTTGTCACTGCCTTCGGCCCCGAACGCTGCATGTGGGAAAGCGACAGCCCGTTTCAGGTCGTAAGCCCGCATGCGTATCAGGCGAGCCTCGATCTCGTGCGGCATCGCCTGGAGTTCTTGTCGAACGATGACAAAGACTGGCTGCTGTACAAGACCGCAGCGCGAGTTTTCTTCTCGTAGGGCAAGCGGACGCAACGCGCCCGGTGATCGAGCACCATGCACACAAGTCTCACGCAAAGGCGCAAAGCCGCAAAGGAGAGTTCTTCTTTGCGGCTTTGCGCCTTTGCGTGAGAATGGTTAGCCGACATCACTTCACCTTCAGCGTGTACGGCCCCGACGCGCCGCCGCTGTAGGTGGTGACGATAATGCGATACCAGCCGTCTTCCGGCGCAACGATGATGATGCGGGCGTTCGGGAAGCCGCCGCCGTCGTCGTCCTGGGCGAGCTGGTCGCCGCGCGGATTTTCCAGACGCAAGTAATTGTCCCATGGCGAAGTCAAGTCGATCTGATAGCGTTGTCCCTTCTTCATCGGGTAAGTGTGCACGACATGGAAATGGCCTTGCCGAGCGCGATCGAACGGATCGCCCGGCGTCAGCACGCCTTGCACTTGAAAGTCCTTCGCATTCGGATCGGCCTTGATTTGCACCAGTGCGGCCCTGGCGATCTGCTGCACGTTGACGTCGGCGTCCTGCGCGGCTTTCTTGAGGGCGTCTTCGGCGTTCTTGGCGGCGGGGCCGATGTTTCCCAGGGCGCGCGCGGCGGTCATGCGGGCGCGTGCGGCGGGATCGTCGAGCGCCTTGACGAGTTCGGGGAGCGCGTCTTTCGCCGGCGGTCCGACCATTGCCAGCGTCTGCAAACACGCGAGGCGAACGCCGGGGGCGTCTTCCTTCTTCAAGAGCGTCACGAGTTCGTCGATCGCCGTCGGGCCGACCTGGAAGATGATCTGCGACGCGGCCTGGTGCAGGCTCGTGTCCTTGCGGCGCAGTACCTTGACCATCGCGGGAAATAGCTCCTTTGGTTGGGCGCCGACTATCCTGAGCGCCGCCATCGCCTGGCCGCACACGCTATCGTCGGCATCGTCGAGGGCGTTGATGAGCGCCGGTCCCGCGGCCTTCGCTGCCTTGACACCGTAACGCTGGATCGACTCGATCGCTTGACGACGGATGCTGGCAGTGGCGCTCTTGAGCCCGTCCAGGAAGATCGGCAGCACTTCGTCCTCGCGCAAGCCGCGCAAGGAAAGCGCATGGGCGGCCTGCATCTTGAGGTCGCTGTTCTTCTCCTTGAGCCCCTCAACGAGCGTCGGCACGGCAAGTTCGACTTCGAAATTGAGCTGCACCATCAGGCTTGCGGTCGTGATGCGCACGGCCGAGTCGGGATTGCCTAGCGCCTTCTTCAAGCCGGGGCGGGCGTCGATATTGAGCCCTTGCAGCGTTTGGAACGCGTTGACGCGAATGTTCGGATCGAGGTCGGTCAAGAGCGCGATGATGTACGGTTCGGCGAGTTTCGCGCCGGAGCCCATTTGCCGCAGCGAGTTGAGCGCGTTGTTGCGGACTTGGAAGTCCTTGTCCTTGGTGGTGTAGCCGAGGGCGATGACGACCGATTTATCCTGGACCTGCATTCCACCCAGAAGGGCCGCGACCTGACGCTGCACATCGAGATGCTTGGAGCCGAGGAGATCGACGAAGGACGGCACCGCGGCGGCGCCGAGCTTGTGCAGCGCGCGTATCGCTAGCATGCGGACGTTGCCGTTCGCGCTGGCGGCGGCGGCGGTCAACTCGGGTAGGGCCTTGGCGCCGATACCCGCGAGCGCGTCGGCGGCGGGGTCGGCGAGCGTCTTGCCTTCGAGCAGCAGCGTTTTCAATTCCGGGATCGCCGGCGCCGATTCCGCGCCGATTTGGCCGAGGATGCGGATCGCGACGGGCCGCAACTCGTCTTTGCCTGTTTGCAACGCTTGAATCAAGACGGGAACGGCCGCCGTGCTCATTTTGGGCAACGACTCGGCAGCGGTCTGGCGCACGTCGTTGTCGCTGTCAGCCAGAGCCGACACGAGTGCGTTGACGACCTTGGCCGGCTCGGCGTCGATGCGGCCCAGCGCGTAGGCGGCCTTGCGGCGCACGTCTGGAGCGGGATCGGCGAGCGCCTTGACGACGGTCGGCGTCGCACTTTTGGCTGACGGGCCGATGAACGCCAGGCTCCACACCAGATAAAATCGCGCCGGCGTGGTCGCGTCCTTGGGTTTGTCGGCGTAATGGGCCTCGAGAGTGTTGGTCAACGGGGCGACTGCAACGGCGCCGATCTTGCCGAGCGTGATGGCCGCTTGCAGACGCACCGATTCGTTCTTCTGAGCGAACAACTCGATCAGCGCCGGCGTCGCCTCCGCCGCTTTTTCGCCCAGGGCTTCCAGCGCCTCCAACGCTTTCAGTTGTTCGGGTTCCCCTTTTTTCAATTCCGCGATCATTTCCTGAACCGTCCCCTTGCCCTGAGCGGCGCGGCTGCACGGAACCGAAACGCCAAGCAAGATCACGACGGCAATGATACAACGCATGGAGGCAATCCTTCCCTTTGAGAGTTGACGGGCGGTCCTGTCCAAAGGACGAGTATAGTGTGGATTCCCTTGGCGGGAAAGCAACAATTGGCCATTCCAGCAGTGAGGAATCGAATCGCGCCGATCTGGGGAGAGGCTGGATCGGTGATGTTCTTGTTTCCACACGCCGCGCAAATCCTCACAATGAACTTCACGCCGCGCGCGGTTTGATGGCGACGCGCTAATCTGCAAGCGGCGCGAGGATGCTTTCCGAATGCTCACCCAGCGCGGTTTCTGGTTCTTCATTGTCGTCCTGGCGTCGCTTTCCCTGGCGGTCGGCTACGGGGCGACCCAGCTGACCCTCGTCGGCGCGACGCTGCTTCTCTGGTTCCTCGCGCAGTGGTTTCTGTTTCAACTGCGCGTGCGCCTTGCCTTACGACGATTGACATTGGAACGAATCCTGCGCACGGCGCGCGGCGAAGTCGAGACGGTCTGGGCCGGGCAAGAAGTCGAAGTTGCCGTCAAGCTTTCGTCGCACGGCTTGCTGGGCTTGCCTTACGTCGTCGTGTCGGAACGGTTGCCGGCGCTGGCGCAGTTCCACGAGGGGACGTTGCGACAGGACGGCACGCTGTCGGTTGAACAACCGTTGGCGCTCACCTACACGATCGAAGGCAAGGCGGCGGGGCGTTTGCGCTTCGAGGGCGTCAAGGTTGAGCTGGCGGACCTGCAGGGGTTTTTCGTCGCCGCGACGTTTGTGCGCGCGCCGCACGAGTACCGCGTCTTGCCGCCGTTGGTCGTGGAGGCTTCGCAGACGCCGTTCGTCAAGCAGCACAACATTCTGCCGCTCCTGGGCACGCACCGGCACGCTCGGCCTGGCGGGTCGAGCGAATTGCTCGATCTGCGCGATTACCTTACTGGCGATCCGCCCAAGCTCATTGCCTGGAAGGTGTCGGCGCGGCGCGATCGGCTCATCACGCGCGTCTTCGAGAGCGAAGTGCCGATCCGCTGTACGCTCTTTGTCGACACGTCGAACTCGGTGCGGGTCGGACCGGTCGGCGCGACGGCGCTGTGCCGGCTCGTCGAACTTGCGGCCGGCGTCGCCCAGGCCAACGCCTCGGAGCGCGATCTGACCGGCTTGTGCCTGTTCGGCGAGGCGGGCGTCGAAGCGCTCATGCGCCCCGGGCGAGGCTCCGGGCATCTCCTCAAGATGCTCGACTTGCTGACCGGCGTCGCCAATCGGCTGCCGCACGCCCCGCGCGCCTACGTGCAGGCGCTCATGCCGTATGCGTATGGACTGGCCCAGGACGTATATCCGGAATGGCTGGAGGACGACGTCAACTCCTTCCCCACCTGGCTGCCGTACTGGGCGCCACGGCTGCGCTGGATGACGTCGCCGTGGCATTATCCGAGCGCCTATCGCTGGCGCAAGCAGATGTCAGCCATCCTTTCCGTTCGTTATCGCCTGGGGCCCGGCGGCCTGGCGCTCCTGCTGGAAGATGATCGGATGTGCGCTGATTACTTGCAACGCTTCCTGGCCGAGCATCAGATCGCCGTGCCTTTGCCGCTCTTCGACGAGGCCGGGCGTTACGTGTTCGCCGCGCCGGAGAAAGTCAAGGTGTTGGCGGCCGCGTTGCTCAAGTCGATCCTGCATGGTAAGGACAACGAGCTGTTCGTCCTGTGCGTCGACCTCTTGGAGTTGGCCGACGACCTGGGTCCGCTCGAGCGCGCGGTGTGCGTGGCGAAGGCGCGGCATCATCAGGTGATCGTGGTGTGTCCTTGGCCGCAGGGGGTCGCGCCGCCGTCGCGTCGAGGGACATCGTCGCCGAGCACGCCGTTTCGCGTGGACGATCTGCACGTGCTCTTGCAACAGCTCGCGACCAAGGAACTGCACGACGCCTTCGCAAAGGTGCAGCGCGTTTTCGGCCGGCTAGGCGTATCGGTTATTTGCGCCGCCGAAGGGGACAGCGTCGATTTGATTCTGCAACGCATGCGCCGCCTGCGCGTTCAGGAAAGGGGCGTGCGATGAGCCAACCTGCCGCCGGCACGAAAATCACGACGCGCCATTACCAGGCCCTGTGCGGTCTGGCGCTGACGGCGATTTTTCTGTTGCAAATCCAGGACAATGGGCCCGAACCGATGCACATCGTCCTGTTCGTGGTCGGCGCGGCCGGGATCGCGCTGCGCAGTCGGCTCTTGAGTCCGCCTCTTGTCCTGATCATTCTTGCGACGACACATCTACTCGATCAGCATCAATCGAATCAACTTTTCAACCCGGACTTTCGTTCGGTGCGTTTCCTGGCTCCAAACGACGTGTTCCTGTGCATGGCGGTGTTGACGTACGTGATCGCCCACTATCGCCTGTTCACTCTGCGCTTCGGCGTATTGCCGGGCAAGGAACGGCCGCGCTCGGAGGAGTCATTGAACGCCGTCGAACTGGCGGCGCTAATCTTCCCCGTCCCTTTGAGCGTTCTGGCGGCCGAGCTCGCGGCGTTGTTGCTCAAGCTGCAATGGGAGCTACTCGGTCTGCCGCAGCGCTGGAAGCAGCTTGTCGTCCTGATGTGGGTCGTGATCGTCGTGATGTTCGTGGCCGGCCATCTGTTTCGGTTCTGGCGGCGTTTGCAGATGACGCGGCCGTTGGCTCTGCTGGCGCTGCAAGACATTTTGTGGAACGAGACGCGCGACGATCAGCGGCGCATCGCGCGCTGGATCGTGTGGCGCAGGCAAAAAGGACCTTGAATTCGGTCAGCGCTCGCGGCGAAGCGCTAGAATGCTGGCGCTTCGCCGCGAGCGCTAAACGAAAGTCGCTTGTATGATAACCCAACGAGGTGAGTCATGATCCGCTTCTGGATTCGCGAGTTGGCCGGCTGGATGCTCGTCCTTATGGGGCTGTACGTTTTCGCCCGCTGTCTGCAAATATTGTTGCCCCCGGAGCCGAGCATCATCGAAGCGTCGTATCACACGGTGATCGGCGTCTTTCTCTTTCGCGGCGGCATCCATCTTTTGAAGGTCGCCGTGGCCGCGCGCGTCAGCGTGGCGGCCCTAGATGAGACGCGCCGGCAGGCAGAGAAACCGGCGCGTGTCGCCGATGCGCCGTACGACTGGTAGCTATTCCTCCTCTCTCCCATGAGTACCGGGGGTAGGGGAGTAGTATAAATACTGTCTTCGTTTAGCGCTTGCCGACAGACGTTGGCCGCTGAACGGATACTGCGAGCGCTAAACAAATATCGGGGAACATTCATGCGCATCAAACTCGACTACGGCCGCACCGGCCTCGAGGTCAACCTGCCTGATAAGAACGTCGTCGGCCCGCTGCACATCCGCGCCGCTCAGCCGCTCGCGAATCCGGAGCAGGCGATCGTGGACGCGATCGACCATCCCATTGGTTCGCCGCCGCTCGCCGAGTTGGCGAAGGGACGCAAAAGCGCGTGCATCCTCATCTGCGACATCACGCGCCCTGTGCCGAACAAGCTGATCCTGCCGCCACTGTTGCGCATCCTCGAAACGCAAGGCATCCCGCGCGATGAGATCATGATCCTCGTCGCCACCGGCCTGCACCGACCCAATCAAGGCAACGAGCTTGAGGAGATGGTCGGCCCCGACATCGTCAAACACTATCGCATCGAAAACCACTTCGGCAAACGCCTGAGCGATCACGCGTTCCTCGGCATCACGCCGAACGACGTCCCCGCGTACATCGACAAACGCTACGTCCACGCCGACCTCAAGATCACGACCGGCCTCATCGAGCCGCACTTAATGGCTGGCTATAGCGGCGGCCGTAAGGTCATCTGCCCCGGCATCGCGGCCCTCGAAACGGTCAAGATCTGGCACGGGCCGAAATTCCTCGAACATCCCAAGGCCGACTGCGGCTTCGTCGAAGGTAATCCCGTTCACGAGGAGAACACGCGCATCGCCAAGATGGCCGGCTGCGACTTCATCGTCAACGTCTGCATCGATGGGCAACGCCAAGTGTTGTGGGTCGGCGCCGGCGATATGGAAAAGGCGTGGCACGAGGGCGTCCGCTTCGTCGAGAACGTGGTGCGCGTGCCAGTGGCGGAGCCGATGGATGTCGTCGTCACGTCGAGCGCCGGCTATCCGCTCGATACGACGTGGTACCAGGCGATCAAGGGATTGACGGGCTGCCTGCCGATCGTCAAGCAAGGCGGCACCATCGTTCTGGCCGCGAGTCTGTCGGAAGGCATCGGCTCGCCGGAGTTTCAGCATCTCATCTCTGACAATCCCGACCTGCCGGCGTTCATCAAACGCATCCTGGGCAAGGACTACTTCGTGATGGACCAATGGCAACTCGAGGAGTTCGTCAAGGTCTTCAAACGCTGTAAGGTCAAGGTGGTGACGCAGGGCCTGAGCGCGGAGACGCTGAAGAAGTGCCACGTTGAACTGGCGCCGTCGGTCGAGCAGGCGGTCGCGGAATGTCTGACGGAGTACGGCGCCAACGCGAAGATCGCCGTCATTCCGAAGGGCCCGTATGTGTTGCCGTATGTTGGATGCTAGTGCCCGCGCCGGAGCGAGTGCTCCACTTCTTCAGCAGTCCAACAGGGAAGAGGGGAGTAGCACCAGACGCTATTCGCCAACAACGCTCGTGCGGCCAACGGCGACGTCGAACTCGCTCATTAGCGGGATCGCCATCGCTAAAATGGCGAAGGTGAACGCGCCGCCGGTGACGACGAGCGGAATCAATGGATCGCTCGACTCGGCGGTGCCGGACTTGCCGATGAGGACGTTGGTAATCGTGTAGAAGACCGCGATGGGCAAAATGACGCTGGCCAGGTTGAGCGCCGCCGACGGACGCTCGGCGCTCAGCACCCACCAGAGGCCACCGATCCCCGCGATGATGAAGCCCGCGAAGCTGAGCCATTGATACTCGAAGCGCCCCGTGATGCGGATCAAGTAGATGCACACCAGCGTGCCGACGGAGAGAAAGAAGACCGTGCCCAGGGCGTTGATGGCCGCGAATCGGCTGTTGTCCGCGCGCAGGGCGACATGGATGCCGAGCATGACCGTGAATGCCATCAACACCACGACTGCGAGGCTCATGCACAGCGCGGCTTCGGTGTTTTTCCAGGCCGCCAAATAGGGCTGCGCTGGCTTGCCGAGCTGCAGACGCACGGCATAGACGACGATCAAGATCAACGGCGGCACGATGTACTCTTTCGTGTTGTAGAGAATGCCGAAGATCTTGCCGAAGATGAATTCTTTGGGCGACAAATCGGTGACGAGGAGCAGATCGAGGGCGCCGAGATCGCGTTCAGAGGTGATCGACGTCACTGCTTGCGCGCTGATGAGCAGCAGGCTGAGGATCGTGATCGGCACCAGGCCGTAGGCGGCGACGAACTCGCCCGGCGGCATAACGAACAGCGCGTAATAGGCGACTAGCGCCAACACGATGAAGTAGGCGGTCTTGACGATCAGCGGCCGTCGGCCGTAGGCGCGCGTGAGGATCTCACGCCACAGGATCGGGTTCTCCCAGACGGCGCGGACTCGGCCGGGGGCGGCGTGGATGCGGTCAGGCTCGACCGGTTCGGCGCCGGCGACCTCGCGCTGCATGATCGGTTCACCGCTCGGATTCCACACGCGCAACATCATGATGCCCAGGCCGTTGAGCAGCACGCTCATCAAGAGCATGACGATGCCGTAGATGTGCGCCGCGCTGAGCCCCGCGACGACGGCGGGCGGATCGAGCACCTCACCCAGGGCCAGGAAGGGATCGAGCGCGGCCTGCCAGGTGCGGACCGTCGCTGTGTCGAGCGCCGCGGAGAAGTATGGGATCAGGGCAAGCGCCTGCACGAGGCACAGATAAAGCACCACAAAGAGCACGGTCATCGCCAGCGCCTGAAACGTCTTGTCGCGCCAGAGCGCGACCAGGCCGCCGAGCGAACCCGCAGCCAGCGCCGTCGTGGCGAGGATCAGCATCGTTTCAAGTACTTGGGAGACATCGACGCCGCCCAGAATCATCAGCAGCGCGAACACCGGGATCGAACCCGCCAGGAGGATGCCCATCTGCAACAGGCTGCCGAAGAGCTTGCCGAGAACGATTTCGTAGTTGTGCAAGTCGGTCAAGAGCAGCAAGAGGAACGTGCGGCGATCCTTTTCCAGCGCGATGGTGCTCGCCGCGGACAGGGCCGAGAAGAAGAG
Source organism: Planctomycetia bacterium (assembly GCA_005799265.1). Lineage (GTDB taxonomy): Bacteria > Planctomycetota > Planctomycetia > Gemmatales > Gemmataceae > SIAQ01. The sequence goes on along the minus strand of SYHD01000084.1, from coordinate 51,118 downwards.
CAGGAGGACGAGTTGCACGTAGGCGAGCACGCGAAAGCCGATGAGGCCGAAGCGCGCGAGATCGCCGAGCGTGGCGGTGTATTCCCAGCCGACGGACGTTTGCCAGGCCGTCAGCAGCAGGATCCACAGCGCGCCCAGATAGAGGGCGCGCGCGAAGTAGTGCCCGGAACGGCGGGGCAGGGTGAGCCATTCGCGAATGAAGATCGGCCCCAGCATAATGCCCGCCTAGCCATGCCCACCAAGACGCTTGTTGGGATTAATACGATGCAAACCTGGGTTTGGTTTGCAATCGTATTGTTGTAGAGCGTAAGGCGCGGCGGACAATAGCGAGGGGCCCTCTGTCGTTTGTGGTTTTGCGTTCGCATGCTCGATTGGGAACGCCAAGCCGCAAGCGGCATGCAAGTTGGGCTTGATTCTTTTCGTGAAAAGGGCTAAGTGCCCATTTGCAAGCGGATCATGGTTGGGTCGTTTCAATCCTTACGCCGGGCGAGCGTGTACGGAGACACAGCGCCATGCAGGAATTGCATCCCTACAGGACGAATGTGCTGGAGAATCCGGCCGTTTCTCTGCAGGCCATCTTCGGACGGCCCGAGTTCGATGCGGCACTTGAAGCTCGACCCGAACATCTGCAAGGGCCTCACAATCCGCACGAGTTTGCCCAGAAGCTCTATAGCCTCGAATCGCTGCTGCCTTCGGCCGCGCGCGCGAATCCGCCGGAGCCGTATTCGTTGCAATGGTTTCTCGACATCGAAAATCAACGCCTTTGCAGGCACGGCCGTTGGATTCCGAAGCTGCTCGAATTCGCCAAACATTCAGGTGAAAAGCTGCTGGGTCTGGGTCACGGCTTGGGCACAGATTGGGCACAATATGCACAAAACGGCGCGTCGGTGATTGTATGTAGTCCCGTGACGGCGCAGCTGGAGTTGGTGCGGCGCAACTTTGAATTGCGCGGTTTGCAAGGGCGATTCATTCAAGCGCGGCCGACGTTGCTGCCTCTGGAATCGAATAGTATTGATGTCGTGTGCATCAGCAGTCTACATCACGGCATAGACGATCCGGAAAAGGTTATCGAGGAAGTTCACCGCGTTTTGAAACCTGGCGGTAAAGTCCTGGCTGTCACGCCCGCCTATTATGCCGTGGACTTCTGGACACGCACGCTTTTCTTCTGGAACCGCTGGCTGCGGCCCCAGCGCGGCCAGAACCCACTGCGCTGCCAACACCGACTCTCCGCCTGGGAAGTCAAGCGGCTGTTCGCGCGGTTCACGGAAATCCGCGTGCGCAAACGGCAACTGCGTCGGCCCGAGGTTCCTCACGTTTGGCGTTGGATTCCGTTGCCGATCTTGGCGCGTTTGATGGGTCGGGTGTTGGTGTTGAAGGCGTTCAAGCCACTGAAGCCACACGAAGTTTAGGGAGAGGGACGGACGCAGCAGCTGTTGTGGAAAGGTGATCGAGCGCAAAAAAGAAAAAAAATCGAGGTAGCGACTCCCAGCGCGAGGCAGTGACTCAACGCGAGCACCACCCAGTCACTACCCCGATTTTCATCATGACGCTTTGTCATGACACTTGAGTATTGCCCATCTTCTCTAGAACTCAAATTTTACCTGAAGTGAATCTGCGCAAATTCCCCCATTTCGAGGCCGACTGCGCGGGTTATGCCGATTGTCGCGAATGAGGGGATTTTAGGGGCGAGCGGCGCGTCACGAATCAAGGATAGCTGCTGTCTTGAACGAGCACGACGCCATCGGGGAACAGGCGCGGCGCCGCATCATTCCAGATTAGGGTCTCGACGCGGCCGTCGAGGAAGAGGTAGTTCGCCGAATTCGCATGGCGATCAAGGGCGACCCACGGCTGAAAGCTTTGCGTGCCGAGCCAGATGTCGAAATCGTCCTGACGCGGGTCTTCGCCGTTGGCCACGGTAAGCATCTCGCCCCGGCGTTCGACGAAGGCGATGAAGTTCGACATGCCGACCTCACTGCTGAAGCGCTGTCGAGTCCATGTGCCGTAGCGGCGCGATTGATGGCTCAGCAACGAGTTCATCAAGTAGCTGGCACGATGCTCGACGCCGTCAATTAGGCCATTCTCGACAAAAGGTACGCGGTAGGTAGCATCGATCGTACAGCGATAAATGGCTTCGCTGGGCAAGAGGATTCCTTGGCGGGAGAGATTCTCGTCCGCCTCCTGAGCGCCGCCGATATGGGGCATCAGCTTGTCTTCCCAGTAGATCTCCGCGAAGGAGTTGCTGTGCTGGGTGTTCGAGGCCACGTCGGCATCGTAGGGATGGTGGAGAAAGAACTGCCCATTTGTCACGTCGTAATATTGATGTACCGCGAACCCGATCTGACGCAGGTGATACTGGCACTGCGTGCGCGCCGCCAGCCCGCGCACCCGCTGAACGGCCGGCACTAGCAGAGCGATCAGAATGGCGCCGATGGTGATAACGACCAGCACTTCAATCAGCGTGAAGGCAGCGCGACGGCGCGGCATATCGCGTCCCCTGGTATTACGATTCATGGAATTGTAATAACTGCGAAACGAAAGTCAACGTGCGGTGACAGGGCGTGGGTGAATTGGCCGATCGACCACCAAATTGGTACCATGAAAATGGTTCGACAGGTGCCTCAGCATGTCGCTGGGGACAATAGGGAAAACGGTGCAAATCCGTTGCGGGGCCGCCGCTGTAATCGGCGAGGCTTGCCAATTGCCGCTCGGGGTTTAGCGTTCGCATGACCCATGTGAACGCTAACCGAAGAGGCACGCCACTGGATGCGAACGCATCCGGGAAGGCGCTGGCAAGCCGTTATCAGCCGAGAGCCAGAAGACCTGCCTGTCGCGTCAACACTCGCTGCTTCGGACTCAAGCCGGCGCGTGGACAGGTCCTCGTACCGCCGCGCGCAAGTCCCAAGCAGATTTTCCTGCCCGAGCCTGGCAGACAAGGACTTGCACATGTTTAATCGAATCGAGTCGCGCCGCCGCAAGCTGACGTTTTCGACCCCGTTCTCCGAGAGGCGCCGCGCGTTCACTCTCATCGAACTGCTGGTCGTGATCGCCATTATCGCCATTCTGATCGGGATCCTGGTCCCCGCCGTGCAAAGGGTGCGCGAGGCTGCGGCCCGCATTCAAGGCGTCAACAATCTCAAGCAGCTCGTCCTCGCAGCCCACAATTACGAATTCTCGTTCAAGGAGCTTCCCCCAGCGGTCGATGCCGCCGCCGCCTGGCCTGCGGGACGCTACTGGTTCGGCACAACGGTGTCGCAAACCGTTTCTCCCTGGGCGGTCATTTCCTCCGATGCGACCAACGGAATTCTCAGTCCGTACTACCAGGGCAACACAAAGGTCACGCAATGTCCCAAGTTCAGCGGCTACCCCATAACCAAGGTCTACAACGGACTCACGGCCGGGTATGCGTACAACTATTACATGTCGAACGCCCAGCTGGCGATCCTCCCGAGCAGCCAGGTGTTCCTGTTCAAGGACACCACCTTCGTCAAGTCCGATGGCGCGATGGAGGAGCCGTACGGAGGTTACTTCAAGGCGCTTTCGGACTTTCAGACGCCCCCCGCGTGGGGTTTCAGCGGCTTCCAGCTGACGCACTTCCGCTTCAGCGCCGGCACCGCGAACGTGGCATTCGCGGACGGGCATGTCGAGTCGCGCAAAGAAGTCCCCGTCGCCAATCCGTCGTTTGTCCCGCAACCATTCATCGACTCCCGAGTCACGAACAAGCTCGGCTTTCTGGCCGATACGGATTTGCCATATAAGGGGCGGTAGCAACGATATCGGCGGGCCGAACCCGTATGAGGCCGATTGAATTTGCATCACCTATTAGCAACTGGCCGCTTGTGTCCAACGAGCGCCGCGCGGTTCAACTCCAATGGCAGAGGAGGAAACCACCGCCACGGCCAAGGTTCCGTATATTTCGCCTTTGGGCTGGCCTTTCCATCCCGCAGCGGCTAGAATAATCCCACTGTTCCTCTACAGCCCTGATGCCTTGCTTTTCCCCAGAATTACACTTTTGGACCTGGCGGACATCAAGCTTGCGGAGTAGGACGTATTGCTCGTCCTCGTGTGCACGGTGACGCCGACCCAGGCCGCTTTTTCTCCACACAACCACGTGCGCAGTGATGGCGGGACGCTTCGTATTTACGGGCACCGGGAATTTCGTCATGGGTCAGGCGAGGCGTATTGGGAATCGAGGCGACACGATAGCGACGTTCTGCGATCGACAGGATTTCCCACCACTCGAACATCCACCTGTTCCAGACCGTGGCTGACTTCCCCGCGTAATTAGGGTATTTCCTCAGTGGTGCCAAAGAGAAACTATGCCAGCACAACAGCAAGAAAAACAACCGCGGGCCGAACGCGATAAGCAGGTCGAAAAGCGACTCGACCTAATCATCGGCGAACAGGTAATGCACCTGTTGGGTCAGCCCGGACAATTGCACAGCATTCAGGTACGCAAGGTTTGGGACGACCATTATCGCGTCAATATATTCGTCGGTGGCGATGCCGTTTGCACGCACGTCGCCCACAGCTACTTCCTGAGGACCGATGCCGCGGGCATTATCGTCGCAGCGACGCCAAGTATCAAAAGGCAGTATTAGCGCTTTCCATCTCTGGAGTTTTTTTAGGAGTTTGCGAATGGGTAAGAAGTTGTACGTCGGCAACTTGAGTTATGAGGTTTCCGACAGCGATCTGTCGTCGATGTTCACGGCCTTCGGGACCGTGCAGTCGGCGCAAGTCATCATGGACCGCGACACGGGCCGTTCCAAAGGCTTCGGTTTCGTCGAAATGGGCAGCGATCAAGAAGCTCAGGCGGCCATCACCGGCCTGAATGGCAAGGAAGTCGGCGGCCGCGCCTTGACCGTGAATGAGGCCAGACCGAAGACCGAAGGCGGCGGCCGTGGCGGTGGCGGCGGCGGCCGGGGCGGTTACGGCGGTGGTGGCGGCGGCGGTGGCCGGCGCTACTAGCAAACTCGCAACGTGACAGTAATCGGCGGCCTGGCCCTTGAACCGTTCAGGCCGCCTTTATCTCCGCACGCCTATTATTCGACGCGCGGGGATATTCGCCAATTGAATGACCATGAAACCCCCAAGGAGAACGCATGCCTTTACGAATGCGCGTCCACGATCGCGAACCCATTGGAGCCGCTCTGCGCCGCTTCAAGAAACTGCTCGAACGGAGCGGTCTGACCAAGGAACTCCGCAAACGCAAGCACTATGAGAAACCTTGCGAGGCCCGTCGGCGCGCCGAAATGCGCAAGAAAAGCGCCATCCGCAAAGCCAAGTTACCCGCCAAGCCGCCAACCTTCCGGTAACCACGCGCCGGTTTGGCCTCAGCCGTTGTCGGCTGACGAGGTTCCAACGTCAGGTGTAATCCATGCTGAACGTCGACCAGGTCAACAAGCAGCTCCATATCCTGGATTCAGGCGATGACGCCGCCCAGCGGCAAGCGCTGCATACCTTGAGAAACATCGAAGCACAAAACTGGAGCACCGCGCCCAACGCCCTCGTGAATTCCCTCGTCGAGGCGCTGCAACAGCAGATTCTCAGCGGGCCCCGGCCGCCGGTCGTGCACAAGGAAATCGCCGCGCTCATCAGCAACGTCGGCACCCGATCCAAGTCGGCGATTCCGCAACTCATCCAGTTCCTACAAGACGGAACTCCCGATTCCATCCGCGAAGCCGCGGCAACCGTCCTCGGCAAATTCGGCAGCGACGCCAAGAGCGCCGTCGAATCGTTGATCGCGATTTCCAGCGTGCCCTCGTCGCTCGGCGTTCATGCCGTGCGGGCCTTGCGCGATATCGGCTGCGCCGACCACCGTGTCCGCACCGCGCTGATCCAGCTCTGGAACGCGCCGATTCAATCCCAGAACAATCAGATCCAACTGGCGATCGCCTTGTGTAAGCTCAAGATCGATGCCGTCGGTCTGGTCCCGTTCTTGACGAACCGTTTGCTGGCCAGCCAGGACGAAGCGCTGCGCAAATCGGCCGCGGAAGGCCTGAGCTGGTGCAACAAGAACGATCTCGACGTGGTCCCGGCCCTGGTCACGTCGACGTTGAACGACAAGAATGAGGACGTCCGCCAGATCGCCAAGAACGCCCTCGACCATCTGAAGCTCTCCAACGAAAAAGCCATCGATCTGTGCGCGAAGCAGCTGAAAGATTCCCTCCATGCCGAAGCGGCGCTGCGCAAGACCGGTCAGCCGGCCGTGCCCGCGTTGATCCTGGCGCTGGGCGGCGGCGACGCGACGGTCCGCGTCAAGGCCGCGCGCATTCTGGCTTGTTTCGGTGAACTCGGCGCGAACGCCGTCCCCGCGCTAATGACCGCGCTGCGCGATAAGGACTGGGAAATCCGCCTTGAGGCCGCCAAAGGCCTCTGGAACATCACGAAAAAAACCGACGACGTCGTCCCGGTCTTGATTCAGCTTCTCGACGACAAGCGTGCCACCGATATCGAGGACGGTGAAGCGCGACGCAGGATCCTCCAGACGGTCATTGAGTCGCTGTGGCGCATCGGTCCCCCAGCAAGCGCGGCCGTGCCGGCGCTCTTGAAAATGACCAAGGACAAGAATCGCCTCGTGAGCCAATCGGCGCGCGAAGCGGTCAAGAAGATTCAACCCTCGGCGATCAAATAAGCGCGAATATCTCGCATGGTGAGTCCCTCGTTCGACCAAATTCAACAATACGAATCACGAAAACACGAAAGAATGAAAACACGAAAAAGGAACCCAAGTGATTCCTTTCGTGTTTTCATTCTTTCGTGTTTTCGTGATAAGGTTTTTGGTGCGGCCCGGCCGCGTCCGGTTAAATCTAGAATAACTCCGTCACCGGATTGCCGTCGCAAATCGTGTGGAACTGTCCCTGGATGTCGTACAGTTGCGCCCGTGGGTCGATGCCGAAGAGATGGAAGAGCGTCGCGGACAGTTCGCTGACGTGGACCGGGCGTTCGCGCGGATACGCCGAGTGCCCGTCGGACGAACCGATCACCTGCCCGCCGCGCACGCCGCCGCCGGCCAGCACCACCGAATAGCAATTGCACCAGTGGTCGCGGCCCGTCGCATTGTTCGTGTTATTCGAGAACTGCACGCCGACGCGCGGCGTGCGGCCGAACTCGCCCATCCAGATGACGAGCGTGTCGTCGAGCATGCCGCGCGTGTGCAGATCGTCCAGGAGCGCGCTGAACGATTGATCCGCCGGGGGGCAGAGCTGCTCGCGCACGCGGACGTTGTGGTTTTGATGCGTATCCCAGCTGCCGCGATCGACATCGACGTGCGAAAAGACCGAGACGAACGGCACGCCCGCTTCAACGAGCCGCCGCGCCAGCAGAGCGCTTTGTCCTTGGGAATGTCGGCCGTAGCGATCGCGCAGCCGATCGGGTTCGCGGCTCAAATCGAAAGCGGTGCGTGTCTGCGGCGCCGTCAGCATATTGAACGCGCGCTGGTAGTGCGTGTGCATCGATTCGACGCTGGCCCGATCCACCGCGCGGCGAGCGCTGTCGAAGCGATCCAGCAACGATTGCCGGGATTCCAGGCGATGCCCATCTACATCTCCCGGCGCGGCCAGGCTCTCGACGCGGAAGTCAGGCTCGCCTGGATCGGCGCCGAGGACAAACGGATCGTATGCCGCGCCGAGGTAGCCGCCCAGAAGGCCCGGCGACTTCGCCGGCCCGTTGTTCGTCGTATTCGGCATGATGACGTGAAACGGCATCGACGTTTCCGGCGGCCGCAGACGCGCGACGACCGAGGCGTAATGCGGATGATCCGTGCGCCGCGCGGCCGTGCGATTGGAGATCGCCATCGGATCGGTCGCCTCGCGGCCGACGAGACTGCAATAGATCGCCGGATTGTGGCAGCGAATCGTGTGATGCACGCCGCGCAGGATCGCGATCTTGTCCGTGTGCATGGCGACGCGCGAAAGCGCGTCGGTCATGCGGATGCCGGTGACGCGCGTGGCGATCGTCGAGAAGATGCCGCGCATCTCTGCGGGAGCGTCGGGCTTGGGATCGAAGGTCTCCGCTTGGTATGGCCCGCCCACCTGAAAGAGAAGGATGCATGCCTTGGCGCGCGGGCGGATATTCGCCGAGCGCGGCGCGGTCTGGGCTGCGAGCGTGTGCAAAAGCCCGCCGGAGAGCAGCGAGACGCCGCCGAACTGGAAGAGACCGCGTCGATGCAGCATCATGAGGAACCCCAATCCGTCTTCGTTTAGCCTTCGCAGTATCCCACGCGATCGCAAGCGGCACAGGGAGCGCTAAACAAAGACTATACCACATCACCCCTCGTCAAGCAATTTCCCAAGTCGCTCGCCCAGTTGTTCCTCGGCAGCGGGGGTCCACAGGTAATCGTCCATCGGCACGAAGCCTCCCTCGGACGTGAAATCAGCGGGCGGAGCGGGCAGCAGCGCGAGGTTGCCGAGATTCGTATCGCCGGTCGCAAGCGTGAAGTGTTTGATGCGGCCGAGTTCGTTGGCCGCAACGGAGCCGAGCAGAACGGGAGTCGGGCCGTCCGTGATGATGAGGCTTTCTTCGATGCCGAGCGTTGTCGGCACGTTATCGACGAGAGCGCGCACGGTGAATGGCGCGATACCGGCCATGCCCGCTTCGCCGCTCGACACCAAGAAACACGGCACGACACGGCGGAAACCGTCCACGATCAGCTTGCCGTCGCGCGCGGGCAGGCTGCGTAGCGTGTGGATCGAATCGTCATCCTGCTCGACCATGAAGCGCGTCGCGGAGATGCGCAGCGAACGCTGGAACGTTTTCTTCGACACACAGCGCACGAGCTGCGTATGCAGCAAGCGATCGGCAACGTGCCAGGATATGCGATAGGCGCCGACCCCGCGCAACTTGGGCAAGGGGGCGATCACAAGAGCTTGCCTCGCCAGGCGTTGCTCGCTCGTGAACGAGATGGACGTCTCACCGCCGCCGCCATCCTCGGGTTCGATTGCGACACGCAGATCGAGATCCTGCGCCGCCGCCAACGGACCCACGCTCCGCACGATGGCGGACGCGAACAGGTGTTTCACCTGCGTATTCACGAACGCCCGACCCGCGACCGTATCCGCGCCCAGTAGCGCATGAACGCTCGCCAGCTCGACGCCAACGCCGTCCACGAACGCGGCCTTGGCGATGATCGGCATCTCGACCTGCCCGAGGGCATGCTCACGCCAAGAAACATGGGCGGTAGATGATTGCGCCGGCGTCGGCACGCGAAAGAGAACGCGTACGGGCGCCATTTTCTTGCCGGGCACGATGAGCTCCGCGGGCATGGAGGGTCCATCGGCAACAAGGCACAGCGTGAAGTCGTGCTTATCGCGCGCGGCATTCGCCGGGAGAAGCACATTCGCCTCGACGATCACCGCGTCGGCGTTCCACGGGATCGGCAGCGCGTCAAGCACCAGCCCCGCCTTCTCATAGCGGACGTGCAGACCGGCGTTGCGTGTAGTCGATTGCGTCATGGTCAATGGTATCGTGGGACCGTAGGCCGGGTTGCCAATCCGGCCCACACTCTTATCTCACGATCATTGCAGACGTGCCAGCGCGTCGTCAAGAGCGCGATCAAGATCGTGCGGATTCACGTTCTCGCGGCAGATCAAGCAGTCCGCGGCGCGCGCGACGCGAAAGCGATGGGCGCGATAGGCCTCGTCGAAAATGCCCGGAACCTTTTCAAGGGTGAACAGCAGACTGGAAAAGCCCGGAGCATAGTCTTTGCCGTGCGTCAAGAGCTGCAGCGTGATCTGGGCGTGCAAGGCGGCGATCGTTTCGATGGACGCCCGGCTCGCGGGAATCGTCGTCTCCGGCGCTGGCCCGCCCGGCGCGGAATAATCGGGCGGCTTGCCGTCGTCAACCTTGACCGTGCGGCGCAGATGACTCGCGACGCAGCCATAGCACGGCCCGTCGGAGACGAACCAGTGCACGAACCCGCCGATGCCGCCCGACAGCACTTCGCCGAGCGTCCACGGCTTCTTGTGCCGCCGCATCAAGGCGTCAAAGAAAAACTTCGCCGGCTCGTTGTCCGCGGCACAGATACCAAGATCGCACGAGCGGACGGCTTCTTCGATTGGCTCACCGAACGCCGAATCCATCAGGTTGCAGCGCAGAGTCTTGACATGCAAATCGGCCCGGCGTTCTTCAAGCCAATTCTTGGCGAAATCGACCTTGAACGAATCGACGGCGGACATGGGAAATGGATGGCGTATCACATTGTGCGCTTTGTAGATATCGGGCTCAACAAGCGTGACGTGCGTGAGGCGCGGATCGCGGCACACGATATCGAGGACGGTCATGCCGCCCGAGCCCGCGCCGACCTGGAAGAGGTGCGCCATGAAAGCTTTCTACACGGCCTCGGGCAACGGCCATTCGCCGGTTTCGTGCCAGACCTCATAGCACGCCAGCCAGCGCCAGGCTGCCTGCACGGCGAACACGCAGGTGAACTTCGCCGGGTCCCAACGGCTCGTCTCGCGCGTGCTGCCTTGCCGCCACATGCACAAGAGCTGCCCTTCCAGAAGATGAGGGCAAATCTTCAACGGCGTCAAGACGCGCGTCTCCGGCGCCAGGAGTGGGTATTCCGTGGGCAGCCGCGTCTCCAGCTGATAGATGTTGTGCATCGGCTTGAGAGCATAGCGCAACAACAAACTCTTGCCGTGCTTGACGACCTTGATCTTGTACTCCTCGGCGCGCTCCCCATTGTAGCGCTCGAGGATCGGGATCTCGATAGTCAGCAGGCGTCTCTTGCCGGTTTCGCTGTCGAGGAGGCTCATAAGCAGTTGCCAGTAGTCAGTTGTCAGTGGTGAGGGTTCAATGGTCACTGACCACTGACTACTGGCCACTGACCACTGCGTAATGGCACGGCACCGACTGGATCGCGGAGATGACCTCCTCGTCGCTGATCTCCTCGCTGGCGCCCACGAACGAGGTGTCGCGCCGATCCATCAGGATCGCGAGGCTGTCCTGGGCGTTGCCGCGCAGGGCGTCGATTAATTTTTGGCGTTCTTCGGTGTTGACGGCTCGAAAGTCCATGCTGGGTCTCCTTGCGGGGTTCGACTTGTTCTCAAACGAACGTTGGCATCGCCGCGGTCTTGATGATCGGCCCCTTGGCCAATTCCGCGAGGATGAGAAACACGGCGCGGTCCAGTTGCCCTTCGTCGGCGCCGACCGCGATCAGCTCCTTGTCGACACTCCAATAATACCGCGCGCCCGTATCGCTTAACAAGAGGTGAATTTGCTGGCGCGGCTCGGCGAGGGCGATCTTGACGACCAGCGTCGGGGCGTCCGCAATTTTGGCCGCCTCATATTCCACCTTTGCGAAAAGCCGGCTCAGCTTGTTCAAAGGCTCCGCATGGGATTCGATCACGTTCCACACGGGGCGCAACGGAGACGCGAGATCGTTGCCGATCGCCACCTGCACCGGCAGCGAGCGGTAACGCGCATCCCCCTTGCCCAGTGCGCACCAACTGAAGCAGAGATCGCCATACGCCTGAATATTGCTGGCGTCGATTCGCCCCTGGGTACGCGCGTCGGCCGTGCCGATGGCGAAGACGCCTTCACCGCCGCGGAGATTGGCGACCCATTGACTGTCGCCGTGCAGATCGCCGCTGCTGGGTGAGCGCATGCTGCCCGGATGGGTGTGGACGACGCCGATGATCGCGAGCCGCTTGTCGGACTGGCGAATGATGCGGCTCGCCAGGGCCTGAGCTTCGCTGTTGAATTGCACGTGCGCGGCGCCAGCGTCGCGCTCGGCGCCGGCAGGCAGGGCGGCCAGAGCGACCGCCTCGGTGCCTTGGCGTAGGCCCATCAGCACCCAGCCGATCTCTTCGTCGCCGCGCGCCGAGCGGCGATGCTCGGCGAAATCCTCGAACAGCGTGCGGGCGACGCCATCGGTAAGCACGATGCGCTCGAGAGACGCAAGGCCCACGCTCGCAAGCGTTGCCTGCTTCTCCTTGGTGCGCTTCGACCAACCAAACAATCGGCTCAGCCATTTGAACATGCGCGGTCTTTCAATGTGGGCTTCAGCATCATACAGGCAAGAGCGATTTGTGTCAAAGTCAGGAGTGACTCTTTACACGCCTGGACGAAGGGCCGTCGCGATATGTCGAATCGTCTCGGGCGTGGTGCGGCAACAACCGCCTATCAACCTTGCGCCCGCCTTGTGCCAGCGCTGGACGCAGTCGCGCCATTCGGGCTCTGCAGTCGCGCCTTGCCAGCAGCGCTGCTTTGCGTCCCATGATTCACCACGGTTGGGATAGACGACGAGCGGTATCGTGGAGACCTCGGCGACCGTTGTGAGCAAGCCGTCGATGAAACGAGGCGCCGAGCAATTGACGCCGGCCGCGATGACGTTTGGCGCTGCGTTGGCCAATTCGATGGCGTCGCGGAACGATTCGCCGTGGCAGAGATGGCGCTCGTCCTTGCAGCTGAAGCTCAGCCAGGCGGACATGTGCGGAAACTCGCCGAGTAGCCTCACCAGCGCCTCGGCTTCGAGCAGGCACGGGATCGTTTCGCAGGCGAAGAGGTCGGCGCCGCTGTCGGCCAGGATCTCGACGCGCGGGCGATGCCAGTCGATGAGTTGTTGGAGGGTCAGGCCATAGTCGCCGCGATACTCCGAGCCGTCAGCGAGAGAAGCGCCGTAACAGCCGATCGATGCAGCGACGAGCGGCTTGAGGCGCTCCCGATTGGAGGGGAGAAAATACTCGTCACGCGCTTGCTGAGCCAGGCGAACGCTCAGGCGCAGGACATTGGCCGCTTGCGCTTCGCTCAGACCGCGCCGCGTCAGGCCGGGGATGGTCGCCTGATAGCTGGCGGTGGTGGCGACGTTGGCGCCGGCAGAGAAGTAATCGTAATGCACCTGGCGAATCAGATGGGGATTCTCGATCAGCAATTTCGCGGACCACAACGGATCGCGCAGATCCGCCCCGCGCCGTTCGAGTTCGGTCGCGAGCGCCCCGTCGAGAATGACGACGTTGGAGCGTTCCAAGAATGGCGCGATCGGATTCATGGAGAAGAAACCCCGCAGGCTCCTTTGTCGCCTGCAGGCTTGAAACACCACTCACCAAAATCACGGCGGCGACGTCGGCAGCATCTCTTCGTATTCGGAGCGATCCTCCGTGTCATTGTACCGCGCAGGCACGATGAGCAGGTCGTCGTTCATTTCGCCGCGCGTGAAGATTTTGCGGAACTTCGTGATGAACAGGCCTTCCGTGAGATGCCCGGCGAGGTGCTGCAAGTCCTGAACTTCCTTCGCGGGGGCTTGCCGGACGAGGTAGCCGTAGGGGCGCTCCTTGAACGCCTTGGCGAGTCGTTCACGGATGACCTTGGCGATCGCCTTGGCGCGCACCGGGTCTTTGGTGTCGGCGATGGTAAAGCCGGCGTCGACGTCGGGGACTTTTTCGCTATAGGTGAATTTACCTGTAAGGATGTCGATGTCGTTCTTGGAAAGCTTGCGGGCCCACTCCATCGTGGTCGGGATCTTGCCGTCTTTGCCGGGTTGCGGACGTTGGCCGGGGAAGAACCGGAAGCCGAGTTCCTGGGCGCGCGTCAAAAGAGGCGGGATCTGCGGGCCGAAGCGTTTCAGCCAATCGTCGCCGCCGCCGGGGATGCCGTCCGGCGTGCAGCCGATCGCGCCTTGCAGCGACGGGATCCAGGTGTACTGGTAAGTCATGTCGCCCGGCAGATCGACCTTGAACGGCGCCTGCACATAAAAGAGCGCCTCGGTCTTTTCCTTCACCGAGATCTGCGTGATCTTCAGCGGATAGACGAGCTTCTCGGTCGTGAAACTGAAGCGCGTCGGCGACACCTCGCCGGCGAATGTGCCGTCCTTGTTGCGCTTCATCTGCGCGGTGTCGATCTTCATCACCGTGAAGATCCATTTCTTCTGCACGTAATGGTTCAGCGTCGCCTCGTCGCCCGAGTAGTTGTACTTGTGATCCTTCAGCCATTGATAGAGATCGTCCGCGCGCTCGGCCGTAATGATCTTGTAATCGAGCGTGCCAACCACGCCTTCCTCGAGCACGATGACCTTGGGCGGCGGCGTGCCATCCTTCTTCGTGGTGGGATCCGGCGAACTAGGCGGTAATCCACCGCTTTTGAACAACTTTTTCGGCGCAGGATCGATGATGTGCAGCAGCTTCGAGTGCGGCATTTCGCGGCGTTTCATGATCGAGTAGATCGCGAAGTGCCTGAAGAAATCGCGCGGCATCTCGTTGAGCTTGGGCTGGCTGGGCGTCGGAATCACCATGCCGAAGTCGAGGGCGTTGCCTTCGAACTTGGGCTGCACCGTGAAGGTCTCCTTCTTCTCGACCGGGTCCCAGGTGATGTACGCCTTCTGCGCCGGCTGCAAGATGTCGGCGTTCTTGGCCGAGAAGTAGCAGCACGCCGCGTCGGCCTGGCGCGAGCTAAGAATGCCGATCAGCACGAGCGGCAGCGTCCAAAGTAGCGATCGGTTCATGGCTGAGGGCCTCGAAGGGAAGAGGGAAAGGACGCACCGATTATAACGCGCGCGCGTGGCGTTGCAAGGACGCGCGGATCTTATTCGTTTTCCGCTTGCGATGAAAAATGGTCGTTTGCACACTATTGATCGCACGCCAAAGCTCAGCAGCGGCGGCCTGCTGGGCATGATACTGTGGAAACCGATAAAAGAGCCGCCGGCTGCTGCAGCAGATTGTTCGGCAACGCCTAGCCCGCAATTCTCACCGATACCCTGGCGCGATGGCCCCTAATTTGGCATAAAGACGTTGCCACAAGGTCTTTATCCCAAACGCAGGAGGCCATCGCATTATGACACCATGGCCGACGGCATCGGCTCAGGCCTGTTTGACCCGGTCTCCGACACGATCGTCGAAAAGGTGTAGAGATCTTCCCCAGGCACCTTTACAAGATCACTTCAAGAAAACGCAAATCTCGCAGGGGCTTTTCGGGAGCTTGAGTCCGGACAACCCAAGCAGGCCGCCCAGCAGCATGGCGACCGACAAGGAACCCAGCTGCCCCACGCTCAGGGGGTTCAGCATCGCGTCCAGCTTGGCCGATAGCGCTCCGGCGACTTTGGCTTGTGCGGCCAACGCTGCGCTGGCCGCCGCCTTGGCCTGGACCGACATCGCCGCGCTCGCCTTCATGTCGAGGGAGGCCGCCAGAGCGATCACCGCCTTCAAGTCGACCTTGGCGAGGAAGCTGGCGACCAGCGAGGCCGAACCTGACGCGAGCAGGTTGATACCCAGCCCCGTCTTGATCGACGCAACCGCTGCCAACAAACCGGATAGCTGCGCCAGTTCCAACGGCGGGACGGTCATGGCCGGCAAGTTGAGATCGAGCATGGCCTGGATCATCGCCCCCAGCTGGCTCAGCGGATCCGGGGGCTTGAAGGGGAGGCTCAACGCCAGCGAGCCTTTCATCAAGACCGCCATGTCGGCAGCGAACGAAGCCTGGGCGGAAGCGGCCAGCGCCGCGGTCGCACTGAGGTTCGCCGCGAGGGCGGCGCTCGCGCTGACGCGCGCCTGCGCTGCCAATGCCGCTTTCGCCTCCAGTTCCGCCTTGGCCACGATGATCGCTTCGAGTTTCGCCTTCAGTTCCATCAGCGCTTTCGGGGAAGTGAGGTCAACCTTCAAATTCATTTTGAGATTGCCCACCAGGGCGGCTAACAGCCCCAGGGCATTGATGGCGGGAAGGTGAGGAAGATTGGGGAGGAGCAATCCCTTCAGATGCGGCCAGTGCATGTTGAGTGAACCGAGCATGCCGCCCATGCCTGCACCCATCGACAGGCTCCCGCTCGCTTTGAAGCTGGCCATGACGGATGCGAGCAGGGACAACTTCATGTTCGCCGTGGCGGAGAACGTCACGCGTAAATCCGCCATCGCCTTCGCGGACAGCGCGGCAGTTGCCGAGGCTGACGCCTTCGCGCTCATCAGTGCGGACAGTTTCGCCATGGCGCCGATACTGCCGGCCGGCAGCGCGAAATCGATCTTGGGCAGCTTGAAGTCTGCCTGCATGGCCTGGAGTTTTTTCGGACAGAAGCAAGACATCCGAGCGTCTCCAGCGGGAAGCCGGGGAAAAGCGATGAAGCGAATATTGCGAGCTCTCCGGTTGAACATTACTATAGGACAATTCCCATCTGGCTGCCGAAGGTGAGTAATCGCCCAGGAGGCTCGACAGGTCGAAACAAGTCTGCATCGCCCTGCTGACGTTGGTCTCCCTGTTGTCGGAGTTCGCCCGCGCCGGCGATCCGGCAACTCGATATGCCGAGCGTCGGAAGAAATTGGTGGAGGCGAGGCATCGCCGAAGGGAAAGAAACCCGGGCTTGGAGCAGGCTACGCTACCGTTCAAGGCGAGGGAGAAGGTTGCTTCCGACTGAGGCTGTTTTGTGCCGGATCGGGTGAAACAATACATTCGTCCTCCAAGAGTGGTAACAAGAGACCACACGAAGGACGGTATATGAATCGATCAGGCCCGGGCGCAAGTCGACCCAAATCGCCCAGAGTGCGCGCTAGCCCTGGAATTATACCCAACCCGCTTTCCTGACTCAAGAGTCTTCACAGGCCCGGAGAAGTCAAGAAGTCAAGTTTTGAGGGGCATGTTGCCAACCTGCCCCATGGACAGATGCGCTTGACCTTCCAAATCGCTTGCGGTATCACGCCGACCCCTGCCGTTCGCCGCGGATCGGCTTACGGATCTTGAGGTGCCGATGGTGCGCAGTTTATTTAGTTGCCTACTTGTCGCTTTCGCCAGTTTGACGATTTTGCCGGGCTGCGCGCAGTTCCCCAGTATCGCCAGTGATCCACTGGTCGGCTCAAAGCGCCTGCGCGAACTTGCCCAGCGTTGCCCGCCGGACGATCGCAACTTCTCGACAGCCTTCGTTACCGAAGAAACACAGCCCAAATCGATCGCCGAGCCTACCGGAAACGCCAGCTCGGCAATGGGAGACCACGCGCTGCGACCGGCGGACGTGAAGGACCCGCCCAAACGCGGCGACTCCGGCGTGGTCACGATCGGCGATACTCAAGCCGGCGACAAACTCGCGCCACCCAAGACGTTCCTGCCAGGTGTCATCCAACCGCAATTCTTGCCGAGAACGTTTGAGAAGTCCGACAAAACCGATTACGCCCCAGCGGTCAAGGCGATGCAGGACATGATCGACGGCCGACACCAGGAAGCGATCCAGCACCTACGCGCTTACGACGACGCGACGCAGGAGTTTCTCCTTCGCCTGCTGCCCCCCTTGACGATGTTTCTCAAGAAGTCGATTTCCGAGATGTCGCCGCAAGAAGTCGCGGTGCTGATCGAGCAGATCGACGGCCTGCGCTGGACGGTGCGCGCCCGCAGCGAGCTGACGATCGGCAAGATGTGCTGCTGCAAACAAATTCTCGGGTTCGCGAATTACGTCCCCGTTCCCGACACACATGCCTTCCTGACGGCGTCGAAGGAACGCCCAGGCGAGTGGGTGCAACTATACGTCGAGCTGAAGAACTTCGCGAGTGAACTGTCGAAGGATGGCGATTACGTGACGCGCCTGGCGTGTTCCCTCGAACTCAAGAACGCGAAGGGTGAGAGCGTCTGGTCGCGCCCCTTCGACAAGAATCAAACAACGATGCGGCGCCAGGCTCGGCTCAACGATCTGCACGGCGCGTACTGCTTTTACGTGCCGGCGCTCCCGGCAGGCAAGTATCAACTCATCATCGAGATCGCAGACGAGACGACCAATCCGGAGCGGCCGCGCGTCGCGCGCAAGTCACTCGATTTCCATGTCACGCCGGTCGTCAATCAGGCCAATTTGCGCTAAGCGGAATCACGTTTGGCGCTCGCTCGGCATCCTGTGAGCGCAACACGGGGACAGACATTTCCCTGCAAAACCCAGCGGTATTGCATACAACATCTCTTCTGCTGCTTGACACTCACCCACCGCCATGCGACACTATTAGTCCGCCTTTGCCGTCTCATCAAGGAGTCCGCATCATGGCTCGACGTCTTCTGGCTATCGTTGGTCTGTTGGCGCTCGGCGCCATCCTCTGGCTGCCGACATTCGCCCAGGAAAAGAATGCGGCCCCGGACATCGTCGCTCATCTCAAGGGACACACCGATGCCGTCTATGCGGTCGCCTACAGCCCCGACGGCAAATTCCTCGTCACCGCCAGCTTCGACAACACGCTGAAATTATGGGACGCCGCCAGCGGCAAGGAGATCAAGACCTACGGCGGCACCGGCGGGCACACCAAGCAAGTCATCTCCGTCGGCTTCAGTCAAGACGGCTCGATGATCGCCTCGGGCAGCACCGACAATACGCTGAAAACCTGGGACGTGCCGATCAACGCCCCGATCCGCACACTGAAAACGAACGATGCCGTCAGTGCCGTCGCCCTAAGCCCCGACGGGCTCAAGCTCGCCGTCGGCGGCAAGGATGGCTCGCTCAAGCTCGTCACGCCCGTCGAGTTCAAGGAACTCGTCAAGCTCGAAGCCGGGCATCAGGGCGCGATCACCAGCCTCTCGTTCAGCGCCAATAGCCTGACGCTCGCGTCGGTCGGCGTCGATCGCACGCTGCGTTTCTGGAACGTCGCCAACGGCCAACTCCTGTCAACGGTCGGCGCCCACATCGGCGGCGTCAATAACGTCGCCATCAATCCGAACAACACCGCGACGTACACGGTCGGCGACGATGGCTTCCTGAAGTTCTGGCAGTTCCCACCGCCGGCGCTGCCGAAAACGCTTCCCGGCCACGGCGCGCCGATCCGCGCCCTGGCGATGACGGCCGACAATGCCAACTACTACACCGGCAGCGACGATCGCACCGTGCGTCAGTTCGCCATCGCCGGCGCCAAGGAAGTACGCACGCTCACTGGCCCACAAGCGGGCATCACCAGCGTCGCGACGCACCCGGCCAACACGTTCATCGCCGCGGGCACCTCCGACAATCGCGTCTTCCTCTGGAACAGCGCCGATCCGAAGATCCCGCAACAATGGCTCGCTCACGCAGGTGCCGTGCACAGCATGCAGATGCAGGCAACCCAGCTCATGTCAGCCGGCGCCGACGGCCTTGTCAAGTTCTGGACAATTCCGCAAATCGCGCCGCGGACGTTAACGCATCCCGACGCCGTGCTCGCCGCGGTCGCGAGCCCCGACGGCAAGAAGCTCTTCACCGGTTCGAGCGACAAATTCGTGCGCGTCTGGGACACGACGAAGCTCGCCATGGAGAAGCAGCTTGTCGGCCACGCCGGGCCTGTGACCGCCGTTGCCGTCAGCGCGAACCTGCAGATTCTCGCCTCGGGCGGCGCGGACAACACGATCCGCCTGTGGAATCAAACGACCGCGAAAGAGTCCGATGTCCTGCTCGCTCACACCGCCCCCCTGACCGCGCTCGGCATCAACGCCGGCGGCACGCAGATGTTGTCCGCGTCCGAGGACGGCGCCGTCAAGCTCTGGGCGCTGCCGCTGGTCGCGCCGAAAACGTTCATCCATCCCGATCAAATCGCGTCCCTGACGCTCACGCCCGATGCAGCCAAGGTGCTGACCGCCGGCAGCGACAAGATCGTTCGTCTATGGAACCTGACAACTGGCGTGAAAGAAAAAGAATACGCCGGGCCAACGCTGTCCATCAACAGCTTCGCCATGAGCAGCAACGCCGCGACGATCGCCGCCGTCTCGGCCGACAAGACGGTGACGCTCTGGAACGCCGCCGACGCCAAGGTGCTGCAGAAGCTGCCGATGACGGTTACTCCGCAGGCGGTCGTCTTCGCCGCGGACGCACAAAGCGTTTTCGTCGGCCTGGCGGACGGCTCCATCAAGCAGATCAAGACCGCCGATGGCAAGGAAATCAAGACGCTCCCCGCCCAGCAACAGACCGCGATTCTCGGCTTCGCGTTGAGTCCGAAGGGAGACATGCTCTATTCGTCCAGCGCCGACAAGACGATCCGTACTGCCGCCCTCCCCGACGGCGCGCCGAAGCTGAAGTTCGATCACGTCGCGGCCGTTTCCGCCATCACGCTCTCGAAGGACGGCACGCGCCTCGCCGCCGTCGCCGATCAGGTCGTCAAGATCTGGAACACTGCCGACGGCAAGGAAGTCGCCACGATCAAGATCGCGTCGAATTCCAAAGGCATCGCCTTGTCCCCCGACAACACGCGGCTAATCGTCGGCGGCAGCGACAAGCTGGCGCGCATCTACGGCCTCGACGGCACCCTGCTGGAAACGCTGCCGCACGACGGTATCGTCGGCAGCGTCGCCTTCGTCGATGCCAAGCGCACCGTCACCGCCGGGGCTGACAAGCTGGCGCGCGTGTGGACCTCGTCACTCGTGTTTCAACGCCAACATCAAGGCCCGGTCCGGCAGGCGCTTTTCACGCCCAAGGGAGATCAGATCGTCTCCGCCGGCGACGACAAGCTCATCAAGATCTGGAACGCCGCTGACGGCAAGGAAGTCAAGGCGCTCACCAACGAAAGCCCGATCACGCATGTCAGCCTGAACAGCGATGCCACGAAGATCGCGACCGCCGGCGCCGACAAGAACGTCAAGATCTGGACCGTCGCCGACGGCAAGACGACCGCGACGATCCCGATGACGGCGCCGCTGCAAAGCCTCACGCTCAGCCCGAACGGCCAGCGGATCGCCGTCGCCCTCGCCGACGGGCCGAAGCAGGTCATCCGCGTTCATGACATCACGCTCGGCAAGGACGTGCAAATCTTCGAGGAGCACACCGCCCCGTTGAAGACCCTGCAGTATCTCGCCGATGGCCGCACGCTCATGACGGCGTCGATGGACAAGACCGCGCGCTTGCTCGATGTGAACATCGTTTCCGCGCTGGTCGCCCATCCGGCAGGTCCGATGTTCGCGCAGTACAACGCCGCCGGCACGCAACTCGTCTCGGCCGGCGCCGACAAGAAGGTAAAGCACTGGGACCTGGCCAAGGCGAGCGTCCTCAAGGAATTCGGCCCCGTCGTCGATCCCATCAAGGCCGTCGTCTTCAGCCGAGACTTCACGCGCGTTGGCGTCGCCGCGGGCAAAATCGTGAAGGTATGGAACCTCGTCGACGGCAAGGAAGTCGTCACGCTCAACCACGCCGTCGATGTGCTGTCGCTGTCGTTCAGCACGGACAACACGCGCATCGCCACGGGCGCCGCCGACAAGCAGACGCGCCTCTGGGAGGTCGCCACCGGCCTGGAGCTGCAATTCTTCGCCCAGGACGACGCCGTTGACGCCGTGCAGCATTTGCCGGCCAACGTGATTCTCTCGGCTGCCGGCAAGGTGACGCGGCTCGACACGGCATCGATTCTGCGTGCCATTCCCGCCGACGTCGGCCCGGTGCACGCGCTCACGATCGTCCCCGCGAATACCCACGTCCTCACCGGCGGCGCCGACAAGACGGTCAAGCTCTGGAACATCGCCACCGGCGCCAAGGAACGTGAATTCCCCGGCGCGACCGGCCCGGTTCGCTCCGTCGCGATTTCGAAGAACGCCTTGCTGCTCGCCTCCGGCGGGACTGACTCGGTCGTGCGCGTCCATCAATTCGTCGACGCCAAGGAAATCGGCTCCGTCAAGCTCCCCGGCGAGGTCCGCGCTCTTAGTTTCACGCCGAATAACCTCGCGCTCGTCGGCTCCAGCGCCGGCAAGACGCTCGGCGCCTGGAGCGTCCCCTTTACCGCGGGGCAGCCGTTGCCGAAAGATTTCTTGACCCCCGCGCAAACCTGGACGACCATCGACGTGCTCGGCGACTTCACGATCGCGGCCGACAACGCATCGATCTACAGCGCCGGCCAGGACAAGGCGCTGCACGTCTGGCGCGTCGCTTCACCCGCGCCGACACGCAACTTCGCGCATCCGCAGAGCATCGACGCCGTCGCGTTTCAACCCGGCGGCGCCAATCTTCTCCTGAGCGCCTGCCACGACGGCCAGGTCCGCATTTTCGATCTCGTCAAGAACGTCCAGGTCAAAGCGGTGACGGCCCACGTCAGCGTCATCAACAAGAACAACGTGCCGCAGCCGATCTACGCGCTCGTCTTCTCCCCCGACAGCAAACAATTCCTGACATCGAGCTACGACAACAGCCTCAAGCTCTGGACCGCCAACGGGGACCTCGTCAAGGAATTCAAGGCGCACAAGGAAAAGGAGTTCGAGAAGGGCCATCAGGAGCCGGTCTACGCCGCCGCGTTCAGCCCCGACGGTAAGTTCATCGCGTCCGGGTCGAGCGGCCTGGAACGCATCATCAAGATCTGGAGCCTCGACGGCAACGTGGTGCGCGATCTCGCCAATCCCAACTACAAGAGTTCGCCCGGCTTTCCGGCCGCGTCGCACCCCGGCGCCGTTGCCAACCTGCGTTTCACCAAGGACGGCAAAAATCTGATCTCCATCGGCGACTCGCCCGGCAACAAAGGCTTCCTCGCAATCTGGGATTGGCAGACCGGCAAGATGACCTACGAAAGCACCGCTCCCCTGGGCGTCTTCTACGGCCTCGCCCTCGCGCCCGACGAAAAGACGCTCACGGTGACGGCCGGCAACCGCGACCGTAAAGGCGCCAGCGCCGACTACAACGCCGCCTACGTCCTGAAGATGCCGGTGAAGTAAACCGTACTCCCAAACGCCGCCATCAGCGATTGATGCGGCAGCGACGCGATCGGAAATGGAAAATGGACATTGGTCAATGGTTAATGGACAATGATGGATCGCCGTGAACCAATGACCATTGGCCTTTAACCATTGGCCATCAACCATTGGCCATTAGCCATTGCCCATTGCCCATCAACCATTGGCCATTGGCCATTGGCCATTGGCCATTAGCCATTGCCCATCAACCATTGGCCATTAGCCATTGATCATTTGTTATCACGATCTCGATTCTCTCTGGCCGTGTTGATCGACTGCCCGATAATCTTCCGTAGTTGCTCCGCCTCATCCAGCAGAGGCTCCAGTCGTTCCTCGGGCAATAACTCTCCTTTGACGATCATGCGCAGCCAGCAGCGCGTCTCGCGCAGTTCTTTCAGGACGATCGCAAGTTTGTGAATGAAGTCGTTGCGACTCTCGGCAGCGCACGCTTCCTCGTAATTCGGCGGCGGCGAAGTCGCGCAGCGCACGAGTTGCCCAGCAATATGTCGCCCCAAACGTGTGTCGGGCAAGGCATCGACCACTTTGCCCGCGCGGACGGCAAAATTCAGCAATCGCGTGGACAGTTCTTCCGAAGTCATGATTCACCTCTCAAAGAAAATGGTCAATGGACATTGGTTAATGGTTAATGGCTAATGATTGATTGCCATCGTTTGGCGAACACCAGCGCGCTCACGATCATTGCCCATTCCCCATTTACCATTTACCATTTACCATTTACCATTTACCATTCCCCATTTACCATTTACCATTTACCATTTACCATTTACCATTTACCATTTACCATTTACCATTTACCATTTACCATTTCCGTCCGCGCTACTGCCGCACGCAGTCCCTCGACATCGACATCGCCCAGCACATCCAACGGACTCGTCACCCCCGCCGGCCCCTTGCGCGCCGCGCGCGCCGCCTCCACACACCGCAGCGGATCCTTCTCGCTCTTGACGACGTGCTCCAGATACTGTCCCGCTTCGGACCGCCCCAACTCGCGCGGATGCCGCTTGCTGTGAAACAGGATGTACGCCAGAGACCATTTGACAAACCGCTCCCCCGGCTCCGGCCGCCCGTAACGGGTAAGCGCCGCCGCCCGAACCTGCTCGAGCAAGCGCGGCGCCTGCTTGTTGCCAGCCGTTGCTGTAGTCATGTTGAGCCTCCCGCCATTGAAGAATGTGTTACTTCTCAAAAGTGCACATACGATCACATATCGATTGCAACAAGAAAATCACCTGTTTTTCTTTTTTGCTTGACCGCGCATCCCCATTCTGCTCCATTGGACCGCATTAGCGTGCGCAGCCGTGTTAGAGTGCCGTTTTCCTTGTTAGAGTGCCGGTGCGCATCCCTAATTTAAGTTCGGCAGCGCATTCAGCACCAGAAAGGGGCACCTCATGACCCGATGCCTTTGCTTCGTCTTTGCGGCGGCGCTTGTCGGTTGCTCGAACTCTTCACCAGATAAGAAAAGCGAGCCCAATCCAGATTCAAAGCCGGTCGCCCAAAAGAGCCCGCCGGTGGCGGAACAACTGCCCAAGAAGACGCCGGAAGAAAGCAAGCCTACCCCCACAGAGCCAAAGGGAACGGAGAAAACTGCTAAGGAGGCTCGGGAAGAGCTTCAAGCCCGGATTGACCGCTGCCTGGGTGGCCAATCTCTCAATGACTTGTTGGGCGGGACAATCGGGATCTGGGCGGTGGGATATAAAATCCAAAGCATGGAAGTCCTCCGAGTCGTGCAGAAATACGACAAAGAAGGCAAAATGGTGCCCAACCAGTTCGTGGCTGCAATCAAGTGTGCTAGAGTCCACAACATCACGGGCGAGCGCGACTCCAGGGAGTTTGCCATCGACAATTTCACGTTTCGAGACGGTGCATGGCAAAAGCCATTCTTACGTTAAGCCGGCCTCAACCCGCTTGTGGAGGCGCGATGGGTCCTTTCGACATCGGTAAGTTCGTTGAAGAACTTTTCCAGTGGGAGCCTCACCGTGTGGGCGCCTTGGTCACTGGGCTCGTGCTCGGTTTTACCGCCTGTTGGGCGCTTCGCCGCCGAAGCGACGCCCCTTTGCGGAAGACCATTCGTTCTCTTGAAGCAGAACTTGGGAAGCAAACCAGCGAGAACACACGGCTTCAATCCGAACTCACGGTAGTGCAGGACGAACAATTGAATCAGCTCCATGCTCGCTTGGACGAGCGAAACGTGGCGCGAGGCCAACGTGAGGTAATGGCGTGGACCCGCTCTGGGCGAACAATTCCAGTGTGCATCCTCAACCGCGGCGAGAAAAACCACCGAGTTATGTTTCCCGATGGCAAGGATGACAAAGTTTCGGTTGACGAACTTTCGCCGTGGTCGTGACATCGCGTAGCGCCGCCGAACCAACGGATGAAGCTGACCGGGGCCGCCATTCTGGTTTCGCGCGGCATGAAGGTGTTGCAGGCGGCCCCGGCAGCTTATCCTTATCGTTCAGGAGAATCCGCATGGCCCCTAGCCAGCTCATCATTCCCGTCACATGGCACATCTGCCGCTTACTGCCGCGAAACCGCAACTTGTCCAGACCGCACAAGACTCCCGCGACGAGATGCCCGAAAGGTCGTACCAAAGAATCCATCATTGCTCCTTGGTTTGGATCTGGTTGCGAGATACTTCCCAATCTATTCCCGGGAGCAATCTTTTCCTCGTTTCAGTTGCGGCTCAGCCGCGCCGTGTTCGTCTGCGGTTGAAAACGGATGATCCTCCCACACGAACGGCGCATCGATGGCGATGCGCTTCTCGCGCAGGGCCGCGAAGAGGCCGGCGGCGATCAGGTCTGCCGTCGTGCCGGGATTGCGCGCGTGATTGTCCGCACGCAGCCAGGCGTCAAATTCGCCGAAGGCGCGGCGGCCCGCCGGCGTTTCCAAGCCCCCGATCGCTTGTGCCGCCAGCTTCACTTCCGTCGCGGCCACGCTGCCGAGCTTGCGGTGAATGTGGCTGTCACACGCGATGCGCAAGACCTCCATCTGCGTTTCGACGATGGCCCTTTCAATATTTTTGTATTGCTCGACGCGCCGTGCCAGCTGCGGCAGCACCTGATTGAAGACGAATAGAAAACCGTCCTCGTACTGAGCCGCGATCAGGTCGCGCTCGTTGGCCAACGCCATCACGTCGCGCAATGGCAGCGTCGGCTCGTCGTAAACGTCCGCCTCCTGCACCGTTCCGAGTCCGCCCGGCTTCGCGAGCCGAATCGCCGTGAAGACGTTGCGTGCGTCCTCCACGGTCGTCTGTTCGAGCACCCTGGACAGGCCGGAGCAAAGCGGCTCCCCGAGCGGGACCGACGCCAACGGCGCCAACAGGAGCACGATACCCAGGTTGGTGTTGGTCTTGACTACCCGGCGCGTCGCCTCGATGGCGCGCAAGATCGTGACGCCAAGCGGCTGCGTCGGCGCCTCATTCAGGATCGGCGCAATCGCGGCGGCGCTGACGAGAAAATCGTTGACAGTGAGGTCGGGAAACTCGCGCCCCGGACAGACATTGCCCGCCTTGCGCGCGAGCACTTCCCAGGTACACGCGACTTGTGCAAGACAGCCGATGGTGGGAGGGGATGCGGGCATAATGATCAACCGCTTGCGGCCTAGCGCGCGTGTTCGCCTGCGAGCGCTAAGCCGCAAGCGGCAGAAACAGTCTACCCCATCGCGTCGGATCATTCAAACGCATGTACAATACGTTCTCACGCGATTCCTTCCGTTTTAGGCGAGAACGATCATGACCACCATACGTTTCATCATGCTCGGCGGTTTCCTGGGCGCGGGCAAGACCACCGCGATGGCCCGGCTGGCGCGGCACTTCATGACGCAAGGCCGGCGCGTCGGCATCGTCACCAATGACCAGGCCGAGGACCTCGTCGACACGCACACGCTGCGCGAACAGGGCTTCCCCGTCGAGGAGGTCGCCGGTGCGTGCTTTTGCTGCAAGTTCACCGACCTCATCGACAAGGTCGGCTCGCTCGAAACGGCCCAGCAGCCCGACGTGATCTTGGCGGAGCCGGTCGGCAGCTGCACCGATCTGGTCGCGACCGTCGTGCAGCCGTTGAAGGACCTCTACGGCGCGCGTTTTTCCGTCGCGCCATATCCCGTCCTTTTCAAGCCGAGTCATGGCCTGAAGATTCTTCGAGAATCCCTCACCCCCAACCCCTCTCCCGGAAAGGGAGGGGGGGGAACATCAGGGTTTTCACCTAAAGCCGCGTACATCTTCAAGAAGCAGCTCGAAGAGGCGGACGCCATCCTACTCAATCGCATCGACGAGCTGACGCCGAGCCAGATCGACGAGATCGTTGGGCTCGTCGGTAAACAGCACCCGGGCGTGCCCGTGCTGCGCGTCTCCGCCAAGACCGGCGCCGGTTTCGATGCCGTCCATGAATTGCTCAATCAGCAAGGCGCTTTTGGCCGCAAGATCCTCGATATCGACTACGACGTCTACGCCGAGGGGGAAGCGGAGCTGGGCTGGCTCAACACCAGCGTGCGCGTTTCGGCGGCGAACGCGTTTGATCTCGATCAATTCTTGCTCGACGTGGTGACGCGTCTGCAAGGCTCGCTCAAGGGCACCGGCGCGGAGGTGGCGCACCTGAAGGCGATCGGGCTCTGGGAAGGCTTCTTCGGCGTCGCCAATCTCGTCAGCTCGGACGGCGTGGCGACGTTGTCGTTGCCGTCGCGCTGTCAGGTGAAGGAGACGGACCTGATCGTGAACGCCCGCGTCGCCATCGATCCGGCGATCCTGCGCGAGCACGTCGAGAAGGTGATACAAACGGTGTGCGCTGAACGCGGCGCACAGCCGGCGGAGGCGAAGACACAGAGCTTCCGTCCCGGCCGGCCGACGCCGACGCATCGCTACGCGGCGGCAACGTGATGCCGCTTGCGGCTTGACACTTACAGCATGTCCACTTTAGCGGCGTGGCCGTTCGCTGCCCGGCGCCCGCGGTGCAAAGTCATCCGGGTCCTTCGGTTCAACCTCGACGACCCCGTGCGACAGGCGCCGCGGGCCGGACATATCGTCACCCTGCATGTAGGCCGCATGCCGCTCCATTATCGAAAGTTGCCGAAAGGTTTGCAGCGATTGGTACGCCAACGACGCGAAAATCAGCAAGCTGAATTCGGGTAACGCAAACGGATAGTACAAGCCTATCTTGCCGATGAACTTGTATTGCTCGAGCACGACCACCAGCAGGTAAACCGTGCAGCCGGCGGCCAGCAAGAACGACCAGCCAAATGCAAATTTCAGCCCGGCGCGCGGCGCGACCAGGCAGCAGATTTCCTTGAAGATCATGCCGCCATCCATCGGAATGATGGGCAAGAGGTTCATGATGTTGAGGAATAGATTCATCATGAAGAGAAGCAGCATCACCAGGATGTAGACAGGGGAATCGCCCCTGCGCAGCAGCGGGTTGATCTTGTCGATGAGATTCCACTTGCATTTGAGAGCGTCGAAGATCGGCATCTGCAAGGTGAGCTCCAACCACTCCATGCAAAAATTCCACGATCTGCCGTCGAGAGCAACAATGACGGCCACGAAAAGGAAACCGGCGCCCGGCCCGGCGAATATCGTGAGGATGCGTTGCCAGGGGGCCAGTGCCCCGTAACCGCCGACCGCCTGTCCCCCCAGGCCGGTTAGGGTGATATTGCCAACCTGTCCAAAGATGCGCCCCGTGATGGCATGCCCGAGTTCGTGAACCATGACGGTAACGAGCATGCAGAGAACCCAGAGCAGCATCATTAACAGGAGCTCACGGGTAATGAGCTGGCCACGCTCGCGCGGCCCCATCAACGGCACGTACAAAATGTACGCCCATAACGCGTTCATGAGCCAGAACGACGGCTCAATGCAGAAACTGATGCCGAACAGGCGCCAACGGAGCATGGGGGATCTCCAAACCGGTTCCGGCTTATTTGAGCCATTTCTCGAACCAATCCAGCGCGGCCGTGCGTTGCTTCGCGGTCACCGTGTGGCCGACTTCCTCGACGAGCACGCTCAAACGCTCCGCGGCGCCGGCGTCCTTGTAGGCCTTCTCTACCGACGCGATCGCGATCTTGGCGCCGCCATAGGGACAATTCCCGTCCTTGGTTCCACTTACTATCATCAGCGGCCGGCCGGCGAACAGACGCAGCATGCTCGGGCAATCGTAATCGTCTGTGATGCCGGGGATGATCTTGTTCCACAGCACGCGGCAGACTTTTTGATTGATCTCTTTTTCGCCGAGGTCCTTGGCGGCTTCCTGATGGGCGAGCTTGATGGTGTTCGCCCGACCTTGCCATTGCTCGTTCTCGAGGCTCCAGCGGAAGCTCTGTACGCCGATCGCGGGGACGGCGACCTTGATGCGTTGATCGACGGACGCGGCCAGGTAGGTTTGGATGCCGCCCATGCTGAAGCCGATCATGCCGAGGTTTTTCGTGTCGATGTCGTCGCGGGTTTCAAGATAATCGACGAGGCGCCAGAGATCGTAGACGGTGTCGTAGTAAAAGGGATGCTCCATCGTCTCGCCGGGCTTGGCCTTCCAGGCCTTGGCGATGGCCTGCTGATACGTGGTCCCGCCCTTCTCGACGCGGCTGCCGTGATAGCGGGCATCAATCGCAATGCCGATGATGTTGCGGCTGGCGAGATCATTGATGAAGCTCATGACGCCGGCGTTGTTGATGGAGCCGCCGGTGCCGTGCAGGACGATGACAGCGGGGAGCTTGCCCTTGGCTTTGGCCGGGTGCTTGATGAAGGTCGGCACGCGTTCGATGGAGCCGTCGGCTTTTTTCTCGGACGCGAAGGTGAGGAATTCGTGGTCCGAGCCGTCGGTGTGGCGCTTCTTCGAGACGACCTTTGCGTCAAGCGGGACTTTGGGGCGGTCGAGGAGTTTCTTGAAGGACGCGCGGACCTGTTCGGCGGGCGCGTATTTGGGGGCGTCTTGAGCCTGGACAAAGAAAGGGATTAGCAGAACGAGTGAGAAACCAAGGAAGCGGCGCATGGTGGACCTCGAGTCGTTTTGCCGCTTGTGGTTTAGCGTTCGCGCGGCGAATGGCGAGCGCCAAGCCGCAAGCGGCGAGATCGGAACTTTAATCGTTATGAATCTTGCGCAAACGCGGCGACAAACGCAGAATCCATTGCACGCGTTCGAATTCGTTCAACCAATCCTGCGTCACCTGGGGCAAGAGACCATCCGTACCGATGCCCGTGGGACACGTCGCGCCGGCCTGATCTTTCATTAGAGCGCGATATTTGCTGAGAGTGCGTTCACCGTAGCGCGCGACTTCGTGTCCATCCTCGGTAAAAAAGACGACGACAGGAACGCGATTGCCGCCGCAGATTTGCAACGCTTGCTGGACGTCGGCGTGCTCATCGCGGTCGATATAGCGTATCTGGATGACGGGAGCCACGGCGGCGAAGTGCTCGAAGATTGGGCATTGATTGATGCAATCGCCGCACCACGCGCCGGCCAGGCACAACGCCGGCGTTACACGTTTGAACGACTTCAAGAGGGTCTTCTGCGCCTCGGTGAGGGCGACTTGTTCGAACATCTGCGCCCAGCGCGGCTTGTGTGCGTCGCTCGCATAGCGCTGCAGGAAGTCACGAGAGGTCAGACCAAGTTTGTATTTGTCGTAGAGATTCATGGCCAGGCTCCTTTATGATGATGGTACGGTAAACAGGCCCCGACGTAAACGGCGGCGCGTTGGTGCAATTGTGGTCCGGTCACTCCGTGACCGGAAGAATAGCCGGTCATGGAGTGACCGGACCACAAGAATCGTGGCGAACGGAGCGACGATGCGAACATTCGGATTGATCCCCGCGGCCGGGAAGAGCCAGCGGATGGGGCGGCCGAAACTGCTCTTGCCGCTGGGCGAACAGACCGTCCTTGAGCGCGTCGTGTCGGCGGTTCGCTCCGCCGGAGTTGACGAGGTCGTCGTGGTGGCGGCGCCCGACGCGGATGCGCTGGTGCAGATCGCATCGAAAGCAGGGGCGCACGTCGTTCGGCTCACGGAGGACACCCCGGACATGCGGGCGAGTTGTCTCTGCGGATTGGCATGGATCGAGGAACGCTTGCAACCGCGCAGCGACGACGGCTGGCTGCTCTTGCCTGCGGATCATCCGACCGTGGACGCCGAGATCGTGCGGGCCATCTTGATCTCGGCTCAGGGAAACCCGGAGGCGACGATTGTGGTCCCCACGCATCAAGGGCGCCGCGGGCATCCGACCTGGCTAAGCTGGGCGCATATCGCGGGCATTCGCAAGCTGGCGAGCGGGGTCGGCTTGAACACATATATTCGCCAGCACACTGGCGCGACACGCGAAATGGATTGGCCAAGCGACGAGGTGTTAAGGGATTTGGATACGCCGGAGGATTATCGGCGTTTCATGGACTTGGTTTAGCCGGGGGTCGTGGACCCGCGCGGCTCTGCGCGCCGCGGCTAAACAGGGCGAAAAAAAAAGGGAGAACCAAAGTGGTCCTCCCCTTCATCTGTGCCAAAACATCTCTTGCCCACGGAACGAAACCGACGAAAGCATGCTCCAGGCGGGAACTATGCTCGCGCCGCCATCGCTCTAGCGGCTCGCGACGGTCTGGGTGAAATTGAAACGGACGTTGGAGGTCTGGCCGCCAACGACATTCACGATCTGCGTTTCTTCGACGGTGATGCCGTCGCGGACGATTTCGGCGCGCATGGTGTAGGCGTACGTGGTGCCGAAGTCGAGGTTCGGGGTGACGAGAGTACGGATCTCAGCCGTCGAGGTCGTCTGGTTGCCGTCTACGATAAGACGGGCATTCGCGGGAAGGTTGACGATGATCGTCGCCGGCGCGGAGACGGTCTTCTTGGGCTTCGGATCGGGAACGGGTTCGCCCTTGGGCATGTCTTTCTTGGCCGGGGCCGCTGTCGTGCAGGCAGCCTTGGGGGCGGTGGTGCCGCAGCAACCGCGCTTGAACAGGCCGCCGCTGAACAAACCGTGACCGGACTTGGCGCAACCGTGCCCAGACTTGGCGCAACCGGTGGCGACGGGCCGAGCCGTGGTCGTGCAACCATGCTTGAACAGGCCGAGGCCATGGCCACCGCTGCGAGCACAGGTCTTGCTGGCCGTGCAAGCTTTACTTGCAGTCGAGCAACCGCGATTACGACCACCGAAATCAACCGAATCATTGCCGGCCATGACAGCCAGCATCAACACTGCGGAATACATTGTTCAAACCTCCTGCAAAAAAAAGGGAAGCCAACCCACGCTAGATTTAGGAAAACTTCGAGAGCCTGGAGTCAAAGTAGGGCTGCGAGGTATGAGAACCTATCATCCGTTGGGAGAATGATGGCTCATTCGCTCTGTTAAACCGTTCCGACTTCGCCGTCTTTGAGGAATAGTAAAGATAGTCAAGACAAGAGTCAACAGCAGTTTGGGAAGGATACGGTTTTTTTAGACCTCTTGACCGATTTTATCGCTTTGGAACGCGTTATCAACTTATAAAACGGGAAAATATCGGCAAGATGGATAATTTGTATTGCCGATAGAGTATTGATTGATCTGGGGTGGAACGACGGATTTCACGCCTCTCTGAACGCAAGCTTTCCCTCTGCCTGCGTTCCCGTACCGGCGTACTCTGGCCCAGATCGAAGCTTGGGGGTCTCCTTTCATTGCCCGCATGGAATGGATATGATCGATTGAAAGGTCCTCGGCAAGTCGAGCCTCACCAGGATTTCTGAGGAAACCGATGGCGAACGGAACCCTGAACGTCGCGCTCAAGAAAGACTGGCTGCTCGCCAATCCCTGGCTGTGGCTGGGTCTCGGTCTTGCGCTGACGATTGCTTCATGGTCGACCGCGCGCATCCACGGCGGCAACGCCAGCGATCTGCGCGTCATCGTTCTGGCGCTGGGCATGTTGGCGACCGGCGTCGGCGTGCACCTGCGCTGGCACGATCGCGAAACGGTGTATCTACAAGGCCGGGCGACACAGGCAGGCATCGGCGCCCGCTTCATCATGGGCGGCGTTTTCCTCGCGGCCGGGCTGGGCTTGATTGTCTACTTCGGCGTCTCGTGTTGGTATGGCAACCTGCCCGGCTGGTTTCCCGGCGCCACGTTTCTGCTTTGCATCAGCGTCGCACCCGCGAGTCTGCGCGCGGCGCGGCGCTGCTTGTTTCCGAACGATCGGCAATGGAAGCTCGATGTCGATGAGGAAATCGCTTTGTCGCTGATGCTGGCCGGCGGCGTCTGCGTACTCGGCTGGTACGCGCTCTACCTCGGTCCGACGCTGGCCGACGATTGGGATACGATGCGGCTCTTTCTGCGCGCCCTCGCCGGCGTGTGCCTGCTCGGGGCCGCGCTGGTCCTCGCCTCGATGATGCTGCGGCGCGTGACCTTGAGCATCCTGTTTTTCCTGCACTTCTGCGCCATCAGCAACGCTTGCATGACGGTCGATCCGTCGCCGTGGCTGATCAAGCAATCGTGGGTGCGGCTCTTCCGTCCGTATCTAGAGTTCATGTATCTCAACAATGCGTACCACTTCTTCGCGCCCGATCCGGGGCCGTCAAGCTATCTGTGGTTTCGCGTCATCTTCACGACGCCGCAAGGGAAAGATCATGGCCTCTGGTACAAGGTCCCCGATCTGGACGAGGACGGCAACATCAAGCATCCGGTCGCGCTGGAGTATCAGCGTTTCCTGGCGATGACGGCGTCGGTCGAGCCTGACGGGAGTTTGCCGTCGCTGGGGGTCTGGTTCGACAATTCGAAGGACATGTGGGTCGGTGCGCCGCTCATGGCGGACCGGCTGAATCTCAGCCTGCTAGCCGAACGGAAAAATCTGCATCCACGCGACCGCAAGCTGGCGCCGCTGCTCGGCCAGCGATTGTCGGATCATTGGCGCATCCCGCTCAGCCCGGTGCTTCCGTGGGCACAGCAAGTGCGCATTCCCAACGATCAGGCGAAGATGCTGCTGTCATCCTACACGCGCTTCGTCGCCCGCAAGTTCGCGGTTCATCCGGAAAATCCCGACTGGGAATTCAAGCACGTGAAGGTTTATCGCGTCACCCATTACATTCCCGAGGTCAAATGGTATCGCTTGCGCATTCCGCCGACCGATCCGGTGCTGTATCGTTCCTTTTATTCGGGTCTCTACGACGCGGACGGAGAACAGCGCTTTGAACAGGATCCGTATCTGTACTGGATGTTGCCGAGCCTGCGCCTTGATCCGAACAATCCCGAATCGGATATCGAGGACTACCTGCGCCTGCACGCCGGAGATGAAAACTGGTTTCGGGAAGGAAAGACTCGGATCTGGCAAAAGCATCCAAAACGCGGGCACGTCGGGCAAGATTAGGCGGCTTGGAAATTCGCTGTCAGGGATCAGCCATGAAACCGACCACGACCGACACCACCGTTCTGCCGAGCTGGCTATGCCGCTGGGAGCAGTTCTGGTTCACGCCCGCGGATCCCACGGTGCTGGCGTTGATCCGCATCCTGTGCGGCCTGATCGTCGTCTACACGTTGCTTGCCTACAGCTTCAGCCTGCAAGCTTTCATGGGCGAACACGGCTGGCACAACCTCGCCTTCCGGCTCAAGTTGATACGCGAACGACCGGTCCCTTCCGGAACGCTCGATTGGGGTGAAGTCGAACCGCTGCTGCCGCCCAAGACCAAGTTCGAGACGGACTACTTGATCGCCTATTTCGACAGATGGAAGACCGCGCCTCCCGCGCCGTATCCGGAAGATGAAGACTGGGACCAGGTGAAGTTCCTGGACGACTATCGTGCCCGCTTCAACTTCGATCTGCGCAAGCTGGGTCTGAAGCCGCCGCCAACCGAGCTCGACAAGGAGTATGCCTTAAAATACACGCTGAAGTACGGCGTGCCGCCCCCCGCCTATCCGAAGACGGACGAAGAGGACATGGCGATCGAGCAATACATGCGGTATTGGAACGGCCATGATCCGCGCCTCATCTACACCAAGGGCATGCCGATCACGTCGCTGTGGTTTCACGTCACCGACCCGATCGCGATGGCCGTCATTCACGGTCTGTTCACGCTCTGCGCCTTCCTGCTGACGATCGGCTTCTGCACGCGCTTTACCGCCGCTCTGAGCTGGTTCGCGACGATGTGCTATGTCCAGCGCAATCCGACCATTCTCTTCGGCGTGGACACGATGACCATGATTCTGCTTCTTTACCTCATGATCGGCCCGAGCGGCGCGGCGTTCTCGGTCGATCGCCTGATCGCACGCTGGTGGCACACCGCCAAGCCCGGCGTCATCCAGGCGTGGTGCCGATTCTGGCGGCAACCGATCCCCAGAGTCGACGAGATCGCCCCGTCGGCGTGGAGCGAAACCGTCGGGCCCAGCGTGGCGGCCAACGTCGCCATTCGGCTCCTGCAAATCCACGTCTGCTTCATTTATTTCGTTTCGGGTGTGTCAAAGCTGCTCGGCCATACCTGGTGGAACGGCTCCGCCCTGTGGTTCGTCCTTGGCAACTACCAAATGGCCCCGATGCAATACGAGGCCTACCTCGCGTTCCTGCGCTTGCTCGCCAGCAATCAGCTGGTCTATGGCATCTTCACGACCTGCGGCGGGCTTTTCACGCTCGCTTTCGAGATCAGCTACCCCTACCTCGTCTGGCGGCCGAAGGTGCGCTGGGTCATCCTGGGCAGCGCGATTCTTTTGCACGGCGGCATCGGGCTATTCTTGGGGCTGAAGACGTTCTCGCTCATCATGCTCGTCATGAACATGGCCTTCCTGCGCAAGGAGGAAGCGCTCTGGGGCATGCGCCGCATTGGCCTCATCCGCAGCGAACCCGTGGTCGCAGCCGGAGCGTCCAAGTCAAAATAACGCAGGCGATTTCGCGCGGCGGCAGCGCTGTTGCCGCGCGATCCCACGGTATTCGATGCAATCCGCGCTCTCGGCATCTCCGCCTCGAATTCTTGGCGCGGCGCGCTATTTTTCCTTCAATCATATCCCCTACCCTGCCGAATCATGAAGATGCGATCCTCTCCTGCGCTCGTGCATGGCCGTGGAGAACCTCCGATTATCTCCCGCGAGGTTGAGTTTCTCATGCGGAAACCGTCCGTGTTTGTTTGGTGCCTGCTCGCCGGTGCGCTCACGGCGGCGGTTGCGCGCGCCCAGGAGCCCGGCGTCATCTACTTCCAGCATCGCCAGTTCAAGATCCCCTTCAAGAACGATCAAAAGGGACTCAACGTCGCCCAGGTGCGCCTCTATGTCTCCACCGAGCAAGGCCGACGTTGGCAATTTACCGCCAACGCCTTGCCCGATGAGCCGAGCTTCCGTTTCGCCACGCCCAACGATGGCTCGTTTTGGTTCGCGGTCCAGACCGTCGATACGCTCGGCAAGACCTATCCCGACAAGGTCGAAGAGCTCAAGCCCAGCCTGAAGGTGATTGTGGACACCCTGCCGCCGACGATCCAGCTGCAACCCTTGCAGCCGCGCGTCACGGAAGTCGGCGTCGCCTGGCTGGTGCGCGACGACAATCTCGACACCACCCTGCCCGACTCCGTGCGCGTCGAATACCGCATTGTCGGCAACCCGGCGTGGATTCCGCTTGCCGTCCCCGCGGGAACCAACCAGGTCTACTGGAACCCGCAAACCAACGCCCAGGTCGAAGTCCGCGTCATGGCTCGCGATCGCGCCGGCAACGTCGGCGAAGAAAAAACCACCGTCAGCCTCCAGGCCGGCGGCGGCGCCAACGCGTTCCAAAATCCCATCCAGCAACCCTTCGATGGGCCCAAAGATCTGCCGCGCAAGTTCGTCAACAGCAAGCAAATCTCCGTGGGTTTCGACCTCAAAGACGTCGGCCCCTCCGGCGTCTCCAGCGTCGAACTCTGGTACACCCTCTACAAGGGCCGGGCGTGGAACAAGCTCACCGAGTATCCGCTGGAGCAAAAGAATGCCGAGCCGGGGCAATCGAAGCGACTGACATTCGATGTGCAGGATGAAGGCGTCTACGGCATCACGTTGGTTGCCAAGAGCGGCGTGGGCCTGGGCGAGCGGCCGCCGCAACCCGGCGACGCGCCGCAGTTCTGGATTGAAGTCGATCTCACCAAGCCCGTGGTCCAATTGAAAGGCGTTCACGTCGGCGACACCGGCCTCGACAAGGGCAAGCTCTCCATCGTCTGGGCCGCCTTCGACAAGAATCTCGGCCCCACGCCGATCCGCCTGTCCTATGCCGAGCAAAAAGACGGCCCGTGGACGACTTTCGCCGACAAGCTTGGCAACGGCGGCAAGCACATTTGGACCCTGCCGCAAGAGCTGCCGTTCCAGTTCTTCCTCCGCGTCGAAGCCTTCGATCGCGCCGGCAACGTCGGCGAGGCGATCACGTCCGATCGTGTCAAGGTCGATCTGTCGCTGCCGAAAGCGGTCCCTCTCGATATCGGTCCCGGCGCCCGCTGACGCCTTTCACACACGCGCAAAAGAAGTACGGCCCCGCGCGTCCTTGCCGGGCAATGAGCATCGCACGACACAATGGACAACGCGCGATGGCGGATTCCTCTTGCGCCTGGCGGATGCTGACTTTGTCGCGCGGTCTCATCGGTTCGAACGTCTCGTCATCGACATGGCGGATTGCCTCACCGTTTCTCCGGAACATTGCCTGTCTCCCTATCTGTGTTCATCTGTGGCTCCCTCTGCGCAATGCCGAGGCTCATCAACGTCTCGGCGACTTTGCCGCGCGCTTCGGGGAACGGCGTGAGCGCTTGCAGCACCGCGCGAAAGAGCGCCATCAACTCGGGATCGCACAGCGCGTTGCGTGCCTGCGCCGACGCCTCCGCGGGCTTCACCGACACGCTCCAACCGGGTTGATCCTCGCACTCGCGGCCCGGTCCGTGCATGAGCCAGATCTTGGGTTCCTCCTTGTAGACCGCCATCTCCGCGCAAAGCCTCGCCTGGGCGAATGCTTGCCGAATTTCGCGCGCAAAGGAGCGATAAGGTTCGCGCGCGTCGGTGTCATTGCCGCGCTTCAGCCAATCTTCGAGGACATCCTTGGGCACGCCCCACGCCTCGGCGGCCACATGCGGATAACCGCCGGCGCGAATCGAGGAAATGATCTGCTCGCGCAAGCCAGGCGTCAGGCGGAATCTCGTCTGCGACATGGGCCAATCCAGAGAAGAAGAACCAAGGGGGATCCTTGACTGAGCATCCAGCGACTCGAACTTTACATCAGGGCCAGAGAAGATTCCGTGATTCCTCACTCTTCTCCCCGTGTTCCCCGTGCCCCCGTGGTTCATCGAATGTGCGTGTCACGATTCGAGCAGCGCCTTCGCTGCCGCATAGGGAAGCGCCTGGCCGATGTAGCGAAACCCCGCCGTGAGCCGAGTCGTGGCATGGCGCAGTCGGCCTTCGTGACGGCTCGCGAAGCTGGGGGCGCGGTGCATCTGCCAGTTGGCGGAGCGCAGGCGAGCGCGCATCATGGCGGGATGCGTCGTTGTCGAGATGGCGCGATGGCCAAGGCCGGCCCACAAGGACGCCGCGAAATCGCTGAGAGCGTTGCCAATGCCGATGCCTTGATAGTCGGGCAAGCTCACGGTGCGGTGTTCGCGGCGCGTCTTCGGGCCGGCGCCGACGAATGGCAACCACGCCGAGAACGCGACCGGCTGCGCGCGCCATGATGCCAGAAAGCACACGGCGCTGCGGGCGAGGGCGTGGCTCAGATAGTGATGCGGTGCGAATAAAGGCCACGCCGATGG
Source organism: Planctomycetia bacterium (assembly GCA_005799265.1). GTDB lineage: Bacteria > Planctomycetota > Planctomycetia > Gemmatales > Gemmataceae > SIAQ01. The sequence goes on along the minus strand of SYHD01000084.1, from coordinate 12,901 downwards.
CGCGACGCGAACGATGTCGAGTGCAACGGCAGGACGTCGCCGAAGCCGCCTCCAGGCGAAGCAATTCTCCGCGGGACGAAAGACCCAGTCGGGCTGCAGCCAGGCCTCAACATCCTCATGGCAGGTGACGGCAACAAACTGTCGATTGCGCTGCCGAATGATCTTCGCGACCGCGGCCGAGCCGATCTGGGCGACCGTGCGATCGACGACGCTCGTGTATTCATCGAAGACGATGCACTCTCGCGCGGGTGTCGCAGCGATCCGAAGCGCCAGCGTGACGCGAAATTGCTGGCCGGTCGAAAGCACGCCGAACGGCCGCAGCCACGCCGGCGGCGACGCGAAGCCGACCGCGCTCAAGAGGGCGACGATGTCCTTGATTGACATGTCGTCCGGAAACGCTTCGAGCACGCTGCCGGACGTGAGGTCGGGCAGTGCTCGCGGCGTCGGGAAGAGGCGCCGCGCGATCGTAGTCTTGCCGCTGCCGGAGGGGCCGACGATCAGGCCGATGTGCCAGGGTTTCTCAGCGAGCGGCAGATGCACGTCCCACGTCAGTCGGCTGGTCTTCGCCGGCGTCAGATCGAACATGCCGCGCACTTGCTTGACGCGCGGCGATTCCACGATGGGAGTTTCGACAGAGATTAGCATGATGAGATCCGTTGTTCGTGGTCCTTGGCAAACACACACGCGACGAATGACAGTCAACTCAGCTTCGCCTGGCATTGCAATCCTTCGGCCGTGAATCGCTCCAGCAACGCGCGCTGCTGTTCTTCGTCCGCACATTCAATCAGCACGAAGAACTGCTCCGGCAATTCCTCGGCACCGTCGCGTTTCATGGCGCGCTTGGTGCGTTCGCTCGCTTCCTGCAACGTCTGCCAGAGCGACTTGACCGCGGCGGAGTCGGCTTCAACCGTGGCGCGAAGCTTCTCGAGCGTATCGCTCTCATAGCCCGCCAGCTGCGCCAGCGGATCGATCGCCAGCAAGAGCGCCCGCGCCTCGGATTCATTGACGTCGAGCACCTCCACGTCCACTTCCTGCTCCGGATCCATCGTCGCGCGAAGATGCCCATCGATCAGCTTCAATCGTCCGTCCGGAAGCGGATACGCAAGCAAACTGCGCGCGAAGCCGATCTCCTCGTAAAGCATTCGCAGCGCACGGCGCTGGGCGTCCGAGTGAACACGCGGATTGAGCTCGTGCGGCACCAGCTCAGCGGCGCGAATGCGAACGTGTTTGATGATGCGATTGCGGATGGGTCTCATGGTTTGTTCCAAAAGCAGTGGTCAGTGGTCAGTGAATGCCCATGGATTTTCTCGCCACTGACCACTGACCACTGCTTAGAGTTCATTGGTCGGCCAGGTCGGCTTGAGGCGATCGAGATAAACGCGTTTGTGTTCGTGCGCCGTGCCGCGCTGGACGCGCTCGATGAACATGACTTTGAAGCTCGTGCCATTTTGATCCGGCACGTAGACTTTGTCCTCGGCGCCGGTCACTCCTTGGCCGCCGTATGCGTCGCGAATGTCAATGCTGACGTTAATGAGCATGACATGAGTCCAGGTCAGCAACGGATCGCGCTCGCTGGTTTCCAGTCCGCCGCGCCAGTCGGCCTGCAGATAACAGGAGACCGCCGCCACATCAGGCGCGGCCGGCGGGGCGTTTATCTTGCGGTAGACATCACAGGTGGTGTTGGGAGTAATGGGAAGCGTCATGGTAATCCGCGGGAGTGGGAGGTCTCGGAACGAGCGTCACACACGCCAGTTGCGATACGGGTCCAGGAGCAGCTTGACCGACGTCGGCAACTCGCGCAGGACGACGCGTGACAGGGCGCCGGGGATAGATTCCGAGGCAATGCCCGGATCGCGCTTCGTCAGCCAAAAGAGCTGGGCGACCCACTGAGCGCACGCTTCTTGCACATCGTCGGGGACCGTGTTGAAACCAGCACGATGGATCACGCGCCAGTAATGGACTCCCCCCTCCCAGCAGGCGCCGTCCCCGCGTGTCAAGCAGCCTTGCTCGGCATGCACGCTGAAATTCGACAACTCGCTCACGTGCAGCTTCAATTCGGCGTCCACGTCCTTTGCGTGAAAGGCGCCTTGCAGCGCACGCAGGTCGGCCGAGGCGCGCAAGTCGTCAAGTGCGTCGATCACCGCGGCGGACCAGCCATTGCCCAGCGCCGCGATCGCCGACGCCAGAGCACTGAGCGTGACTTGATCGGCGAGGTTGATCGTGCTGCTCGACGCGATACCCGATGCAACGCGAATCAGTTCGACGCCGGTGGCAGTGACCTTGACCGTCGCGCGTTGATTGTTCGACGACGTGTTGGTCACACGTATGACCGGCGACGGCGCGAACGCGACGCGCTCGACGTTGAGCGTGGGATAGTTTCGCAATACGAGTTCGCGCCGGCCGTTGCCGGGGTAGAGCTCGTCGTGCGTGGTGGCAGAGAAGGATCGCCAGCAATAGTTCTCGATCGATCTCGAGACGGCCGCGATCAGGGCGTCGAGGGTGTCGTCCTCGTCCGAAGTAGTCGCTCGGTTGGCCAAGTTGTAGATGGCGCGCACGCGGGTGATGAGATTTGCCATGGTGGTGAACCGTCTGGGGCCCAGGATGAGCGCAGCGATTCCTGGGGATCTGGATGAATGAATTCGATAAGCAATAAATTCACGCGGTGGTGATCCCTCAGCGTCGCATCCGCCTCCAGGATGATGTCAAGCGGCGGCGACAGGCCGGGATTCCACAAGACGCAGCGCACCCGAATCTCGTGAGCGATCAGCCAGCGTTGCAGTCGAGCGAGTTCGCGTTCCATCGGGTGCATGGCATCTCTCCTGATTGGTGGCGGCGAGACTCCGATCTTGCCGATTCGACAACCGGCAAGATCCGAGTCTCGCCGCCACGTTGAAAAAAGAAGCGAGCGGGGCGATTGCTTCTCGCCGGCGGAAGGGGACACCGTCGAGGCGACCCCGCTCGCTGGGGGGAAGGCAATGGGCAGTGGCCAGTGGTCAGAAAATGCACTGGTATTCATTGACCACTAACCACTAACCATTGACCACTGCTCACGCTCGCGTCTCCAGCGTCACGAAGCACGACTGCGTGTTCGAGCCTTTGAACGGCGTGAGCGCGGCAGTCCACCACGGGGCGCCGTCGACGCGGAAGATGAAGCGGAACACCGATTCGTCGTAATCGAAACGCAGGTGGATCGACATCGCCGACTCGATCTGCCCCTTGGTCGCGGTCACGTAATGCCGCAGATCCGCGAGCACGATGTCGCCGACGGTGCCGAGCGTCGAGCACCATTCGACCGGGATGACGGGCCGACCCATGAGCGTGGCGTAGGGGCGATCCGACAGGCCGCCGGGCGGAAGGTAGGCGACGATATCGGCGCCGCCGGAGCCGATCGTCATCGTGTGCAGTTGCGGCTCGATGTCCTGATGAATGAGCCAGACAGCGTTCTGCCGACACGGGGCCCACAGACGCGACCACATCTTGAGGATGTTGGCGGTGACGACGGTAGCGGCCGCTTGTCCGCCTTCTTTCGCGACCGTGATGAGCGGCGCCGAGTTGAGGATGCCGAGCGGCTGCCCGGCCCCGGAGCCGTTGAGGATCGCGTCGGAGACGACGAAGTTGATTTCCTCCGAGGCGACGCGAAAGAGATATTGCTCCAATGCGATGCCCTGCACGTCGCTCAAGAGTTCGTCGGTGGCGTTGATCATGACGAACAGCTTGCGCAGCGTGAGCTGGAGTCGGCCAAACGCGGCCTTGGTCGCGGTCGCTTGCTCGCCCTCGTCGCGCCAGTAGGCGCGGACGCCGCCCCAGCGCGAGCCGTTGGCGCGCGACGTTTCCGCGCTGCGCGGGAAGGCAATGACGTTCGAGGAGACCGTGTACGAATCGGTCATGCCCAGGAGGTTCGAGGGAGAGTAGACCCGGTCGAGCAATTTTTGCACGAACTCGGTCGGAACCAAAAAGCCGCCGTCCGCGCCGGTGTTTTCGCCCATGCCGGACGCAGCCTTGGTGATGAGGGCGAGCCGATCGTCGGGCCGTTTGCCCGGCTGGCAGGCGTCGCGCACGGCGAGGGCGAACTCGCCAAAGTGCTTGAAGCCGGCGCGCGGATCGTCGAGCGCCGCATCGCCGAGGCCCGCGAACGGCAGACGGCTGTTTTTGGGTTGCTTGCGCAGGAAGCTCTGCAGTGAACGTTCGACGGCGTCATCGAGTCCGCTCTGTACCGCCCGCGCGATCATGGGCGTCATCAGGTCTTCGTCAATCGGCTGCGCCCAGCCCTGGCGCATGAGCTGATCGGCATCGTGCTCGGCGACGTCGATGCGTTCGCCGGCCGGTTTGCCGAGAAAGTCTTTGGTGAGTTGCACGAACATAGGTTGGTTCTCTTGAAGGTTAATGGTTCCGTGACGCGATCGCCAGGCGACGCGCGCGAGTGGTTTTAACCGCGAAGGCGTCGGCCCTGATCGTTAAGTGTACTTATGTATCTTAAATTGAAATACGTAGATGTGTGAGGTCAGTTGCGGGATTTTGTTGCCGCGTGCGGTTTAGCGCTCGCAGAGTAACGCCAAGCCGCAGGCGCAGCAACGCGAGCGCTTAACCGCACGCGGGGAATTCGTCACTTCACCGCCTCGCGCAGCACCGCCGCGATGCGATAGCCCGCCAGCACCGCTCGGCGTTCGGCGATCGGCTGCGTCGTCTTCGCGTAATCGTCGGGCAGCACCTTCGCCTGCTTCATCGATGCGCCGCCTTCGAGCTTGCCGTCGCGATAGACCGCGGACTTCGCCAATTCAAAGCTCTCCTTGATGGCCCAATCTTGAAAGCTCGTAGCGGCCAACTCGGTCAGCTTGTCGGCGGTAAACTCCTGGCGATTGCGCAGTTCGATCGCGTAGTTCTTGACGTTCGGGAAGTTCTCGCTGGAGAGCAGCAGGTCATCCCAATATTTGTGCAGCGTGATCGGGAACTTGCCTTCCTTGGCGCGAATGTAGAAGATCGTGCCGCCGCGGTCGCCGTTCTTGAATTGCGTCGTGAACAGGCTGGTCGTGTGCAGCGGCTGATGGACGTCGCCAATCAGATGGAATACCCAGCACAGGGCGACGGCGCGAATGTCGTTGTCCTCCTTGCTCTTGACGATGGCGAGCCGGTCGGCGTAACCGCGGAAGATGTTGAGATCGTCCGGCCCCTTGGTCTTGACCGAGTCGGGCTGCCCTTTCGGCTTGAAAGGCAGATTGATGTAGTGATGCTTGTCGTAATGTGCATCGGGCGGGTAAAACGTCGGATCGTCGCGGGCATCGTCGGCCCAACGGGCAGCTTGCATGAATAGGTAAAGGTCCCGATCATCCTTGGCGAATTTTTGCAGCCCCTTGTCCCAGCGGGCCGCGTCCGGATGCTGCTTCAGCAATACGATGACGCGCAGAATGGTTTGCTCGTCGCCGTCGGCCTTGAGCTTCTGATAGGCGATCGCGCCGGTCAGCATGTGCCCGGCCTTGTTCCACGCGAAGGCGGGCGGCGGCGTGCAGAAGATCGCGGCCAGGGTCATCCATCGGATCGTCTTCATGCGTTTCCTCTCGACGAGCAAGCGCGCCGTCTGCGCAGAGAAATGAGCCACGGATCAAACACGGATCAAACACGGATGAAACGTGGAAAAGACTCAGGAATCAAGCAATCACTGACGCAATCGGATGGGTCCTTTCCGTGTTTCATCGGTGTTTGATCCGTGGCTCATTTCTCTTTGCTTCATTCGGGGCCATGCGTTCTTGGAGCATCATACCGCTCCGCCGACGAACGCAATATCGTAAACCGGAAATTCGTTGACCTGCGCGGGCCGCCCGGTAGCATGGACGCTCAGGTATCAATCGTTCCTCGCCGGAGACATTACCGTGAAACGCTGGCTATGTCCGATGCTCGCTCTGTTGATCGTACCCCTCTTCGTTCATGGACAAGCGCCGAGCGAGAAACAGCTCGACGCCATCGTCGCGCAGGCGCTCAAGACATTCGACGCACCCGGCGCAGCGGTCGTCATCGTTCATGAGGACAAAATCGTCTACCTGAAAGGAGCCGGCGTCCGGGAACTCGGCAAGGACGACGCCATGACGGAAGACACGATTTTCCAAATCGCCTCCTGCACCAAGGCCTTTCTCGCCATGCTGCTCGCCATGCTATGCGGCGACGGCCTCGTCGATTGGGACGATCCGGTCCACAAGCACGTCCCCTATTTCCGCCTGGCCGATCCGCTCGCCGATCAGAACGCCACCATTCGCGACATGCTCTGCCATCGCACGGGCCTGAGCCGGCACGACCTCCTCTGGTTCAAATCGCCGCTCGCGCCGGAAGAGGTCATCCGCAAGATCGGGCACGTCAAGCTGACGACGTCGTTCCGCTCGAACTGGGAATACGCAAACATTCCCTTCATTACCGCCGGCACGGCCGCGGCGCTCGCCGACAAACGCTCGCTCGCGGACAGCTTCACGAAGCGCATCTTCGAGCCGCTCGGCATGAAGACCGCCAGCGGCAACGCGGACGATTTCCTCAAGGCCAAGAATCGCGCCATCGGCTACACGCGCGGCGACAACAAGGGCAAGCTGGAGCTGGTCCCGCCATTGATTTACGATTCGCGCGGCGCCGGCGACATCAGCGCCTCGGTGCGCGACCTCGGCCAATGGCTGCGCTTCCAGCTCGCGGACGGGACCTTCAACGGCAAGCGTCTCGTGCCGATCAAGCACTTCCGCGAAACCCACGCGCCGCAAATGGTCCTCAAGATGAACGAAACCACGCGCGACGCCTACCCCGGCGTCAATCAAGTCAGCTACGGCCTGGGCTGGTTCGTCTACGACCATCAGGGCCAGCACATCCTCTCGCACGGCGGCTCGCTCCCCGGCTATCGCGCCCAGACGATGCTCGCCCCCAAGGCCAAGCTCGGCGTCGTCGTCCTGACCAATCGCAATCCGAGCTTCCTGACCGAAGCCGTCGCCAAGACCGTCATCGATCGCTATCTCGGCTTGCCCGACAAGGACTGGAACGATTACTACGTGAAGCTCGACAAGAAGCAGCGTGCCGAGAAGGACAAGAAGGACGCCGGCATCAAGGCGAAGCGCGTTGCCGACACGAAGCCGTCGCGCGAATTGCAGTCATTCGCCGGCACGTACGATCACCCCGCCTACGGCAAAGCGATCATCAGCGCGAGTAAGGACGGCCTGTCGATTCAGTGGAGCAGCTTCAAGTTGCCGATGGAGCACTGGCACCACGACACGTTCCGCACCATCGCGCCGGGCGAGTACGTGCTGGAAAACGAAATGCTGGTGTTCACGTTCGAGGCCGACGCGGGCGTGCGCGGCTTCCGCTGGCTGGGGCAGGAGTTTGGGCGGCAGAAAGTGAACAAAAAGGGGGCGGCGGGCGGGTAAATCGGCGTCGCCTAGACGAGATATACTTCCGAACGCTCGATGAGGATCTCGTCCTGCGGGATGAGCGGCGCGCGGCGAGGGAGTTGCTTCAACTCGGTGAAGAATCGATCGCACGCCTCGATGGGATTGGCGTAGACAAACGTTATCGTATTGTTGTCACGCATCGGCTTCTCGCCGGGCGGCAGATATTCGCCGAAATAGGGCGCGCCGGACCGATAGGACGCCCCCGAGCAACCGCCGAATCGGCGGTCGAAGAATTCGTGAAGGTGGCCGAGATGTTCGTGGAGGAAGACACGATTGCCATCGCCTGAAAACAGAGGCAATGTCAGCGAGAACTTGAAAGCGTATCCGTGTACGCGCGGCGGTTTCTCGCGAAGGCTCGGCAAGAACAAGTCCGCCTCGATGCGCTCGTTCAACGCTCGCAATTCGGCCGCCAATCGCGCCACGCTACGATTTTCCCTTGGCACGTTTTTTCGCTCCGTTAGCTTGTGGCACCAGGCCTGCCTGGCGAAGGACTTGAAGCTGATACGGACCGACCACGATCTGCCGAGTCGGCTTCGTGTGAAAAAGACCACCCATCTCGTAAAGCAGCCCGATGGCTTTGGCGTATTTCTTATGGTCCTTGATCTGGATTGTCGCCATGGCACAAATCTCCGCGTCGATGGAGTCAGGAGATTTGTATTATATCCGCCACGGTTGAGAACGAGCCAGATGTATTTCTTTGGACGTCCCGAATCGGTATCATGGATGATAAGGCGAGGTCGAACGGAGTCCGTCGGCGGAGAGCATGACCATGATTCAGGAAACGCTCGAATCCACCAGACGGCTGCTCAAGGTGACCGCGGGCAACATCAAGTACAAGCACCTCTACGTCCGCGAGCCTCTCGACTTTTTCCCGCCCGATTGCGTGGGCCGCGCCAGGAAGGGCAAAGCCATCGAGCTCGTCCTGGATGGCCTGAACCAGGTGATCGAAACCGACATCTGCGTGGACGCGAAAACGGGCAAGCCGCGCTTCTTTCGGCGGCGCGATTGGGTGGGGGCGTTTTTCGAGCATCATGGGATTGTGGCGGGGATGTGCTGACGCTTCAGCGATCACATGGGAGGCAAAGACCGTGAGCGGGAAATCAGGTGATACGAACGACCGAACACCTCAAACCACACGCTCGCGGAGCCTAATCGAAACCGAAGCAATCATCGTGGCATATGCCATGAGTCGGCTGGACGAGTTGTTTCTGCGAAGATTCGGCTTCTCTTCATGGCGAGAGGCGTTCACCTCGACCGGGGAACGCCTTGAGGTCGCGTCGGCGAGCATGAAGAACCTGCGCGATGAGTTCGATCCGATACATCCCAATAGTCGCAGGGGTTGGCACAAGCGGCCGTTGCGGCCGAATCGTCAGCGGGTTTTGGGAGAGTTCTGCGATGCCAGCGATGAGGCGGTAATGGACATCGTTGCCCGCCTACTTTCCGGCGACAAGGAGGTGGAAGATTTGATCACAAAGCCGATGACAGAAGAGAAGCGCCGGATTGAAAACGTGGCAGAACGTCTGAGGACAGGACGTCTGGCCGAGGGACATTTCATTGAGAACAGTGAGCGTATTTGCGGGATACCGACGAAATCGCTTCTTGATTGCCGCGATCAAGCCTGTGGCTTCGACTTCGGCGTGGTGGACCAAAGCGCTCTCGCAATCGAAGTGAAAGGCATCAAATCCATGCGAGGGGCGATTCTCTTTACAGACTATGAATGGAACCAAGCGAATCGTCGCGCGGCGAATTACTGGCTGGTGATCGTGGGCGGAATTCCAGATCAGCCCAGAGCAATGCTCATCAGGCATCCAGCGAGCTTGTTGAGCGTCACTTCCTCCATTCGGCAAACCAGCGTCATCTCCTGGAAAGCCACTGTGATTGTGAGCTCGGGTTGACCAAGAGTCACTCTTTGGATCGCCGGTCCTTGCTTCTTGAGAAACTTCTCAACAATCTCCTCAACACGGGTATCGGTTCTACTCCGCACGCTGCCAGAAGCCAATACAGCTCAACGAAATCAAGACGACGATCACCGCATTCGACTTTGGCAACCCAGCTGTGGGGCACGTTCAGCCGCTTGGCTAATTCGCGTTGCGTCAGCCCGGCTTTCTTGCGTGCGCCGACCAGTGCCGCGCGGAGGATCGCGTATTCCGGCGTGAAAGTCGATTTTTCCATTGCTCTCATTATGGGAGCGAGCTAGAATGATCCCAAATTGGGAGCAAACGACTCAAGGAGCAAGCGATGGAAAAATCTAAGATGGAAGGGTTCGCGATGCCTTCGACTCGGCGCGATGCAACTCCGCAATTCCCGTTTTCGCCGGCGGTAATCGACGCGTTCAAATGTGCCCAAGAAGCTCTCGCCGGCGATTCCAACGACGACGAACATGATGCCCTTTTCGCATTAGTCGAAGCCCTTGGGGGATACAACCTGGTCGAATACCGGACGTATTCGCCTGATTGGCTCATCGAGGACTTTGTCGGCTGGGCTGGGCTCGATAGCGGCGAGTGCCCCGAAGAGGAAGATATCCAAGACTACGTAAGGGAGGCACGCCCGGCGGACAGTAGTCCGCTTGAGGTCAAGCTCGTTCTGTGTGAATGGGCCGAAGCAATTCCGACTATGCGGCCCGATCCATTCGTGTATGTCCGTAAATCGGAGCGAAGTTAGCCGACGTGAGTCGGCTGCCGCGACCGCGAGACCATTACCGCGTCTCGGCGTTCGTATTGGCTGACGAAATTACAGCGGAATGCGTGTCGAGACAAGGCAAGCATCAGGCAATTGCGGCGCGCTGGCTGGAAGGTGTTGGTTATTTGGGAACGCGAGATTTGTGCGGGCAAAGTGGATTCGCTACGGCGAAGAATCGCGCGGTTTCTTGGCGTATCGTGAAAATGAAGAACCCCAGGATACGACGATGCGCCTCCAGGGGTTCATGTTTTTCGAGCTTCGCCCCTCGCCATTCGCTGCGCTCATGGCGGGGCTTGGCGGGCTAATACAACTCGTTGATCGGCTCCGTCCCCTGATCGACCAGATACTGCGGCCGGCCGTTCAGGTCGAACATGCGCGTCGAGCCCGGATTCAAGCCGATGTTGCGATACAAGGTCGCGAAGACTTCCTGGAACTTGACTGGACGTCGCGCCGCGGTGCCGCCCATGCGATCGCTGGCGCCGACGACTTGGCCGGTACGCATGCCGCCGCCGGCCAACAGGGCTGCCGACAGTTGCGGCCAGTGGTCGCGGCCTTCGGTGTTGTTGATTCTTGGCGTGCGGCCGAACTCGCCCCAGACGACGATCGAGACGTCATCGAGCATGCCGCGCACGTGCAGGTCTTCGACCAGCGAGGAAACGCCGGCGTCCAAGAGCGGCATGTTACGTCGGCTTTCGACGAAGTTCTTGCCGTCCGGGCCGTGCCAGTCCCAGCGGCTGAAGTTCATGGTGACGACGCGGGCGCCGGCTTCGACCAGGCGGCGCGCGATGCAGAAGTTGCGGACCATGCGCGGGGCGCCGTCGCGCTCGAACGCCGGGTCGTTGAAGCCGTAGCGAGCGACGACGCGCGGGTCTTCCTTCGACAGGTCGAGCGCGTCAACCAAACGCGACGAGGTCAGGATGCCGAGGGCTTGCTGCTGGAAGGAGTCGATGCCGTCCATGGTGCCGGCGCGGTCGATTTCGCGGTTGAGCGAATCGAAGGAGCGCATCAGGCCGACGCGATCGTTGAGGCGATCCATGGTGACGCCGTTGAGGGTCATGTTGGCGCCGGCGTTGTTGCCTCGGCCCGCGATGAGGTTGAACGGGTTGTAGCCCATGCCCAAAAAGCCGCCGTGATACGGATCGCCCCAGCGCGATTCGCCGGTCGCGTACATCAAGGCGACGTTGGGGGGCATCGAGCGGTTGGTCGGGCCCTGGAAGCGCGACACCCACGAGCCCATCATCGGCCAATGACCGATTTGCTGCATGTTCTTCTTGCGGCCCGTCATGCACTGGTACGAATCGTGGCCGCCGTCGCAATCGACGAGCGAGCGGATGAAGGCGAACTTGTCGGCGTTGCGGGCGATGCGCGGGAAGAGTTCGCAGATGTCGATGCCGGGGACGTTGGTGTGGATCGGATCGAACTCGCCGCGGATTTCGCGCGGGGCTTCGGTCTTGATGTCCCACATGTCCTGATGGGGAGGTCCGCCCGGCAAATAGACGTTGATGATCGCCTTGTGCTGGGTGCCGCGGCCTTGCTCGGCTTCGGCGCGGAGCAGATCGGGCAGCATGAGCCCGCCGGCGACGGAGCCGCCGATGGTGAGGAAGTCGCGGCGATTGAGCCCGTCGCAGAAACCGCCAGTCTTGTGCGGCTTCGAGAAGATGGTTAGCATGAACGTCTCCGGGTGAGGCGGGTAGGGTTGCCGGCGGGGGTAAGAGTCCGGGGCGCAGTTATAGCGCGGTTGCACAGTTTATATCACATCGGCACGTGAACAGCAAGAGATTAGCGAAGCAAACCAGGATTATCGCGCAATCGTCCCCGGTTGAAACAGCGGCATGACGTGAGCACGCAGGAATTCCGGCTGATACGCGCCGAAGTGGCCGCCGGTGTTGCCCAGGGCGCAATCGGCGGGACGCCACGGTTGCTGCACGAGTTTCCGATCGGCGGCTCGGAAGCCCTGACAGCCGGCCATCGCCGTCCAGCGGTGATCCGGAGTGCCGAGCAGGCGCGTGGCGAATCCCAGAATGACGTAGTCGTAGGGGCTACAAAAAACGTGCAGGCCTTGATGCACCGAGCGAAGGGCGGGATGAACGTCGTACTCTGCCGACAGCGCGGGGGCCAGGAGAACCGCGCGTTCGACGAAATCGACTGGCAAGTTTTCCAGAGCCGCCATAACGACCGTCGCGCCGGCACTGTGTCCGATCAGGTGGATGGGGCGATCCGGGTAGGCAACGCGGTGTTCGCGCATCTTGTCGGCCAGGCGCTTGCCTTCCTCACAGGCGTGTTCATGGTGCAGATAGTCCGCGAGGATGCGATATTTGCCGTGCGACCATTCGTGCGTCACCACGTCGATCGCCCGGCCGTCTTTCTTGACGACGCCGCGGAGGGCCTTGCTCAAGAGTTGATAGTTGCCCGCGCCGTCGGCGACAAACACGGTGGCAGGCACGGCAGGCGTCTGCGGCGGCAAGAGTTCGATGTCGCGCGGCGCGACGGCGACGCAGCCGGTCGGCGCAAGGGCCATCAGAATCAAGAGCCGCCAGCCCATCATTCGCTACTTCTCCCATTCCCTCTTTTTTGCAGCCTGCGGCTTGGCGCTCGCCAAGCGCTACACGAACGCTCACCCGCACGCGGCGGACGGCCATAGCCGATTCTGTCGGAAGAGGCAAGGACGCTTCGGGTGTACGACACGGTTTGTAATCACGCGGCCTTGCGGTAGGCGCGTTGTCCGTTTTGCTCGGTTTGCCGAGTTTGCCAAAAAAGTTTGAGCGGCTCATCGTCGCTCAGGTGATCGGCGCGCAGTTGCAGGATCGCTTCGG
>SYHD01000083.1 GCA_005799265.1 Planctomycetia bacterium | reverse complement strand
CTTCGGCATGAATGTCACCGTCTTGCCGTGCTTCCGCGCCGTGTTCTTGACGATGTATTTGTATTTCATGACCTTGTCGGCCATGGCGATGAGGTCCGAGAACTTCATGTCGATTTCGCACTGCCCGGCGGTCGCGACCTCGTGATGCTGGGCTTCGATGTCGATGCCGGCGTTGATGAGGTTGAGCATCATCTCGGTGCGGATGTCTTGCAGTGTGTCCGTCGGCGGGACGGGGTAGTAGCCTTCCTTGTAGCGAATTTTGTACGCTTGATTGCCGCCCGCTTCTTCTCGGCCCGAGTTCCAGGCGCCTTCGACGCTGTCGAGAAAGTAATAGCCGGAGTATTGATTCTGATCGAAGCGTGCGCTATCGAAGACGAAGAACTCCAACTCCGGGCCGATAAAAGCGGTGTCGGCGATGCCAGACTGCTTCATGTAGTTGACGGCCTTGCGGGCGATGAAGCGCGGATCACGGCTATAGTCCTGACGGGTGAGCGGATCTTGAATCGAGCAGATGAGGACGAGTGTCGTCTCCTTGAAGAACGGGTCGATGAACGCCGTCTCAGCCTGTGGGATGACGAGCATGTCCGATTCGTTGATCGCCTGCCAGCCGCGAATCGAGGAACCGTCGAAGCCCAGGCCGTCCTGGAACGTGGACTCTTCGAGGTGGTGGGGCGGGATGGTGAAGTGCTGCCAGGTGCCGGGGAAATCGACGAATCGCAGGTCGATGGCTTTCACTTCCTTCTCGCGGATCAGGGTCAGGACTTCTTTCGGCGTCATCGAGTGCTCCTCAAGGTTGGATGGTGCAGAGGGACAATCAGAATTTATTTCTTCGCGGGCGAATTTTCCAGTGAATTCCAAAAACGATTGCAAATTTCGGCTTGCAGTTTGCGGATCAAAATGCAGGCTTGAATTCGCATGTCAATTCTCAATCTGCGAGCGGCAATCCGAAATTTGCAATTCACTCATGGTCCAATCGCCTGTCCGCCGCGTTCACCCGTGCGGATGCGCACGCAATCGTCCAACGGCAGCACGAAGATCTTACCGTCGCCGATCTGTCCTGTCTCGCCTGAGCGAGCGGCATGCACGATCGCCTCGATGGTTGCTTCGACGAAGGCATCGTTGACGGCGATTTCGAGTTTGAGTTTGGGGAGCAAGCGGATCTGGAACTCCGTGCCGCGATATTGTTCCGTGTAGCCGCGCTGCAAACCGCAACCGCGCACGTCCGAAACAGTCATCAGATAGACATCGCGTTCGGCCAGAGCTCTCTGTACCGTCTCGAGGGCTTCAGGACGAATGGTGGCAACAATTAGTTTCATTCATGGTTCCTTGGCTGAGGAGAGGACTTCGCTATTTCACAAGCGAAGTCCGATCTCCGGAGAGTGAAGCTTACTTGACGACACTGGCTTTGACGGCGATCTTCAAGCGATCTTTGAGAAGCTGTTCGAGCATTTGCTTCATGATCGTCGGATCGCCTCCACGGAAGCTGAAGCGATTCCCCTTGACCGTCGTCATATGGGGGTAGATTGCCTTGAACGCGGCGGGAATTTCCTTGGACGGCTGACACAATTCACCCCAAACCTTAACGAGGGCCGTGCTGCTAACGCCTTCAACGTCAATATGGAAGTGTTCGACACCGTTGGGCGGCAGCGAAGCCGAACGTGGACTCATGGTGACCGGCAGGCTGACGGCTTCCAAAGCCAGACCGAGATCGAAGCCCGCTTCGCCATGCTCGACGCGGTCGAGACCGGTCGTCTCTTCCTCATCGCTTACAGTGAATCCCATCGCGAGATCGACGACCTTGGCAATGATGACGCTACCGACAAACGCCAACACAGCCGCGGCGGTGGCCGCCAAGAGCTGAATGCCCACTTGTTTGAACTTATCCTCGCTGGCGTAGAAAAAACCGTCGTTGACAATCGCCACCGCGTTGACCGGCTTCCAGCAGAAGAATCCGGTGATAACCGCGCCGAAAAAGCCGCCAACACCATGCACGCCAAACGCGTCCAAGGAGTCGTCATACTTGAGAATGCCCTTCATATATACCGCGCCATAGCAAAGAACGCCGGCGAGCAGGCCAATGACGAGGCCCGCCCAGGGGACCACATATCCGGCGGCTGGGGTGACCGCGACCAACCCGGCCACGACTCCGGAGGCGAAGCCCAGCGCGGTCGGTTTGCCGCGGTGGAACCACTCGAAGAAGGCCCAGCTCAAGCCTGCGGCCGCCGCGGCCGCTTGCGTGGCTACAAATGCTGATGTCGCCAGGGACCCACTGCCTAGCGCGCTACCGCCGTTGAATCCAAACCACCCGAACCAGAGGATGCCGGCGCCGGTCAGCGTGAGGACCATGCTGTTTGGATGGAAGGCATATTCCGGATAGCCGCGGCGTCGGCGCAGCACCAGAAAGCATGCCAGGCTGGAAAGACCCGCCGCGATGTGGACGACCGTGCCTCCCGCGAAGTCGAGCGCGTCCATTTTGCCGAGCCAACCCGACATCTTCGTGCCCGGCTTGGCGTAGTACTCCTCGATTTCCTTCTTCGCTTCCATGCTCGAGCCGGCGGCTACCTTGGCCTCGACGTATTTATCCTTTTTGTCGGAGTAATCCTTCGTGATTTTTTGTCTGTCTTTTTCGCAGTCATCCGTGATTTTTTGCTTGTCTTTTTCGTAGTCGTCCGCGATTTTTTGCTTCGCTGTTTCGTCAGTGGCCGACTTCTCTAGCTTGGCTTTTTTTTCGTCGACGGTCGTTTGCTTCGCCTTTTCATCCGCTGCCACCAATTCGAGTGCGGTAGTCTTGGGGACATCCATCAGGTTATGGCCCCAATTCCAGTTCATTGCCCAAACGCATTGAGCCAATGGGCAGTATACGACGACCATCCAAATCATGATGAAGGCAAGATAGGAACGGAACCGAATGCGCTCGGCCAATGCACCGCTGATGAGGGCCGGCGTGATAATGGCAAACATGCCTTGATAAACCATGTGGAGATAAACAGGAATGTTCAGATTAGGAACCATGGTGTCGGGCCGTACGCCACGCAAGAACACGAGTTCCGAACTCCAGCCTAGCAGACTAGCTCCGTTCGGCATCGTAAGCCAGGGATCCCCAAAGGCCAGGGAATAGCCGATCCCAATCCAGAATACGCCAACTATCGAAAGGCAAATCATGCTGTGCATCATGGTCGCCAACACATTCTTGCGGCGCACCATGCCGCCGTAGAAAAGGGCAAGGCCCGGGACCATGAGCATGACGAGCGCGGACGAGATCAGCATCCAGGCGACGTCGCCGCGGATTTGAGCATCCCCGGCTCGGGCATCGATCTTGTCTGCCTTGGCATCAACTTTGTCGACCTTGGCATCGACCTCCTTGACAGGGTCTTTGACTTCCGCTTTTTTCTCAGGGGCTTTCTCCTGGGCAACCGTGGCAAACGATCCCCATAGAAATGCGAAAATCGCTAATGCCAAAACGGTTCCGACTCGCAAAGGTTTCGCCATGAGCTGCTCCAGGGTGTGTCAGTCCACGGTCGAGCGCGCACGCTGACCGGAGGAGAGTGATGCTGAACAAGGATCGCCATCAAGGAGCAATTTTTGTGCCGGTTTTATTATATTTAACGTTATAAATCATAAGATCAATATAAATATACACTTGTGATAAAAAATTGTGTTTGACGATATTTTTCGGTGCATGTCTTCTGGGCATTGATGCCTTATTTCTGAGCGTCTGTTGAAGTGGCTGTAACGCTGTGTGTTAGGGAACGGTAACAATGGACAAGTCCTTCGACCCGCGCGGCGTCTTTTTATGGGTTTGGGGGCTAATCGCTGCCAACGTGGATGCGGCGGCTGGTCTCTGTTTATGGTTGGATTGCCCCTGGACAACAGTCGAAATCGACTCAAAATGGGCAAATTGTCCTCTCTATGCGGGTTGTAATGTCCTCCGGGCCAAATCTGATTTTATCAGATCTATGTCCAATGTGCAGTTGTGAATCGTGACTGACCGATACGATTGGCGTAAACGAATTTTCCGGAGGTTGGCGTGGATTGTTTCCATACCCCCCCTCGGCTTGTTTTGCCCTCTCTGAGGATACATGTCGCATTGCGACGTAGCCTCAAAAAGGATCAGACAAGCAAGGACCAACCCGACTCAGGTAGCGACAAGCTCTTGAAAACCAAGTAGGAGGAAGCAAATGTTCGGCGCGCTTGCATGTACATTCGCAGTGTTGGTGGTGGGCCAAAATCCATCGCCGCAGATCCAGGCGGAGTCTGCTCCGGTGAAGGTCTTGCCATCGGTCAATCGACCGGTCGAAGTCGTCGGCACACCCTCCGCCAAGGAAACTCGCGACGGCGTTGGAACCAATGCCGGCGGACCAGTGATTCCTGTCTCCCGCCCCGCCATTGGCTCCGTCCCGGTTGTGAATACGCCAATCTCCGTCGTACATTCTCAGGAAGCCAAGATCGGCAAAGACGACAAGAATGGCAAGGACGACAAAGACGACAAGAACGGCAACGGCGACAAGGACGAAGGCCCCTGGCGCTTCATCCAGAAACCCGTGTGCGGCTACACCGTCACCGGTTTTGTCTACGGCACCGCCAACGTCAACCCGCTCAATAACGGCACCCGCTATAACGGGCCTTTGACGATGTCGGACCAGGAAGGCGTCTTCCTCAACCAACTCTATCTGTCGATCGACCGGGCCATGGAGGATACTTTCACGCTCGGCGGCGGCGTGACGCTCATGTATGGCAACGACTACAACGCCAGCCAAAGCTTTGGCTGGGAACTACGGCCGGGAAGGCTAATCGGCCCAGGCACGCAAAATTGGAATACCGGTAAGGACTATGGCCTCGCGCTTCCCCAGCTGTTTGCAGAATTCGGCACGAAGAAGCTCTCCCTGGTCTTGGGGCACTTTTGGACACCGATCGGGCATTGTGTCGTGCCGGCCAACGGGAATTTTTTCAATACGCAGCCGTACAGCTACATGAACGGCCAGCCCTTCGATCACTGGGGCGGCATGGTAAAATACAATCCCAATGACAACTGGGCCACCTACTTCGGCGTTGTCAACGGTTGGGGCGCCCTGGATCGCCAGCTTGATAGCGCCGGCCTCATTTTCGGCGCCAAATACATAGCCGACCAGAGCAAATGGTACAACAATTTCCAGATGTTCATCGGCCAAGAGCCTGAGAACCTTGGGGCCAACTATGGCAATCGTACTCTGGTCAACAACGTCACTTATTACAAGGCCAGCGAATGTCTGGAGTTGGTTCACGAATTCACCCTTGGCGTTCAAGAAAATGAGGGGTTGGGCGCCTCCACCTACTATGGTTTCAGCCCCTACCTCTTCCGTAAGATCAACGACAACCTGAAATTTGGCATTAGAGCGGACATCTTCCGCGATCCGGGTGGTATCGTCGCGGGAATTCGCACCGGCAACCCGAATACGGGTCCCTACAACGGCACCTTCTATTCCGTCAATGCCGGCCTGAACTGGACCCCGCACGGCAGCAAGAACCTGATGGTTCGTCCCGAGATTCGATACGACTGGTTCGATGGTAATGGCCGGCCCTATGACGCAGGCAACCGCAAGGAAATGCTCATGCTCATGGTTGGCGCGTATATGCTGTTCTAGGCCGAGACTGATTTCGGCAAACGCATCGTATCGCATCGAACCCGAGAAGGACGGCTCACCTGAGCCGTCCTTCGCTTTTTCATGGCGCAAAGCGGTCGGCGCGATGTACAATACCACCCTGCAATTCGATTCTCGCGGAGCCGACGCCATGACGCGGATATTTCTCGTGCTGATGTTCCTGAGTTTGCCGATCGTCGCCCACGCTGACGCCAACGTCCGCGTGGTCGAGCAGAAAACCGGCGGCATCGCCATCTTCCGCCCCGGCATCGAGACGCCCATCTTCGCCTTCAACGCTTCTGTTGACGGCCGCCCCTACGTCCATCCGCTCCACGCGCCCGACGGCAAGGGCGTCCTCACCGAGTTCAGCCCCGGGCATCACAAGCATCAAACCGGCATCTACGTCGGCTTCCTGAAAGTGAATGGCCGCGATTACTTTCACAATCGCGGGGCCGATCACTTTCGCCGCATCGGCTTCAAGCACGAGGCGAAGTCCGAAGGCGTCTCCTTCACGAGCAGCTATGAGCTTCTCGACAAAGACAAGAACGCCCAGCTCGTCGAAACGCAAGCGTGGGTCTTCCGCGATTTCACGCAAACGTATCTCATCGACCTGACCTGGACCGCGAAAGCCAACGTCGATGTCACGTTCGACAAGTACGACTACGGCGGCCTGTTCATCCGCATGCCGTGGAAGAATCAGCCCGGCGCGAAGGCCGTCAACAGCGAAGGCCACGTCAACGGCAAATGCGAAGGACAAAAGGCCCGCTGGGTCGATATCGGCATGTCGGTCGATGGCCGCAAGGATCCTGCCCATATTGCCGTGATGTCGCACATGCCGCTGCCGTGGCGCGTCGATGGCCAGCTCGGCGTCGGCCCCGCGCCGAGCCGCGCCGGCGCCTGGAAGCTCGGCAAAGGCGAGAGCGTGACGTACCGTTATCGTTTCCTCGTTTACACGGGCGACTTCCAGGAGGCCCAGGTCCAAGCCGAATCCAAAGCGTTCAGTTCAAGCAAGTAAACCCAGCCGCACGCCGTTTAGCGCTCGCGCAATGTAACGCCAATCACTTGACACATCACTGCGAGCGCTAAACGACAAGCGGCCAAAAAAACGGAGATCCGATGCACCGCGCATTCCTACTTCTCTCCTTCCTTTGTCTTTCTCTCGCGCCGCTCCACGCCGGCGAAAAGGAACTCGCGCTGATGCTGCGTACGCGCCAGCCCGGCAAGGCAGACAAGACCGAAGTCTTCGTCCCCGTCGAGGTCAGCGCCAAGTGGTCCCCGAAAAGTACCGCCGTTATCGTCGTCGACATGTGGGACACGCACCACAGCTACAACGCCGTTCAGCGCGTCGTCGAGGTGGCCCCGCGCATGAACCAGGTAATCGAAAAGTGCCGCGGCATGGGCATGACCATCATCCACGCGCCGTCGAGCTGCATGGACGCCTACAAGGACCACCCCGGCCGCAAACGCGCCAAGGACGCCCCGACCGCCAAGAACCTCCCCAAGGACATCGGCGTCTGGTGCCACATGATCCCCGCCGAGGAGAAGGGCAAATACCCCATCGATCAAAAAGACGGCGGCTGCGACAGCGATCCGATCGAACAAGAGAAACACAAACAAGCCCTCATCAAGATGGGCCGCAAGCCGGGCAACCCCTGGAAGTCGCAATATGACGTGCTCAAGATGCACGACATCGACATCGTCAGTGACTCCGGCGTCGAAGTCTGGAACGTCCTCGAAGACCGCAAGATCAACAACGTCATCATCCTCGGCGTCCACACCAACATGTGCGTCCTGGGCCGCCCGTTCGGCCTTCGGCAGCTCGTGAAAAACGGCAAGAACGTCGTCCTAATGCGCGACATGACTGATACGATGTACAATCCGAAGTCGTGGCCGTACGTCAACCACTACAAGGGCACGGAGTTGATCGTCGAGCACATCGAAAAGTTCGTGGCCCCGACGATCACGAGCGACCAGATCATCGGCGGCAAGGCGTTCAAGTTTAAGGCGGATCCGAATTGACGTTTGACGCGATTCCTCAACAAGCCTGCAGCGCAAGCAAGGGTTCAAGTCTAAACCCTTGCGCTGCGGGCTTGTTGAGTAGAATGATACAATGTCCGACCCCCTGCGCATCCAATTCGACGCCGGCACGCTCATCCTCAACGGCGCTGACGATGCCGTCCTGCAATCGCTCCCCGGCGTCCAGCTCGATCTACGCATCAACGCCCATCGCACCGAAGCGCGACACTATCGCGCCATCGTCGAAGCGCTGCGCCAGAACAAGCAGGACTTCACCGACGAAGCACGCGATTATCAGCCGCTCGCGTGCAAACTGACATCGACGCGCGCGCCGTTTCCGCATCAGAAGGAAGCGCTCGCGACCTGGTGGAACCAAGGCGGCTGCGGCGTCGTCGTATTGCCGACCGGGACTGGCAAGACGCATGTCGCGCTCCTGGCGATCGCGCATGTCGGCCGGCCGACGCTGGTCGTGACGCCGACGATTCCGCTCATGAATCAGTGGTACGGGGAACTGCTTCGCGCCTTCACCAAGCCCGCAGGTGAGCGAAGCGAACCTGCGGGGCCGGCGGCGATCGGTCTCATCGGCGGCGGCTCCTACGATTTCCAGCCGCTCACCGTAACGACCTACGATTCCGCGTACATCCATCTCGAACGCTGGGGCAACAAGTTCGGCCTGATCGTGTTCGACGAATGCCACCACCTGCCGAGCGCGAGCTATCAATTCGCCGCTGTCGGCTCGATCGCGCCGTATCGCCTCGGCTTGACCGCGACGCCTGAGCGCGCCGATGGACGCGATTCGCTCTATCCCGAATTGATCGGTCCCATCGTCTATCGCCGCGAGATCAAGCAGCTCGCCGGCGATTTTTTGGCGGAGTATCGCGTCGTCCGCGTCGATGTCGAACTGACGCCGGAAGAGAAGGAACGCTACGATCAGGCCCGGACGACGTATCGCCAGTTCCTGCTCGAGCACCGCATCTCGATCGGCTCCCCCGCGGGCTGGCAGCGTTTCATCCAGGAGACGTGCCGCCAGCCGGAGGGCCGAGCCGCGTTTCAGGCGTATCGCGAGCAGAAGCGACTCGCCGTCGCCGCCCCCGCGAAGATCAACCTGCTCGACGAACTGCTGCACCGCCACGCCCTGGATCGCACCATCATCTTCACCTACGACAACGCCAGCGTCTACGAGATCGCTCGCCGCTTTTTAGTGCCCGCGATCACGCATCAGACCAAGACGCGCGAACGCCAGCAGATCCTCGAACGCTTTCACGCCGGCGCGTACAACGTCGTCGTGACGAGCCAGGTACTCAACGAAGGCGTCGATGTTCCCGCGGCCAGCGTCGGCGTCATCCTGAGCGGCACCGGCAGCGTTCGCGAGCATGTCCAGCGCTTAGGTCGATTGCTGCGTAAGCACGGCGACAAGCAGGCGCTGCTTTACGAAGTTGTTTCGCGCAACACAGCGGAGGAGTACACCAGCGAACGGCGGAGGCAGCACGATGCTTACGGGTAAGATGGTTCGCGTTCGCTTTGCGCGCGATCACATCGTGCCGCAGTATCTCGACGCGCGCGACCCGCAATGGCTCGACGTCGCGGAGCAACTGCTGGCGATTTTTCGCTCGAGCAACGGCGTCGCACGCGGGCAACTCGAAGCGGAGATCGACGAGCTGTTCGGCGCTTTGCCGCAGCCCTTGATCCATAACGGCCTGGCGAAGCTGCTCGAAGACCGCTGCGACTTCGACGTGCAAGCGAGCCTCGCGCCCGACGAAGTGCGCGCCGCCGTCTTCCTGGCGGCCGCGAAGAAACGCCAGCAGGCGCTAGAAGAGATCGGCCAATCGTTTGCGCGCGACGAGATCATTCAGGCCGTCGCGAACGACCTGAAAGCGGAGCCGCACCAAGTCGAAACCAGCCTGTTCGCCGATCTCAAGAGTGAGCAACGGCTCACGCAATTCAAGGATACGACGGCCGAACGCTTGCTGGAGCGCTACAACGTCGCCCTCGCCCAGGCGATTCTGCTGCGCGCCACCGGCATCGAAGTCGCCCTGCGCGGCGAGACGCCGGCGCGCTTTCGGCAGCTCTTTCGCCAGATCAAATTTCACCGGCTCATCTGCAACATCGAACTGCTCCCCTCGCCCCACCGGGGGAGAGGGGCCGGGGGTGAGGGGGATGCCAATACGTACCGCCTGCACCTCGACGGCCCGTTGAGCCTGTTCAGCGCGACACAGAAATACGGCCTGCAGCTCGCCCTGTTCTTGCCGACGCTGCTCTTGTGCAAGCATTTCGAGTTGAAGGCCAAGCTGCGCTGGGGCCCGGAACGCAAAGAGAAACAGTTTCATCTCTCGCACGAGGACGGTTTGGTCTCGCATCAAACGGAAACGGGCGCGTACGTGCCCCCGGAGGCGTCGATGTTCGTCGAGTTGTTCCGAAAAAAAATCGATGACTGGGAGATCAGCGAAGAGACGGAGATTATCCCGCTCGGCAATAACGTCTGGATCCCCGATTATCGCCTGGTGCAGCGCAAATCGGGCAACGTCGTCCTGCTCGACATCCTCGGCTTCTGGCGGCGTTCGAGCGCCGAGCGCCATCTCGCGATGCTGAAGGAGCACGCAGGCGCCCCGTTCATCGTCGCAATCTCGGATCAACTCAACGTCGAAGAAGCCGAACTCGCAGACCTGCCCGACAACGTGGTGCGCTTTCGCAACATGCC
Organism: Planctomycetia bacterium; assembly: GCA_005799265.1. Taxonomy (GTDB): domain Bacteria; phylum Planctomycetota; class Planctomycetia; order Gemmatales; family Gemmataceae; genus SIAQ01. Next base: position 340 of record SYHD01000083.1, on the reverse strand, counting down.
GTTGCCGGACGAGGTGGCGAAGCGGGCGGCTGCGTTGGTCCAAGGGTGAATTCGTTTAGCGCTCGCATGGCGCCACGCGATCGCTAAACACTGATTGCCACTTGGCAAACGGCGCGTTCGGCCCCATCTGCTCCTCGATGCGCAGGAGCTGGTTGTACTTCGCGAGCCTTTCGCTGCGTGCGATCGATCCAATCTTTATTTGGCCGACGCCGGTCGCAACCGCCAGGTCTGCGATGGTGCTATCCTCGGTTTCGCCGCTGCGTGCGGACACGATACAGCGGTAGCCGGCCTTTCGCGCTTGCTCGATCACGTCGAGCGTCTCGGTCAGCGTGCCGATCTG
>SYHD01000082.1 GCA_005799265.1 Planctomycetia bacterium | reverse complement strand
TGGGAGAGGGGCCGGGGGTGAGGGTGCGACGTCAAACGCTCGTGCGCTCTGCCCTCAATCCCGGCCCCTCTCCGTCTGGGAGAGGGGAGCTAATTTTTCAGGCACGTCAACATGCACTCAATCGCCTTGGAGACATAATCCTTCTCCTGATAGATCGGAATCCCGAGCGGCAACGTCAGGGTGTAGCCAATCGCCGTGCGAATCAACTCCCAGGCGCCGACGCGCGGGTCGAGTTCCTTGCGAAAGGCGCCGGTCTCCTGGCCTTCGCGAATGACTTGCGCGAGCATCATCTCGCTGTCGAGATAAAAAATCCGCAGCGTGCGCGCGATGTCCGCGTCGTCGGTCTCCACGAGGCTGCGGTGCATGATGTGAAAGTCGTCCGCGTGCTCCTTCTGGGCCCCGAGAAAGAGATCGACGATTGCGTCCAGCCGTTGCGCCGGGTCCTTGATCGGCGCGGCCTCGCTCTGCCAGCGATGGATCGTCGCCATGCGGATGTCGTCGAGCACTTCGATAAAAAGGGCTTTCTTGCTCTTGAAATGGCGATACAGCACCGGCTCGGTGACGCCCGCGGCCTGAGCGATCTTCTCCGTCGTGGTGTGCTGATAGCCGAGCGTCACGAACAGGTGCTTGGCGTGCTCCATCAATTGGCGTTTGCGCTCGGGACTGCGCATGCGCGCGGTGGCTTTGCTCTTGGCGGGCTTGCGTTTTTGGGGGGCATCCATTCGAGGGAATCATCCTGTTATAGCCGCGTGCGGCTTGGCGTTCGCGTCAAAATGTCGGGCGGTTTCGTCCTATCCCATTTACTCTAAAATGACTGGCGACGATCAACAAGACTCAAGGCAGAAAAATCCCATGGCAATCCTCGTGCTCGGCACCCGCAATCGCAAGAAACGCCAGGAGATCGAAGAGATCCTCGGCGATCTCGGCCTCACGCTGGACGATCTATCGATGCATCCCGAGGCGCCGGAGGTCGTCGAGGACGGCGATAGCTTCGAGGCCAACGCGCGCAAAAAAGCGACGGAAACCGCAATTGCCGTCAAGCAATGGGTGCTCGGCGAAGACAGCGGGCTGGTCGTGCCGGCGCTGGGCGGTCAGCCAGGCGTTTTCTCGGCGCGCTACGCCGGCACACAAGGCGATGACGCCGCCAACAATCGCAAGCTGCTCGCCGAGCTCGCGCCGCTGCCGGAACAAAAACGCGACGCCTACTACGTGTGCACCGCAGCCCTTGCCGATCCGTCGGGGCACGTCCACGCCGTCGTCGAGGGACGCTGCCATGGCCGCATCATCAATGAACCGCGCGGCACAGGCGGCTTCGGGTACGATCCCTACTTCCTGATTCTCGAGTATCATCAGACGTTTGGCGAACTGAGCAGCCGCGTCAAGCACGCCCTCAGCCATCGCGGGCGGGCCCTTTTGCAACTGCGGCCGATACTAAGACACTTGCTCAAGTGAGCAAACCTAGGTCTCACGCAAAGGCGCAAAAGACAATTCTGAGTCGAGTGGACAACCTATGCCGACGTTTCTTGGCGCCTTTGCGCCTGCGCGTGAGATTTTGCTGAATCCGCCCGCCTGCCGCTGCCGATGTCTCCGAGGTGGGACGATGCGCACCTCGGAGACCTCGGCATGGCCGGCAAATCGCAACTCGCCAATCTGAACGCCGACGTGCAGGCCTTTCGCGATTATCTCGCCGCCGAGCGCGGCATGGCGAAGAACACCGTGCTCGCCTACGAAGCGGATCTCGTCAAGTATCGCGATTGGAGCGCGACCGGCGCCTTGCCGAACTATCTCAAGCCGAGCGTGCGCGAGTTGACGAATTATCTTGCTTATTTGAAGGAAGACGGCCTGGCGCCTCCGTCCATTGCGCGCAATCTCATCGCAACCAAGATGTTCTACCGCTTTCTGCGGCTCGAAGAACGCGTCGAGCAGAACACCGTCGAACTGCTGGCGTCGCCGCGTCTGTGGGAGCGCATCCCGCACGTCTTGAGTCCGGAGAGCGTGGAGAAGTTGCTGAACGCGCCGCGCAACGAGGATCGCTTCTACCTGCGTGACCGCGCCTTGTTGGAGACGCTGTACGCCACGGGCAGCCGGGCCTCGGAGGTCGTCAATTTGCAACTTGCGGATTTGCACATCGATTCGGCATTCTGCAAATGCACCGGCAAAGGCAGCAAGCAGCGCGTGGTCCCGCTCGGCGTTCCGGCCATCTCGGCGCTGAAGATCTATCTGCAAGACTTGCGCCCCGTGTTGACCCAGGCGGACAAGGACATTCCCTGGGTCTTCGTCAGCAAGCTGGGCAAACGACTGACACGCGAGATGCTGTGGATTCTGGTCAAGAAGTATGTTCGCCGCGCTGGCTTAAGCATGAAGGCCAGCCCGCACACGCTGAGGCACAGCTTTGCGACGCATCTGTTGGCGGGAGGCGCGGACCTGCGCACGGTGCAGGAGCTGCTCGGCCACGCCAACATTCGCACGACGCAGCACTACACGCACGTCGATCGCTCGCGCTTGCAGTCGGTGCATCGCAAGTTTCATCCGCGCGGCTAATCCGATTCCCCGTTTAGCGTTCGCGGTGAAGCGCCGGGTGACTGACGCTTCACCGCGAACGCTAAACGGGAACCGCTTGATCGACATGCTCATAGAAGACATTGCGTTGCCGCGGCACATATCCCAGCTCGCGAATGGCGTTCTTGATTTGTTCGAGCGTGAGATAGTGCACCGTCCCCGCCGACGCGACGACGTTCTCCTCGATCATCAAGCTGCCCATGTCGTTGGCGCCGAACATCAGCGCGAGCTGGCCGACCTTCAAGCCTTGAGTCACCCACGATGATTGGATGTTCGGAATGTTGTCGAGATAGAGCCGGGCGATTGCCTGCGTACGCAGATACTCGAAAGATCCGGTCGGCGCGATATGAGCGAGGTCGGTGCGTTCGGGCTGCAGCGTCCAGCAGATGAACGCGGTGAAGCCGTGCGTTTCGTCTTGCAGTTGGCGCAGGCGGTCAAGCGACTCGATGCGTTCCGCCAATGTCTCGACGTGGCCGAACATCATGGTGCAGGTCGAGCGGCCGCCGAGCTTGTGCCAGACGCGATGCACGTCGAGCCATTCGTCGGTCAAGCACTTGTTGAGGGTAATCGCCTTGCGAACGCGATCCACGAGGATCTCGCCTCCTCCACCGGGCAAACTCCCCATGCCCGCGGCTTTCAAACGTTCGAGGACTTCGCGCAACGGCAGCTTGTTGAGCTTGACGAAGTTCCAGATCTCCGGGGCGCTGAACGCATGTAAGTTGAACTTCGGATAGCGCGCTTTCAGATCTTGCAGCAACTCTTCGTACCATTCGAGCTTGAGCGAGGGATGGTTGCCGCCCTGGAATAACGCCTGGTCACCGCCCAGAGCGATGGTCTCGTCGATCTTCTTGTACAACTCCTCGCGCGACAGCACGTAAGCGTCGGCGTCCCCCGATTTGCGAAAGAACGCGCAGAAATCGCACACCGCTGCGCATACGTTCGTGTAGTTGATATTACGATCAATGTTGTAGGTGCGAAACGGCTCCGGATGCAAACGGCGCGTGACGGCGTCGGCGGCGCGGCCCAGGGCGTTCAGGTCCCGGCATTCGAAGAGCGCGACTCCCTCGTCGAAGGTGAGACGGTCGCCAGCGCTGGCTTTGGCGAGAATGTCCTGAATCATGGTCTTATTCATATGAACTCCCGCCCCGAGAACCGCGAACTTGTTGCGTCCGTAACGCGAGACATCGTTATAATAAGGGAAACAAGCATTCGTTTAGCGTTCGCATGGCGCCATGTGTACTCTAAACGAAGAAGAGGACACGCATGGCCGCATCGCGATTCGTCGTCGGCATCGATCTTGGCACCACCAACTCCGCGCTGGCATATTACGACACCGGGCTGGGGGACAAGGCCGAGCTGACGCATCTGAAAATCCCGCAGGTCGTCGCGCCCGGCGTCGTCGAGGAGCGGCCGCTGTTGCCGTCGTTTCTCTATCTGCCAGGGCCCAGCGAGCAACCCAAGGGAGCGTTGAATTTGCCGTGGGCGAACGATCGCGACTATTGCGTCGGCGAATTCGCGCGCGTGTTCGGCTCGCAGGTGCCGACGCGGTTGGTGGCGTCCGCGAAGTCATGGCTGTGCCATTCCGGCGTCGATCGCAAGGCGCCGATCTTGCCGTGGAAGGCGCCGGAGACGGGTCGCCGCGTCTCCCCGCTTGAAGCGACCACCTATTATCTCAAGCACTTCGTCGATGCGTGGAATCATCTCATCGCCAAGGACGTCGGTGAGCATCGGCTCGAAAATCAAGACATCATTCTGACCGTGCCGGCGTCGTTCGATGCCCAGGCGCGCGAGCTGACTGTCGAGGCGGCGAAGGCGGCGGGGCTGGAACGCATCACGCTGCTCGAAGAACCGCAGGCCGCATTCTACGCCTGGATCGAAGCGAGCCATGACAAGTGGCGCGAGCACGTCGATGTCGGCGACGTCGCTCTCGTCTGCGATGTCGGCGGCGGGACATCCGACTTCTCGCTCATCGCTGTCAGCGAGGAAGCCGGGCAGCTCGTCTTGACGCGCGTTGCCGTCGGCGATCACATCCTTCTGGGCGGCGATAACATGGACCTTGCCCTGGCGCATCATGCGAATCAACAATTCGCGGCCAAGGGGATCAAGCTCGACCAGGGGCAGATGCACGCTCTATGGCACAGTTGCCGGCTGGCGAAGGAGACGGTTTTCGTCACGCAAAAGGATACCGCGCCGATCACAGTGCTCGGCCGCGGCAGCAAGGTCATCGGCGGGACGATCAAGGGGGAGCTGGCGCGCACGGACGTCGAGAAGGTACTCGTCGACGGCTTCTTTCCCGAATGCCTCCGTGACGAGAAGCCACGCATGCAGCGCTCCGTCGGCTTGCAGGAGATCGGCTTGCCCTACGCGGCGGATCCAGCCGTGACCAAGCACCTGGCCCAGTTTTTGGCGCGAAACGACGAGGTTCTGGCGGCACAAGCGAGCGCGAAACGGGGGAAGAAGAAAACCGCGCAACCGGCAGTCGTGCTCTTCAATGGCGGCGTCTTCAAGGCGAATCCGCTGCGCTCACGCATGTTGGAAGTGCTAGGCAAGTGGATCAATCCGAAGGCGGGCGTTCGCGAACTCGGCGGCAGCGATCTTGACCGCGCGGTTGCCGGCGGCGCCGCGTACTATGGCCTCGTGCGGCGCGGCAAAGGCATTCGTATCCGCGGCGGCGCGGCACGAGCGTACTACATCGGCGTCGAGACCTCGCTCCCCGCCGTGCCCGGCAGCGCGCCGCCGATCAAGGCGCTGTGTGTTGTCCCCTTCGGCATGGAGGAAGGGACCGAAAGCGACGTGCCCGGCCAGGAGTTCGGCCTCGTCGTCGGCGAACCTGCGGAGTTTCGCTTCCTCGGCTCCACGGTCCGGCGTGCCGACACCGTGGGCACGCTGCTCGACGAATGGGAAGGCCAGATCGATGAACTGGCGCCGATGAGTACGACCCTTGAGGCGCCCGGCAAGGAAGGCCGCACCGTTCCCGTCCATCTGCACGCCAAGGTGACGGAGGTCGGCACACTGGAGCTCTGGTGCATTAGCCGCGACGGCAAGCAAAAATGGAAGCTCGAATTCAGCGTGCGCGAACGAAGTGTGGAAACCGAGGGTTGATGGCGGGTTTGCATTCCCGGTTGACTTCCGTCCGTTTCTCTGGTCCAATCTTCAATCCCTGTGCGATCGAGTCAGTTCCAGCATGGCGTTCTACTTTTCGGAAGGAAATTCATGTCGAACAATCGAGGATCCAACGACGGCGGCGTGGGGGTAGTGATTCCGTATCGCAATATGCCGGCGCTCATCGCTTATTACTGGGGCGTCTTTGGGCTGATTGGTTGTTTTATCGGCCTCGGATTCCTCGGGATCGGTCCCATCGTGCTTGGCTTTATCGGCCTCAGAAAAGCAAGTAAAGAGTCGGAAGCACATGGGTCGCTTCATGCGTGGTTAGGTATTGCCCTGGGCGCACTCCAGGTGCTGGTGGGTTGCGTGGCCCCCGCCGCATTTTTCGCTTACATGTCAATCACGGATGGAGGCCGGCGGTAAGAGGGCGTGCATCGCGTGGCCTTGGACGGAAAAACAATCTTGGCGAAAGCGGTGCAGCCTCTTTTCGCTTGCCCGATTTCTCCATATTGTTTCTCTTTCACGCGGATTGTGCGCGATTGCGCAACTTGGCGATCCCCAGCAATCGCCCTTGCCTCGCAAACGCCCCGTGTGGTACATAAACCGTTGCAGTAGCATGCCTTTGCCGCGGTTCGGCTGCTGCGAACCAGGTTGGCTCCGTGGACGCCTGTGTTCTGGATCATGGTGTTTTCGAGCCGCTTTGGGAGGAACCGATTGTGGCGACTACTGAAGAACGTATCATTCAAATCGTCTGCGACAACTTGGGCGTGAACAAGGAACAAGTTGGGCGCAACACGTCATTTCAGGAAGATATCGGCGCCGATTCACTCGACATCGTCGAGCTGGTCATGGAATTGGAAGAAGAATTTGAAATCACCATTCCGGACGAAGAAGCCGAGAAGATCAAGACGGTCGGCCAGGCGATAGACTACATCGAAGTGAAGCTAAAAGAAAAAGGCTCCGGGGGCGGCACCAGCGCTCCGCCGTCGAGCTGATGGCCGACGTCCGCTGGTCGGGGAATTTGCCTGAATTCCCTGGCCGTGAACCTTTAGATATGCCACGCCCACTGCTGAGCGACGCCAGTCTGTGGGCCTCATGCTCAGCCCTTCTATCCTGTTCCACGATCGTCCTCCAGGAGCCGTTCCCACCATGGCGCGCCGCGTCGTCATTACCGGCATGGGGACCGTTAATCCCCTGGCTTGTGACCTGGCTTCCTATTGGGATGGCCTGATCGCAGGCCGCTCCGGCATCGGGCTGATCGAGCTAATCGACACCAAGGATTTCAAAGTCAAGTTCGGCGGCGAAGTCAAGAATTGGAACCCCGAGAAGTGGTTCGATTCCAAAGCGTGCCGGCGCATGGACCGCTTTTCGCAATTCGCCATGGTCGCTTCGCTCGAAGCTTTGAAACACAGCGGTCTGGACATCTCCCGCGAAGATCCGACGCGCATCGGCACCATCATCGGCAGCGGTATCGGCGGACTCAACGAGTACGAAGAGCAACACACGAAGTTCTTGCAAGGCGGCGGTCCACGCGGCGTTAGCCCGTTCGTCATTCCGAAGATGATGCCGAACGCAGCGGCCGGGAACGTGTCGATCCACTTTGGTCTGGCCGGCCCGAGCCGGGCGGTGTCCACGGCGTGCGCTTCCGCCGGCGACGCGATTGCCGATGCTCTGCGCTCCATCCGCCGCGACGACGCCGACGTGTTTCTCACCGGCGGTTCGGAAGCGGCGATCACCTACATGGGACTGGGCGGCTTCATCTCCGCGCGGGCCCTCTCGTCGCGCAACGACAACCCGCCGCTGGCGTCCCGCCCTTTCGACAAGAATCGCGACGGTTTCGTTCTGTCCGAAGGCGCGGGTATCCTCGTCGTCGAGGAGCTCGAACACGCCAAGAAACGCGGCGCGCGCATCTACGCCGAGCTGCTCGGCGCGGGCGCCACCTCCGACGCCTACAACATCACGGCGCCGCATCCCGAAGGCGCCGGCGCCACGCGCGCCATGCAGCTTGCGCTCAAGGACGCGGGCGTCAATCCCACCGACATCGACTACATCAACGGCCACGGCACCAGCACCGATCTTGGCGACGCCGCCGAAACCTTGGCCGTCAAGAAGGTCTTCGGCGATCATGCCCGCAAAGTTGCCATCTCCAGCACCAAGAGCATGATCGGCCACCTGCTCGGCGCATCCGGCGGCGTCGAGTTGATCGCCACCGTGATGTCGATCGCGAACGGCGTCGCACATCCGACGATCAATCTCGATACCCCCGACCCCGCGTGCGATCTCGACTATGTCCCCAAGTCCGCGCGCAAAATGCAAATCCGCTGCGCCCTCTCGAATAGCTTCGGCTTCGGCGGGCACAATTCAAGCTTGGTTGTCGCGGCGCTGAAATGATCGAACCAGGCGTGAGTGGACGGCTGCCGTCTTTACGGTAGGAGGTTCCGCATGGCTCAGATCATTATTCCCGTTGCCAAGCTCCTTTATGTGTGCGATGATGTTGTGAGGGATCCGCATTCTGGGAAAGTGTCGGTGCTGAATCTCTGGGAGAATGTTCGTGTCACGAATGGTGGTTTTCCGTATGAGCTTGCCAAAATATGCGTTTTTGCGCAGTTTCGTGGAGGATCCGGCGACATTCCGTTTCACCTTGAGATTGCACCCACCGATTCGGCAGTGCTGTTCCACGAACGTATCGAGTTCGTTTTAGGATTTCGAGACCGCATGAAGACACACTATGCGAGTATCAAATTGCATAATGTCGTTTTTCCCGCGGCTGGGATGTATGTTGTCGAGTTGTACTGCAATCAGGAATTTGTTGACGATCAGCCGATCGAAATATTCTCGGACTTCTAGCAAGGGAGCAGGCCATGCATGAAACCACATTGACGGGTGAATTCATTGAGTTAGAATTTACAATGCAGCCAGCGCCCCCTGGCACCAAAGCATCGCCGCGCCCGCCGGGGCGACCGCGCGAAATCTACAACGACGGCGCCAATCCGCCGCCGCCGCCGAATCCGCAGCCGCCCACGGACCAACCACCGGAGCAAGCTGCGAAATCGAACTGAGCAAATTCGCGCTCACTCCGTCACAATCACTTTCGGCCTTCGCAATACGAACTCTGGCTGCTGGCTGGCGTAGCCCTTCTCGACCGTCTCGGCAATCATCAGCGCCGGCAGGCCGTCCACGCGCTTGCTGCCGACGCGCTCGTGCATCGCCGGGTTGTACGGCGTGCCGACCGGGGCTTCGTAGAGGTGGATGCCAAGCTTGCGGATGTCGTCCCACAACTTGCGATTTTGCACTTCGAGCGACTTCATCCACGCTTTCAACGCGTCGCCGTCGGGGTCCGCCGGCAGGTGTTTCGGCCGCGAGTCGAGAATGTGATTCATCTCAATGCCCAGATCGAGAATGACATTGAGCAGCGTCAGGCTGATTTTCTTCTCGCCCAGGATCTCCTGGCGCAGGCTCTGAAACGCCTTTTGCGTGTCGCCCGCAAACGCGTTGAAGCTCGATTGCAAAGAATCGCGCGCGCGATTTTGCGTCTGCTCGAAGAGTTTGTGTTGTCGTTCGTTTTTCTCGCGCAGCGCGATGAACGCCTCGAACAGGCGATAGACCGAAGACATGCCCATGGTGGGCAGTTCCGGATCGGCGGGAGCGCTGAGCGAGATTTTGAATTCGTCGTTCATGAAATGGTCCCTGTTCGAGTTGCCGCTTACGGCGTAGCGAGCGCGGAGGTGAATGCTACGCCGCAAGCGGCCAAAAATCAAGCATCTAGTTGCACTTGCCACGGATCGATAGCTTCCTTCACGAAGCTTTCCAGCATAACCCGCACCGCCGGCACGTCGCGCGGAATGTCCGGGAGCTTCACGAGCAAGCGAATCTCCTCCACGAGCGGCACGGGCGTCGGCGGCGCGTAGTCAGCGAGCCATTTCTCGGTGTCGATCGGCTTGCAGCGGATCTCGGCCTGCTGTTTGCCCTGGTAGCGCTCTTTGAACTTCTTGAGTGTTCCCCCGGTCGTATCGATATTGAGGGCGACCGCGTCACAGCGGATACGTGCTTCCTTGCCCATCAACATCTCGCGCGCCCAGTTGATGTCCTCCAGCGGCGTCTTAATCTGCCCGCGCCGCGCCTGCTTGATCTTCTCCGCCCAGGCGGACTCGATGGTCTCGCGGTCGGCGTCCTTGTCCACGCCGAGAATCAAGAACGGCCCAACCTGCGTCCGAGGCAACGGCGCGAGCTGGAGCACCACGGGAACCGGCGGCGGCATCGTTATGTCCTTTCTTGCATTTGTTTAGCGCTCGCGCAACGCCGCACGAACTCTAAATGCGATCACTGTAAAATCTCGCGCACCACATTCCCGTGCACATCCGTCAGCCGATGATTGCGGCCCTGGTAGCGATACGTCAACCGGCGATGGTCAATCCCCAAGCAATGCAGCATCGTCGCGTGCAGGTCGTGCACCTCGACCGGATTCTCCTCGATGTTGTACGAGAAGTCGTCTGTCTGCCCAAAGCTCATGCCCGGCTTGACGCCGCCGCCTGCGAGCCAGAACGTGAAGCAGCGCGGGTGATGGTCGCGACCGTAGTTGTCGTGCGTCAGCGTGCCCTGGCAGTAGACCGTGCGGCCGAACTCGCCGCCCCAGACGACGAGCGTGTCGTCCAACAGGCCGCGCGATTTCAGATCGCGGATCAGCGCGGCGGACGGCTGATCGGTGTCGCGCGCCTGGCCCGTGATCTGACGCGGTAAGTTGACGTGTTGGTCCCAGCCGCGATGGAAGAGCTGCACGAAGCGGACGCCGCGCTCGGTCAGACGCCGGGCGAGCAAACAGTTGTAGGCGTAGCTGCCGGGGCGTTCGACTTCAGGGCCGTACATGTCGAGCACGCGGCGCGGTTCGCGCGAGATGTCAGTCAGATCGGGGACGGACGTTTGCATGCGGTAGGCCAGCTCGTACTGGGCGATGCGCGTGCGGATTTCCGGATCGCCCGATTCTTCGAGCCGCATCTGATTGAGGCGGGCGAGATCGTCGAGCATGCGGCGCCGCGTGGCTGCATCGACGCCGTCGGGGTTGGAGAGGAAGAGCACCGGATCGCCGGTCGAGCGAAACTTGACGCCTTGATATTGCGAGGGCAAGAAACCGCTGCCCCACAGGCGATCGTAAAGCGGTTGATCCGCGGGGTTGCCGGAGCCTTGCGAGATCATGACGACAAACGCCGGCAGATCGCGGCTCTCGCTGCCGAGGCCATACGCCAGCCACGCCCCCATGCTCGGCCGGCCCGCAAGCTGGGCGCCGCTCTGGAAGAACGTGATCGCGGGATCGTGATTGATCGCCTCGGTGTGCATCGACTTGATGAAGCACAGCTCGTCCGCGACGTTCGCCAGGTGCGGCATCAACTCGCTGATCGTCGCCCCCGAATGGCCATGCCGGGCGAAGCGATACATCGACGGCGCGATGGGGAATCGCTCTTGGGTGGCGGTCATGCCGGTGAGCCGTTGCCCGCGCCGGACGGAGTCGGGCAGATCCTGGTTGAACAGGGAGCGCAGGCCTGGCTTATAGTCGAAGAGATCCATCTGCGACGGAGCGCCGGACTGGAAAAGATAGATCACCCGTTTGGCGCGCGCCGCGAAGTGGGGAAGACCCGCGAGACCGCCGACAGTTTGCTGGGCGCCGGCGTCTTCGTTCAGAAGACTCGCAAGGGCGGCGGCACCGAGACCGACGCCGTTGCGCTGGAGGAAGTAGCGGCGTGACTCAGAATTCGCCAGTTTACGAAGCATAACCATGTCTCCCTTAGAGGCTCGCAGCGCGTTCCGAGATTGCTGCCAGCGTATAGCAGACCAACGCAAGGAAGGCGCCGATTGCCGCGCCCATGGTTGCGAGCAATAGGTAGATCAGTTGACGCCCCGGCAGATTTCGCCAATAGGCCGTCGTGAAGAAGTCTCCAGAAAGCAATCCAACGACGCTCCAGCCGCTAATCACCGCCCAGGGCAGGTCCACAATGTTGATTGTTGGGTACATGATTAGCGGCCTTCCTCGGTAAGCAGCGCGTCCAACCGTTCCGCCAGCTCCGCCGGTAGTCCTTGCAGCATCGAGCGATCGATCAGATCCACGCCGATCATGTCACGCAGGTGCACGCGGTCTTGATCGCGATTCGCCAGCAATTTCATGCGGACCAGGGCGGCGAGCGATACTACGGGTTTGCCGGGCGACAACTCCTCGCGCTCGTCAATGTTCGGCGACGGCAACAGCGACTCGGCCTTCACTTTCTCGCCGGCCCATATGAGGTGAACACCGTAGCGCGGATTCGGATCGGTCCGTTCCAGGAACATGCCGACATCGAGGACTTCGAAATAATCCAAACCGGCTTTGGTGGCGGCAGCTCGCGCTTTGGGCAAATCTTTGCGCTGGAGGAGGATGTCAACGTCTTTGGTTGTGCGTACCGCGGCCGGATCCTTGCTGGCTACCCAAAGCGCCACAGCTTGGCCGCCAACGAGCGCGAACGGGACACCCATTTCGGTCAAGGTTTGGGTGATTCGATTGAGTCGATCAGTCACCGCATCCATTGCCATGATATAGCGCTCCCAAAGATCAGGTCTTTCGATTACGGCTCCCGTTGCCATGGATTCACCTATTCCTTCGTAATGACTTCATCCAGATTCAAAATCATGTTGCACACCGCCGCGTATGCCGCGTGTTCGGCGATGTCGAGCTTTTGATCGGGCGAACGCTCGCCGGTGCTGACGAGATTCAACGCGGCGGCGCGATCGGCGCGGTAGCGGGCATGGTGATGTTCCAGTGCGTTTCGCAAGATCGCAAGCTCGGGTGGGCTGGGGGAGCGGGCCGCCGCGAGGCGCCACGCGAGCGCTAAACGGGCTTCGGGCGCTTTCTCCGCTTTCAAGACGCGTTCGGCCAACACGCGGGCCGCTTCAACGAAGGTCACATCGTTCATCAGGTTGAGCGCTTGCAGCGGCGTGTTCGTGCGCGTCTCGCGCACCACGCAGGTCTCGCGATTGGCGGCGTCGAAGTTCATCATCGCCGGCGGCGCGATCGTGCGTTTCCAGAACGTGTACAGGCCGCGGCGATAGAGCTTGTCGCCGTGATCTTGTTCATAGTCTTCGGTGCCGGTCAGCTCCTTGGCGAGGCCGCCCGGTTGATAGGGTCGCACAGATGGGCCGCCGAGCTTCTCAACCAACAGGCCGCTGGCGAATAGGGCTTGATCGCGGATGACGTCGGCCGCAAGGCGGAAACGCGGGCCGCGCGCGAGCAGGCGATTGTCGGGATCTTTTTGCAACAGCGCCGGCGTGACGCGCGACGATTGGCGGTACGCGGCGCTGGTGACGATCAGTTTGAGCAGGCGTTTGGTGTCCCAACGACTAGCCTCGGGCGCAAGCCCGGGGGTCGCACCGACCCCGAGCTTGCGCTCGGGGCTGGTTGGATTCATGAACTCGACCGCCAGCCAATCGAGCAGTTCCGGATGGCTCGGCCAATCGCCTTGAGCGCCGAAGTCCTCGACGCTGCGCACGATGCCGGCGCCGAACAGCATCTGCCAATAGCGATTGACGGCGACGCGCGCCGTCAGCGGATTGTCTTTCGATACGAGCCACTGCGCCAGGCCCAGGCGATTGTTCGGCGCATCCTTCGGCAACGCCGGCAGTGCGGTGGGGACTGCGGGGAAAACGCGGATGCCCTTCTTGTCGTACTCGCCGCGCAGAAGCAAATGCGTCGGGCGCGGCGTCGGCATCTCCTCCATCACCATCGTGGTCGGCAGGCTGTCGTCGAAGCGCACCAGCGCATCTCGGGCGGCCAGCATCTCCTGGTAGGCGCGGCGAATGTGGACCGGCGCCTTCTCGTCGAGGAAGTACGAGCGCAGCTTGTGCGCTTGCGCCGGACTTCGCTTCGGCGCGGGAATGAAAACGATGCGGTCGATCGGATCGGCATTCGCGAGCGCGGCGGCGTCTGCGCTGGCAAGGACGTCATCGTAGATGCGCACATGAGCGATGCTGCCGACGAAGCGTTTGTCCTTGCCGCCGCCGGCGCCGACGCGGAACGGTTCGCTGGTCTTGAACGATTGATTCAGATCGTCGAGATTCACTTTCAGCCTGGCGAGCTTGCCGTCAAGGTAGATCTGCACGCCGGCGGCGACGCGCGAGCCGTCGTAAGAGAATGCCACGTGATGCCAGCGGTCAGGCGTGACGGTCTCGACGGTTTCCACGCGGATGGCGTCGTCGAGCCAGCGCTTGACGAGATGCACGTGCAGCTTACCGTTTTCGAGCACGAGGCTGTAGCCGTCGGCTCGATCGGTGTCGACCATGCGCGAGACGATCGTGCCGCCACGTTTGGGGTCGGGATAAATCCACGCGGCCACGGTGAACTTGTCGAAGAAGCTGAAAGCACCAACGTCGCCGGCGTCCACGAAACGCTCGCCGTCGAAGATCTTGGCCGTCAAGCCCTGGGGGTTGGGGCCCGGCGGCATGATGAGCCGGTTTGTTTTCGGGTCGTCCAAGTATCCGAGCGTCAGGGGCAGATACGTCTTCAAGCCGCGCTGATACGACCAATCGATGATGTCGAGGCCGCGCGGCGTCATCTCCCAGGCCGCCTGCGTCTTCGCGAGTTCGCCTTGAAAGTCTTGAAAGTGCTTGGCCTTCGCCGCGGCCATTGCGGTCAATTCCTGCAGCCTCTTTGCTTGCTCGCGCGTCGGCGACTTGATGTACGGCGGCGAGTTGCCGTACTTGATCGCCTTGCCGCGTTCGGGCACGTTGTTGAAGTAGGCGAAAAGCTGATAGAACTCTTTCTGACTGATCGGGTCGTACTTGTGATCGTGGCAACGCGCGCAGCCGGCGGTCAGGCCGAGCCAGACGGTAGACGTGGTATCGACGCGATCGACGACGTACTCGACGGCGTACTCTTCGGGGATGACGCCCCCCTCGGAGTTGCCGCGGTGGTTGCGATTGAAGCCGGTGGCGATCTTCTGCTCCAGTGTCGCCTTGGGCAGCATGTCGCCGGCGATTTGCTCGATGGTGAAGCGATCGAAGGGCATGTTGTCGTTGAACGCTTCAATGACCCAGTCGCGCCATCGCCACATGGTGCGTTCGCCGTCGGTCTGATAGCCGTTGGTGTCGGCGTAGCGCGCGCCGTCGAGCCAGCGCTGCGCCATGCGTTCGCCGTAGCGCGGCGACGCCAGCAGCCGATCCGCGAGCGCCTCTACTGCCGCTTGCGGCTTGGCGCTCGCGTACTCCTTCACAAACGCATCCACCTCCCCCGGCGTCGGCGGCAGCCCCGTCAAGTCGAGCGACATGCGTCGGATGAGGGTGATTGGATCGGCCTCCGGCGTCGGCGTTAACCCTTCCGCTTCGAGCCGGGCCAGGACGAATGCGTCGATGGGATTGCGCGACCATGCCTGGGCGAGATCATCAGCCAGCTTACGCTGACTGTTCGTCTTCGGTATCGCCGGCCGTTGCGGCGGCAGAAACGCCCAGTGCTTCTGCCAATTCGCTCCTTGCTTGATCCACTGCTTGAGCGTGTCGATTTGCCTGGGGGTCAACGTGTGCGCGGCCGAAGGGGGCGGCATGCGTTTGGTCTTGTCGAGCGACGTGATCCGCTTGACAAGTTCGCTCGCCTCGGGGTCGCCCGGCACGATCGTTTCGCCGGCGCCTTCCTTGACGTCGAAATGCAGGCGGGCCTTGCGTTTCGCCTTGTCCGGTCCGTGGCACTGAAAGCACGCGTCGGAGAGGATAGGCCGTACGTCGCGATTGAACTCGATGGGTCGCGGCGTTTGCGCGCTTACCCCCGCCGCTAGCCAGCAAATTACCGCCAACGCGATGCCACATCGACGAATAGCAAGGATCAAGCGCATGGCAAGGCCCAGTCAGGAAATCGGATGGATAGATATGGATTGTAGATGAACGAAGGCGGAACTGGAACCAAATTTTCATGACGGATACAACAAACCCGAGTGCTACGCCGCAAGCGGCCGTGTCGGATGGTCGCCATCCCTGATGATCTGTAGAATGTTTGGCGTGAGCCCGACTCCCGTTCTCCGCGATGGAGCGCCATCTCATGACCGACCCCTACGCCGTCCTGGGTTTGCCCGCTGACAGCGACGACGAGACGATTCGGCGCCGCTATCTCGAACTCGTCAAGCAATTTACGCCGGAGCATCATCCAGAAAAGTTCGCTGCCATTCGTCAAGCATATGAGAGCCTGCGCGATCTAGAGACTCGTTTGCGCCATCGCCTGTTCGAAGCGGGCAAGAGCGATAGCATTGACGCTATCCTGGAGGAACTCGCATGTCGGACTTCACGCCGCCGCGTGCCCTTGAAGGCTCTGATCGGCGCGGTGCAGAAGCCATGAACCCCGCAGCCATCGACGCGATTCTCGGAGACTTCCGGGCCTGGCTCCAGGACGCGAAGGAAATTCCGTCGCTTGAACCGGCGCACGAGCTGGATGTCGCCACGGTTCTTCAGAATTTCATTGCGCTGCGGCAGGAAGTCAACTTGCAGACCAAGGCCAGCCGCGGCCAGCTCGAGCAGAACGCCCAGACGATTGTCATGCTTCAGGAGGCGCTCGGCACGCTGCAGCGCCAACAAAACCAGTTCGAGGAAGGAAGCCAGAGCGCCGAGGCTGAACTCGTGCGACCCTTGCTCAAGACGTTGATCGACGCCTATGATGCGTTGTCCATGGCGGCACGTCAGGTGCGGCGCTTGCTTGACAATCCGCACGCCGACCCCGCGCCGCAGACGCCTGCGCCGGATACGCCTCCCGTTATCAAGCTGAAGATTCCGCATTGGGCACGCTGGATTGGACTCGACGCCTCCGTTGAGGCCCAGCTCGCACCGCTCTACGCCTGGCGCCGGGGACAGCTCCCCGCAGGTCCCAGCGGCGATGAGCTGACCCAACGCTATCGGCAGAGCATCGACGCGCTGCTCGTCGGCTACGCGATGAGCCTGCAACGCATCGAGCGCGCCCTGGAACAGCAAGGCCTGGAGGTTATCGCCTGCGTCGGCGCGCCGTTCGATCCCG
Source organism: Planctomycetia bacterium (assembly GCA_005799265.1). Taxonomy (GTDB): domain Bacteria; phylum Planctomycetota; class Planctomycetia; order Gemmatales; family Gemmataceae; genus SIAQ01. Next base: position 15,169 of record SYHD01000082.1, on the reverse strand, counting down.
AAACGATGGAGGTCGCCGAGGTCGTCCGCGAAGAAGGCCGGCCGAGCACCGAGGTCATCGACGAGATCCGCCGCGGCTACCTTTGGCATGGCAAACTGTTTCGCTACGCTCAGGTGCGCGTCGCCAAGCCTTGATATACAATCCCATGTATTCGTTTAGCGCTCGCGTGGCGCCATACGGGCACTAAACGAAATTCCGATCCGTCCCCCGGAAGGAGCCATCCGTGTCCGAACCAATTATCGGCATTGACCTTGGCACGACCAACAGCGAAGTCGCCGTCGTCCGTGACGGCAAGCCGCACGTCTTCGAGGAGGGGGGCGATCCGATCCTGCCCTCGTTCGTCGGATTAGCCGAGGACGGCAAATTGCTCGTCGGCCACGCGGCGCGCAATCAATGGGTCGTCGCGCCGGAGCGCACCGTCAAGTCGATCAAGCGCAAAATGGGGCAGGACGTCAAAGTCAAGCTCGGCGATCAAGAATACCGCCCGCAGGAGATCTCGGCCATGATCCTGCGCGCCCTCAAAGAGCGCGCCAGCGCCCAGCTGGGCCAGGCGGTCAAGAAGGCCGTCATCACCGTGCCGGCCGACTTCAACGACGATCAACGCAACGCCACGCGCGAAGCCGGCGAGCTCGCCGGACTCGAAGTCGTGCGTATCCTCAACGAGCCGACGGCTGCGTCGCTGACCTACGATCCGAAGAGCAGCGAGCTGCAGCGCATACTCGTCTACGATCTCGGAGGCGGCACATTCGACGTCTCCATCGTGCAAGCTCAGGAAGGCGTGATCGAAGTCCTCTCCAGCCACGGCGACACCCAGCTCGGCGGCGACGACTTCGACGAGCTGCTCTTCAAGCACGTCGTCCTCCAGTTCCAGACGCAGCACGGCATCGACCTGGGCGCGAATGTCTACGCACGCGCCCGCTTGTTGCGCGCGGTCGAAGCGGCGAAACGACAGCTCTCGTTTCATGCGTTCATTCGCCTTGAGGAAGAGTTCATCGCCGAGAAGGACGGCCAGGCGCTGCACCTGCAAATGGAGATTACGCGGCTCGAATACGAGGAATTGATCCAGCCGCTCCTGACGCGCACCATGGATTGCGTCCAGCGCGCCCTCGAAGACGCCAAGCTCTTGCCGGCCGCGCTTGACAAGGTCGTCCTCGTCGGCGGCAGCACGCGCACGCCGTTGGTGTCGCGGCTGCTGGAAGAGCGTCTCGGTCAGGCCGCGCATCAGGAGGTCAACCCGGACCTGTGCGTCGCGATGGGCGCCGGCATCCAGGCCGCCCTCATCGAAGGGCAAGACGTCGGCGCGGTCCTGGTTGACATCACGCCGCACTCGCTCGGCATTCGCTGCCTCGACTATATGCACGGCATCGATTTTCCTTTCCGCTTCGCGCCAATCATTCGGCGCAATACGGCGTTGCCCGGATCGCGCAGCGAGATGTTCTCGACGGTGCATGACAATCAGAAGGAAGTCGAAATCGAAGTCTACCAGGGCGAAAACGACGACGTGCGCTTCAACCATCGCATTGGCAACTTCCGCATCACCGGACTCGCCAACGTCGCGGCCGGCAATCAGTTGGTGGTGCAGTGCGATCTGAATCTCGACGGCATCCTGAAGGTCTCCGCCAAGGAAAAGGCGACCGGCTTGAAGAAGGATGTCACGATCGAAAACGCTCTTGCCCATTTTGAAGGGAGTGAAATTGCCGGGGCGCGCGAGCGGCTCGATCGCCTGTGGGACCAATCGACGACCGCGGAGGAGGGGGACTTCGACGAAATCGATGATGAAGAGGAAATGGATGACGAACAGCCGTATCCGAACGAATTCGCGTCCGAAGTGCCGGTGTTGGTCCCGGGGCCACGTGAAGGCCAGCGCGAAACCGTGCAGGCGCGCGCGCTCCTCGAAAAGGCGGAGCGATTGTTGGAGAAGGTTGCGCCGGAGGACAAGATCGAGCTCGAACGCATGCTGAACGCCGTGCGCCACGCGGTCACCGATCGCCAATGGGAGAATGTGACGAAAGCGTGCAATGAGTTGAGCGACATCTTGTTCTACCTTGAAGATGCGTGAGTGGAGATGCCGATGCGCTGTCCCGTTTGCAAAGCGGAAAATGACGACGCGGTGTGCCGGCGCTGCAAGGCGGACCTGTCGCTGCTGGTGACGCTGGAAGAGACGCGGCGAAATTTCCTTGCGGAAGCAGCTCGAGCGGCGGCGAGCGGCGACGGGGCGCGCACGCTTGAGCATGCTGAGGCGGCGCATCGGTTGCGGGCGGATCACGACAGCTGGCGCTGGCTCGCCGTCAGTAGGTTTCTTCTGCGCGACTTTGCCCAAGCTGCGTCTTACTGGCAACGCGCTCGGGCAGTAAAGTAATCCCGAGTTATTCGGGAGGGTGTCGCCCACGCAGGATTTCTTCCTCGCGAATGGCCACGATGGTGGGGCGATTCAGTTTGAGCAGTTCAACCGTGGCCTTCCCTTTTGACGAAGTTCCTTCGACTTCAACTCCGTCCCAGCGGAAATGCTTGTGCCAGATATCGCGGCGTGGATGAAAAAGCGATACGCGTTTGCCCGTCTCGGCGTCAAGCGCTGTTTGCCGTGCCCCCTTTCTTAAAGAACACGAGATGCACGCGAGCGCCAGATTCGCTTCCGTCGTTTTACCGCCGTGTGCAACTGGGGTGATATGGTCGATATGAAAGGCGGCCTCTTGTCCCACTTGGGCGAGAAGACAATATTCGCACCGATTCGCCGCCCTGCGAATCACCAATCGACGAAGGCGAACTGGGATGGTAGTCATGGTCCGCCTCAACGCCTGACTATTGAGCGGCTCGTTCGGCCCGGAGGCGCAAAAGCGATAACATCTCCGCGAGATTCACGAGTCCTTCCGCTTCGCGGCGCTCGGCGGACGTGAGCTTGCCTTCGCGGCTTTGTTTGTCCAGCAATTGTTGAAGCCGATGATTCACGCTGTTGGGAAGGCGGAACTGTGCAAGATCGTCCGGCATCTCCAATTCGATGACAACCGATTGCGACATCGCGTTTCCTTCCCGGTTATTCGCGAAGAATGTATGTATTGCACCACATTGGCTATGGTAGCATGGATTAATCTCAACACCAAGAGGGGTATCTCTTCCATCTGACCATCGGTTGAACTGGTGCGTGTTGGCGGGCTGAGAATTCCCGAAACCAACCTCAAGACCAGTAAGGCTCCTCGATGCCCCAGGCCGCGACATCGATCTCGCTTGGCATTGGGACACGTTCTTGCATGATCGTTTGCCATTCCCACGCCACACGCAAGCGCCCGAACATCCACGGCAGCAACGTCCCCTCGTCCAGCCGGCGCCACGCTTTCCCAAGCAGGACCGCGAGATGCTTCGCCAAGGCTCGACGCAGAACCGACGCAGGCAAGTTGCGCCAGAAGACGCGCTCTTCGTTGCATGATTGACGCTCGATCAAGCATCGACCCAATCGGCCATAGGAGGCGCTGACGTGATGGAGGACGCGCGACGCCGGCTCGTACATCGCGCGAAAGCCGGCGCGTTGCAGGCGAAAGGCGAGATCGACGTCCTCGAAGTAACTGCCGAACTCCTCGGGAAAAAGACCGACGCGCGCAAGCGCCGAACGCCGATAAAAACCCGCTGCGGCGCTGGTTCCGAAGACGGGGCAGGGTTGCGTGTACGGCAGTGGCAGGCCCTCTCCCCCAACCATGCTCCCAGGAGGAGAGGGGAGAATCGTGCCATGTCCGCGCTTGCCTGCGACGCCGCCGAGGTAATAGCGATCGCCGGCCGAGTCGATGATCTTGCCGTCCGGCCAAACGAGCACTAGTGGCGCGACGGCGCCGATGGTCTCATCGGCAAACCAGGGCAGGGCAGCGTCGGCCCAGCCTGCTTGCACCTCGGTGTCGTCGTTGAGCATCTCGACGATGTCGCCCCGACTGGCGCGGATGCCCACATTCGCCGCTGCTGCGAAACCGCGTCGGTGCCGCAAGCGCACGGGATGCGCGCCGAACTCCAGCGCCGTCGCACTCGCGGCGGCGGCGGGCGATCCATCATCGACGACGACGATTTCGCTCCCCTTGGGCGCATGCCGCGTTACCGCCCGCAAACACTTTTGCAAGAGGTCCGTTCGCTGATGGGTCGGGATGATGATGGACAGCATGAGTGGCTAGTGGCTAGTGGTTAGTGATTGGTGAAATGATAGGTTGAATGCTAGCGACTAACCACTAGCCACTGGCCACTAGCCATTATGTTCACGCCTATCCTCGCCACGCTCGGCTACGTCCTTGCGCCCGACGGCAAGCGCGTCTTGATGATTCACCGCAACGCTCGGCCTGATGACGCCCACTTCGGCAAGTACAACGGCCTGGGGGGCAAGCTCGAAGCGAACGAAGACATCGTCACCGGCATGCGCCGCGAAATCCGTGAGGAGGCGGGCATCGAATGCGTCACCATGAAACTGCGCGGCACGATCAACTGGCCCGGCTTCGGCAAGGACGGCGCGGATTGGTTCGGCTTCATCTTCTTGATCGACGCCTGGAACGGCACGCCCTTGACCGAGAATCCGGAGGGGATGCTGACGTGGATCGTGGTTGCCGACATCCTCAGCCTGCCGCTCTGGGAAGGCGATCGCCATTTTTTGCCGTTGGTGTTCGATCCGGTTGTCGAGCAATTTCACGGCGTGATGCCCTATCGCGACGGCAAGCCGCTGCGGTGGAACTGCGAGGTGGTAAGGTCGAATACGGGACAGGCGTCAACGAGCTGATGCTTCGTGCGACTCCGACGGCTATTCGGCCTCCGCGCCGAGCGCCTGGGCATCCAAGACGGTGATGCTCCGTGCGTTTCGAGGCAAATGTTCACCAGGAATGGGTATTGATTGAACTTGACCTGGGAAGATATGATAAAACCAGGGAGTGTGCGATCTTTCCCAAGGGAGTGAACGTAGTGAATCAAGATATCGATTTCATCCTGGGAAATTGGGCATACAAGCCGGGCGTGGCGCAGGCGCGGATGATCCAGACCCGTGACGGCCGACAGGTCATCCAGCTGCGGATCGACCTCGGCGTTCTGCAGTTGGAGGCCACTGGCCGGCCCGATGGCGCCAGGCCGCACGGACATGCGACCTACATGGACTATCTGCAAGAGCAGGCCCGGCTCTCGCGCAAGGCGGGGCAGACGTTCGTTCTCAACGACGAGCAAAGTCAAGACGCCGACCGCGAGTTCCTGCAGTTCTACCATCGCCGTATGTGCTGGTTGGCGCTGCGTCAGTACGCCAAGGCAATCCGCGATTCGGATCATACGTTGGCGTTCATGGACTTCGTCAAACGGCACGCCCCCAGCGAGGAATATCTGCACGCGCACGAACAGTATCGCGGCTTCGTGCTCTTTCAACGCACTCAGGCGGCTGCGGCGCTGGAGGTCGAAAACGACGCGCCCCAGCGCGCCATCAACGAGATCCACGCCGGGCTGGAACGCATGCGCGGCTTCTATGCCTCGTACGGACGCGAAGACGAAATGGAAGACGACGGCATGGTTCGCCATCTGCGCCACATGGAAGCGTCGCTCCGTCAGCAGCACCAGATCGATGCGACTCTGGAGGAACAGCTCCAGCAAGCGATCGCCAACGAGGATTATGAACGGGCCGCCCAGCTGCGCGACGAGATGAAGAAGCGACCCTAGACGGTCCGCGCCAATCAATTTTTCGTAGGCGTTGATTGTGGCACGACGCTCCGCGTCGTGATTCGCGGCGCGGCGCGGCGCGGCGCACCACATGAGGAAAAGGGCACACCTGGGATTCACTCATGCTGTCGAACGATTCACTCTCCGCCCGGCAATCGCGCCGCGGCGATGTTTCGCGTTCTGTCATTTCCATCGTGCTGCTGATGGCGATCATCGGCGGTCTCGCGTGGGTCGTCCAGTATCTGCCTAGCATCAAGCGCACAGGCGGGCCAATACCGAACACCGACAAGCCGTTGCTGCTCGTCACGCCGAAGGTCGCGATCTGGCGCACTCCGGGTCTGGTCGAGAAGAAAGACGCCGATTCGGCGGCGCAAGGACTCGACGGCTACAAGGAATTCGAACAGGGCAAGAGCGGACACTACGATTTTCTCATCAGGAATGCCTCCGGCGCCGACCTCGAGGTACGCAATTACACGAGTGCTTGCGATTGCGCCAGCGTGAATATCAGCGTTCTGGCCGCGGACGAATTCGGACGCGTCAGCAAGCACCACGCCGAGCAGCCGGGCGAGCCGTTGCCGTACACCAAGGAGCCGAGCTGGCACGAATTGTCGAAAGACGAAACGAAGGCGAAGAGCCTGACGATGAAGGCGGACGAGGTGGGCGTCATTCGCGTCGGCTGGGTGGCGCGCCAGACGCCGGGCCAGCCGCTGAAGGTGTATCCGACCGTCTGGTTTCAATCGGCCGGCGACACGGTTCGCAAGAGCGTCGTGCTGCCTGTGCCGATTATGGTCCAACACGCAGTTCAGTTTTACCCCTCGCGTCTTCACGTCGGCGTGTTGGTCCCGGATATCGATCCGAACGGAGAACTCACCGGCGCATTCGACGCCTGGTCCTCGACGCGCGAGAAACTCGATCTGAAACTGACCACGCTAGGCACGGATCCGTTCGTCACGATCGAGGCCAGGCCCCTCGCGCCGAAGGAGTGCGCCGACCTCGAAGAATCGCTCAAGTCCAAGAAGATCGACACGCGCGTCCGCTCTGCCGCGCGTGTCAGCGTCAAAGTGGTAGAGAGCAAGGATGGCCGACGGCTCGAACTCGGCTCGTTCTACCGGCAGTTGCTGGTCCATCTCGATGGCGAACCACGGCAGGACATCAGGGGGCCGGAGATCGTTGGCCGGGTTGATGGGGCCGTCGTCATTGGCGGCGCGGCCGACGACAAGCGCATTCGCTTCCGCTCCTTCGCGGCAGCTATCGGCAGCAGCCGGACCATCGATTTGATCGCCCCGGCGGACATGAAGTTGGAGACGTTCAAGCACGAGCCGTCTTGGCTGGAAGTGAAGCTGACGCTCGACGAAATGAATATTCCGGGGAAACGCCGCACCTGGCGGCTGCAAGTGACGGTGCCGCCCGGTGCGCCCATGGCGCGTTCCTTCGAGGAGCCGAACGCGGTGGTGCTGCGCATGGTTGGTTCGCCGGAGCGTTTCGTGCGCATCCCGGTCGAAGGTCACGTCATCTCGCGTTGAGGTGTTTGGGCCGCGTCATGCTGCGAATGATGGAAAGCAGGGGCATTTCCTCCGCGCGGCCAGATTCTCGCACTGCGGATGTCAACTTACTTCGCGCATAACGCTTGATCGCGCATCGGCTCGGTCGGAGCCGGCGTGGCGCCTTGGCTCGCCAGCTTACTCTTCAGGTAGGCGTAGATGATCGGCGTGATCGACAGGAAGACGACGAGGATGACGACCTTCTCGATGTGCTTTTCGATCCGGAAACCGGTGCCGAAGATCGGCTCAAGGATGGGATTGAGAAGCGTCGGCAAGAAATAGCCCGCGAGCACCATGCTGAAGATCCAGCCGATGCCGCCGACGACGTTGAAGCTAAGAAACTGCTTGTACTCCATTTTTCCGACGCCGGCGACGACCGGAGCGAAGGTGCGCAGGAACGGCACGAAACGCGCGAGAATGATGGTCTTGCCGCCGTGCTTCTCGTAGAAGGCCTGGGCCTTCAGCAAGTGATCCTTGGCGAAGAAAAACGACTGCTCGCGATTGAAGATCTTCGGTCCCGACTTGTAGCCGATCCAGTAGCCCACGGTGTCGCCGATGATGGCCGACGCGCTCAAGGTGGCCAGCAGCAACGGCATGTTCCAGCCACAATCGTCGCGCGCACAGATCATGCCGGTGATGACGAGCAGCGAATCGCCCGGCAGGAAGAAGCCGATCAGCAGGCCCGTCTCGGTGAAGATGATCAGGTTTAGGACGAGGAACGCGGGGATTGCGTACTGCGGTTTGCTGAGAGTCTTCATCAGTCCGTTGGAATCGAACAGGAAGATGCTGCGAAAGAGGTTGCCGAAGAAACCGTCGTCGGGCTCTTCGATCTCGACGGAGCCCATCCCCTGCGCAAGGGCCTGGTTTTGCCAGATCGCCCAAAGGACGGCAAGGGCGCACGCCCAGACGAAGAAGCGGAGATTTTGCTTGGATAAAGTCGGCATGATGCGGGTCCTGCATCGGGTTAGGGAGACCAATCCTTGTCACTCATTGCAGATTACACGCGCGCGCGAAATCCGCAAAGAGCAATTTGACGATGCCCAAGTATAGGTCACGTAAAAGCCGCTTGTGGGGTGGCGTTTTCTCCCCTCTCCCCCGGTACTCCGGGGGAGAGGGGAGGAATACTACGGGCTATTTGGCCAACGGCGGATAGAGCGCGTATCCCGACACCGTCGTCTGGATACGGTACACGGTCTTGCCCGCTGTGACGTATAGCGTCTTGCGCTGTGGGTCGCCGAACGCGCAATTCGTGATCAAATTCTCCGGGATCGGGATGCGGCCAAGCAGCTTGCCCTGCGGCGAGATGACGTAGACGCCGGGCGGATTGTCGAGCGTCTCGCCGGGGCCGCGCTTGACGGAGATGCCGGCGGTGACCCAGAGGTTGCCGTTCATGTCGAGCTTCATGCCGTCGCCGCCGCGGCCTTTGCCGAAATCGTAGACGAGGCGCTGATTGAACAGCGTGGCGTCGTCTGCGACATCGAACGCCCAGATCTTGCGATTGCCGCCCGGCGCGGGATGGCTGTCGATGACGTAAAGGGTCTTGTCGTCGGGGGAGATGGCGATGCCGTTGGGCCGATGGATCTGCTTTTGCGTGAGCACGCGCGTCACCTTGGTCGCTTCTTCTTTATCGACAATAACCGGCGCGATGCAGTAGACGCCTTCCACTTCCATTTCGAGTTGATTGCGATTGGTTCCATAGTAAGGATCGGTGAACCAGATGCGCCCCTTGGTATCGACGCAAACGTCATTGGGGCTGTTGTAGCGTTTGCCGTCGAATTTCTCGGTCAGGATGGTCAGCTCGCCGGTCTTCATGTCGGTACGCACGATGCGGCGGCGCCCCGGGCCTTGCTCGTTGCCTTCGCAGGAAATGAGATTGCCCTTGGCGTCGAAGCAGTTGCCATTGGTGCGGCCGCTGTCGGGGCGCCAGACGGTGATGTCCCCCTTGGCGTCCATCTTCAGGATGCGATTGCCGGCGATATCGGAGAAGAAGACGTTGCCCGCGGCATCGACGGCAGGCCCTTCAAGAAAGGCGACGGTGCCGGCGGTCTCGGCGACGACGTCGGGCGCGACAAGACCGGGCGGGAGTTGGTCTTTCTGCTGAGCATTCCCTGCCATCAAGCAGAGCGGACTGCAAAGTACGCAAACGAGCAATGCACGTCGAAGCATGTTGCATCTCCTTGAACGAGGATCCAATCAAGCTCACGCAAAGGCGCAAAGGCGCAAAGCAAACAATTCGTCACTGTTGCTGTGCGGCCTGGACCTGAAGATACTGGATGTACGCCATGTAATCGGTCAGAAAACGCGTCAGTTCGCTTTCGATGCCCAACACGTCGTCGAACAATTCCAGGGAGTTGCGGTCGTCGCTGTCCGTCACGGCGGGGAACGACTCGATGGCCGCCGCACGCTCCGCGAACGTCGGGTGCGACGCGAACAACGATCCCTGCTCACCCAGAAGGTTCAGATAGAGTTTCTCGCGTTCGTCGTGGCTCATGTGCTCGTTGCGATATTGCGTGAAGGCGTCGTACATGTTGACAAATTCCTTCTGTTCGTTCAGGAGCGAGGTAATGTTGTCATACATCGTCATCTCGAACAGCGTGCCGTCGGTGCTGACCTTCGTCAGGGCGCTCTTGAATTGCGCGGCGCCGTAAAGCGAGGCCGCCATGCGGTCGGCCAGAAATTCGCGCGAACGCGAATAGCCCGCCGACAGTAGGGAATAGGTCTTATAGTAAAGCCACAGGAACCAGTAGAACGGATTCGCGTAGCTGATCCAGCCCCCCGCCCCTGCCATGCCCCACAGAGCTTCCTGAATGCTCATGTGAACCTGATAGATGAATCGGCTGTAGAAGGTGTCGCTGTGGCTGAAGTGGGCGTATTCATGCGCGAGGATTGCCTTGAGTTCGCCGACGGTGAGGAAGCGCAACGTGCAAAATCCTAACGTCAGCACGCGCTTGTTGACGCCGAACATACCGAACGGGCCGCGGCCTTCCTGGTGGACCCCGATGCCCGCGCCGGGGCCGAGGTAAACTTCGTTGACCGGATCGGTATCGACGCGGCCGGCGACTTCGCCTAGGAGGGCGTGCAGGCGCGGACACTGTTCGCTGGTCTTCAAGATGCCGAACGAGCCGGGCGCGGGCCGGGTGAACAGGCTCTTGAACACGGCCCAGGCGCTGAAACCGCCCACGACGACAATGATCAAGATGAGCTTGATCGGGATGCGGTCCAGACTGGTAAAGATCACGTACAGTAAAAGCGCCGTGCCGCCGAGCAGACCGAGAATGACGAACGGGATCGCCGCGTAGAACAAGATGAGCCCGACCATGAGCGTGAAGCCATAGAGCCGCGCCAGGATGGTCTCGCCGTGAACGCGCGCGATGTGTCCGTCTCGTACAAGCTCGACCGGGGTCTGTCGTTCCAGGAGGCGCAGGGCGCCGGTGCCGCGCGTCCACAGGGCGAGCGTCAAGCCGGCGCCGGCCATCAATAACATCACGGCGGCGTAGGTGATGCCGAACCACATCATGATCGTCAGGTATAGCTCGGTAAATCCGGGTCTGCCGGCGTCCTCGATCTGACGCACGACGCCCGGCGAAAGGATCAGGTCCGGATCGGTTCCCAAGGTGCGGGCGCGATCGAGTTCCGCGTAGGCGTCGCGCGGGCGATTGTCCATGGCCAGGCCGACTGCGTAGAGCGAGGCCAGCACGCCGTCCTGCGGAAAGCGCTCGATGAGCGGCTGGATGCGCGATGCCCGTTCTTTGCTCTGCGCGTCCATCAGGATGCACTGAGCGATTTGCGTGGCCCAGCCGGAGTTCAGCGGCTCTTTACGCAGGGCCTCCTCGAAGCGGCGCAGGGCGCCCGCTGCATCGCCGCGGCGCTGCGCGATCATGCCGTAATAACCATCGAGTACCAGGGCCGGATCTTGCTTGGCTGCGAGACGCAGGTGTTCTTCCGCTTCCTTGAACCGGGGATCATTGCCGCCCAAGATTCCTGCTTTGGCGTTGCCCGCGGGCGCGGCGGCTTGCAGCGTCAGCACCATGGCCAGATTGCGATGGCCGCGCGCAAAGCCTGACGCGATCGTGGTGGATTTGCGATAGGCCGATTCGGCGAAGGTGAGATCTTCTGGCCTGGGCGGCTTGCGATCCAGATAGTGCGCCCCCAGCATATACCAGGCGAGATGATCTTTGTCGAAGCGCGGGGGCAACCGGCCGCCGGCGTCGGCGAGTCCGCCCGCGTAACGCGCGGCTTCCGTGTACGCCGCGTCGGTCTGGCGACTCGGATCGCCGAACCAGTCGTTCAAACGCTGTTTCCACGCCGGCCAGTTGGCGTCGTTGATCGGCTCTTTTTGCAAAAGCGCTTGCACTTCCGCCGCCGTCGGGAACGTCTTGCCCTGGGCCGACGCCGCGCCCGTTGACGCCATCGCGATTATCCCAGCGCACACGAACAGGCGAAGTATCCGCAGCATGAATGCCTCGCAAAATGAGGAGTAACCGTTCACCTCCCCTCTCCCCCTGTACTCAGGGGGAGAGGGGTCGGGGGTGAGGGGGAAGAACAGACAGTTGCGCGACGCTCCAACCCTTCACCCCCGGTCCCTCTTTCCTGAGTATCGGGGAAAGGGGTGAACGGTTACAATGAGGAAAACCTTGGCGCAACAGTGTACCCCATCGCAAGTTGGTCGCGAAACAAAATATCCCATGATTTCCGGACGGGTGCGTGGCATCGTCACGTTAGTTTTCGCTAAAATGAATAACCGTCACTCCCATTCCGCGCCAAGGCGCGCGGCGCAACCAAGGAGGGGTATCCTTTGCGAATCCGCGACCTCTACGATCGACCTGCGCCGACGATCTCGTTCGAGTTTTTCCCGCCCAAGAACGACGCGGGCATCGAGACGCTCTTCGCCGATACCGTGCCGGGCCTGAAAGCGCTCAATCCCTCGTTCATCTCCGTCACCTACGGCGCCGGCGGCGGCACGCGCGACACCACCACGCGCATCGTCCAGCGCCTGCGCGACAACTGTGGGATCGAGTCGATGCCCCATCTCACCTGCGTCGGCTCGACTCAGGCGATGCTCGGCGATTTCCTCGACGACGTGCTCAAACGGGGCTTCGAGAACGTGCTCGCGCTGCGCGGCGATCCGCCCAAAGATCAAGCGACGTTCCAGGCGACCGAAGGCGGCTTCGCCTATGCCACCGACCTGATCCGTTTCATCCGCGGCCGCACCAACATCGGCATCGGCGCGGCGTGCTATCCCGAAGGGCACGTCGAGTCGCGCTTCAAGCATCAGGATTGGGACATCGCCGCCCAGAAGGTCGAAGCCGGCGCCGAGTTCCTTATCACGCAGCTCTTCTACGACTGGAGCAACTTCCTCGACATGGAGGACTACCTGCGCAATAAACGCAACGTGAAGGTCCCGATCGTGCCTGGCATCCTGCCGTTTCTCAACGCGGCACAGATCAAGCGTTTCACGTCGCTATGCGGCTCGAAGCTGCCGACGCCGATCCTCAAGAAGATCGAGCAATACGCGCACGACGACGAATCGGTGCGCAAGCTCGGCGTCGAGGTGTGCACGGAGCTGTGCGCGAAGCTGATGAACCGCGTCGCGGGGTTTCACTTCTATTGCTTGAACCGCGTGCCGAGCAGCGCCGAGGTGCTGAAGAATCTGGGGCTGGCAACGTGAGCCCGGCATCAATACGGAAATCGCTCATCCATCTTCGCCGCCGACAGTTCGACGAGAAACGCCGACAGCCGATCAACGACAATATCCATCAACTTGCGTCCCTTGTCCGCGCTGGCGGCGGACGGATCGCCCAGGCCGGTGTTCGTGGTCACGAGATGCCACGGCCGCGTGATCGACACCCAGCCGCGATTGATGGCGTCGAAACGCGTCGGCCGCGCGGCGCCTTTGTCGGCCAGCTCGCACTTCATCAGGTCCGGGAAGAACGCCAGGCCCATGCTCGTCTCCATCTCATCCGCGTGTTCGCCGGGGTTTACGAAGATCTTCGGATACTCGTTCGCGGCGATGCGAAACCAGTCGCACACGCACAGGAACACGTTCGTGCGATGGTGCAGCTGGCGCGTCAACGGCTTCAGCTCGTTGCCGCCGTGGCCGTTCAGGAGCACGAGCTTGTGGACGCCCTGCGCTTTGAGCGATTCGACCAGATCGGTCAGGACGGCGAGCAGCGTCGTCGGCGTCACGCTCAGCGCCATGCCGCCGGGCACTTCGAGATGATTCGTGTTGACGCCGAACGGCATCGTCGGCAGCAGCAGCACCTTGGCGCCGGCGTTGAATGCTTTTTCGCATGAGCGTTTGCCGATCTCTTCGACTTGATAATTGTCGGTCCCATACGGCATATGGAGGTTGTGCGGCTCCGTCGCGCCGAAGGGGAGCACAGCGACCTCCCACTTCTGGCTGCGGATGAACGCGTGCGTTTGCTCGGCCAAGATCCAGGGGTGCATTCGGGGACATCCTTTCTGGCCGATTGCGGCATAGCAAAGAGCGCCAAGCTGCAAGCGGCATGAGGGTCGCTATGATAATGTAGGAGGTCCGACCCGATGAAATTCTTGCTTACCAATGACGACGGCATCGACGCTCCCGGCCTGGCGGCGCTCGCCCAGATCGCCCAAGAATTCGGCCCGGCGATCTGGGTGGCGCCGCACACGCATCTGTCCGGCTGCGGGCATCGCGTCACCACCGATCAGCCCATTCGCCTGATGCGCCGCGGCGAGCAACGCTGGGCTATCGACGGCACCCCTGCCGATTGCGTGCGCGTCGCTCTGGCCAAGCTCGCCCCCGAAGTCGAATGGGTGCTCTCCGGCATGAACCACGGCGGCAACCTCGGCACTGACGTCTATCATTCCGGAACTGTCGCCGCCGTTCGCGAGGCCGCCCTGCACGGCAAACCGGGCATCGCCTTCTCGCACTATCGCAAACGCGGCATGGAGATCGATTGGGACCGCGCCCGCGCGTGGATGCGCCAGGTGCTGGTGGAGATTCTCGCCGAGCCGCACGTCGAAGGAGCGTTCTGGAACGTGAACCTGCCGCACGTGGCGCCGGGCGAGCCGGAGCCGCGCGTCGTCCGCTGCCCTCTCGATCCACGGCCGTTGCCTTTGAGCTTCCGTGATGAAGCCGAGAGTTTGCATTACGACGGCAACTACCACGGGCGTTCGCGCGTCGCCGGCAGTGACGTCGCTCTCTGCTTCGCGGGGCACATCACGGTGACGCGATTAGCGCTCGGGTGAAAAAAAATGGTGTGAGGACGCCGTCAGCCTGCGCGGGCAATAAAAGACGGGCTGCGGCAAATGGGGTAACAAGAGACGAAATAGGGTAATAAATAGGGTAATAACCTCTTCACGCAGGCAATCGGCCTAACCTGAACGCGATCCTATCAGGTTCACTTGATCCCCAGCACCTTCTGCGTCTGCAAACTCAGCCGCCAACGCGGATGTTCCAGGCAATAGCGCACCGCAAGCCGCGTGTTGCGTGCGCGCTCCGGCCCGTCCATCGGCTGCAGAAAGAAGTGGGCGAAATCGAGGTTCTCGTAGCGCTCCGGCTCCGCCCCCGCCTGCGGATAGATCAGCTTCAATTCGTGCCCCGACCACAGGGCCAGTTCAGCGTTCGCCTTCGGGCTGAAGCAAATCCAGTCGATGCCCGCCGTCGGCACGATCGTCCCGTTGGTCTCGATGGCGATCTCGAAGCCGCGCTCGTGCAATGCGTCCACGAACTCGGCGTTCATCTGCAAGAGCGGCTCCCCGCCGGTGCAAACGACGAACTTCCGCGCGGAGGAGTCGGGCCATCGGGAATCAATCGCGTCCGCCAGCATTCGTTCATTCTCGAAGCGTCCGCCGCCGACCCCATCGACGCCGACGAAATCGGTGTCGCAGAATGCGCACAGCGCGGCGGCCCGATCTTTCTCGTAACCGGACCACAGATTGCACCCCGCGAACCGACAGAACACCGCCGCCCGGCCCGCATGCGCGCCTTC